>JACIWQ010000081.1 GCA_014360895.1 Thermoflexales bacterium | reverse complement strand
ACAAAGACAAAATCAAAACTTTCATCAGCAAATGTTAATCTCTCGATGTCCTCTACATACCCCCGAGCGGTCGGCCAATTCTTGATGCAGATTTTGACAGCCTCTTCTGACAAATCACAAACTATAAACTCAACCCCAGTGTAGTGCTTACTCAGATAATGTATATCTGTCCCGACTCCGCAGCCAGCTACCAGCACAGTTTTCTGGTTTAATGAGAGGCTCATCCTATCTAAAAGTTGCTTGAGAGCAACAAAGGGTAGACTTCTGAAAAAATCGTGATAATAATTGCCCTCGTATTCAATCCTCTCTAGGGGTTGCAACTTTTCGTTTATAAATTTCTTCTGACGCTGTTTAATTTCATGGCTTGCCCTCATCCCAATCCTCCAAAGCGGCGGAATTAATGATTCCGTATCACATACTCAATCGCCTGCCGAAACCCCAGCACCATCCGCTCATTATCCCAACCGGCGATGATTTTTCGAGCGTTCTGGCTCAAACGCTCCCGCAGGTCTGCGTCGTCCAGAATGCGTTGCAGTGCGCGGGTCAGCACCGCGCTATTCCGTTCCGGCACCACGAACCCGTTGACTCCGTCCTGCACCAATCCGCCAGCCGCCGCGCCCACCGCGTCGGTGGCGATCACCGGCACGCCTTGATTGAAGGCCTCATTGACCACCAGCCCCCAGGGTTCTTTGAAATACGGTGTAGTAATGGAGGGAAAAACGTACACCCAGGCAATCGCATAGTGCGGCATCGTTTTTTCTGGCAGTACATAGCCCGTAAAACGAACTCGGTCGGTTATCCCTCTTTCAGAGACGAGACGTTCCAAGCACTCCTTCTCCGGGCCGGTTCCGACAATCACCAGCATAGCATCATCCCGTTGCAAAGAAGCGAAAGCCTCCACCAGATGAGGCAGCCCCTTTTCCTCCACCAACCGCCCCAGATACAGCACAACCTTCTTCCCCGGCGCGATGCCCAGTTGTTCCCGCAGAGATGCTTTCTCCTCCTCGGTTACCGGCCGGTTATAGGCCGCGTTGTCCACCGCGTGTGCCGCGACGAAAATCCGCTCCGCAGGAACTCCTTCACTGACCAGATAGCGCTTTACGTGTTCGCCGTAGACCACAATGGCATCCGCGTGGCGATAGATGTGGCACGTCAGCGGCCAGGCCAGGCGATGAAAGGGCGTCTGCAAGCGCATCCAGATGCCCGTCCACAGGATGAATGGCCTGCGCTTCAAGCGGGCAATCAGGTACGTCATCGGCAGGGCAAAGCGGCCGTTTATGCACTTGATGTACACGTCATAATTGCCTCGCCAGAGTTTCCAGGGCAGGGTGGGCGTGATGCGGGTGCGCCCCAGGCGAAAGCCGGGCAGATACTCATAATGAAAATCTCCGGCTCGCACGCCGTGCTGTTGCTGCCAATACCATTCGTCCCCGGCAGAGAAAAAGTAGTAATCTATATCGTAATAACGGGCCAGAGTTTCAAAGGTTTTCACCCGATAGTGAGCACAGATATTCGTGACAAAAGCAATTTTCATCTTGTGACCTGCTCGTAAATATACATTAACTGCCGATAATAGGCTGTAGCACTATACTTCTCTTCTACCACTTGCCGCGCATATTGCCCCATCCGTAGGACTTCCACCGGATGGGAGATAAGCCAGGTCAATTTTTCACGCAGGTCCTGATCATCGCCGGGCCGGAATAGTAGTCCGTTTTGCCCATCCTCTATCACATAAGGCAGCCCCCCAAGCCTGGACGCCACAACCGGCGTTCCAACCGCCATTGCTTCCAGAGCAGAAAGGGAAAAGCTCTCATACCCAACAGAGGGAACCACGCTTGCCATCGCATTCCGCAGCAACTCCCACTTTTGTTCTCCCGTGATATGACCGAGAAATTCTACCCATATCTCTTTGTTGCGTGCCCTATCCCTCAAGACATTCACTTGCGGCCCATCCCCGGCGATTTTTAACGTCACCCCAGGCAAACCGGCCATCGCTTCTAAGAGAACTTCCACCCCTTTCTCCGGTGATAAGCGCCCTAGATAGACCAGATAGGATTCGCGGCGCTCAAATGAACCCGGAGCAGGCAACGGATCGGGCAGAAAGTTCCCCAGGACGGTGATCTTATTGGCGGTAGTTAACCGGCTCTCCAGCAATTTTTGCGCAACGAATTCGGTCACGGGAAGGAAGCGATCAACCAGATCAAAAGTGCCCCAACGGCGGTGGAATGCAATCGTCAACGCATACAGCGCACTGAGAATATAACTCTGGCGATAGCACTTCCGAGGCACCGCGTGAAAAGTGTTGCCATACTTGCACCGTTCACAAATCTGCCCGTGGGTATAAAAAAGGGCATTCGGGCATAGGAACCGAAAATTGTGTACCGTTTGGACGATGGGAACCCCTTCCTTCTTTAAAGCCCGGTAGACGGATGGTGAGATCAACGGAAATACGTTGTGGATGTGGGCCACGTCGGGCCGTTCTCGCTTGACCAAAGCACGAATTTCGTTGAAGGTTTTGAGCGAGAACAAGGTGTTCAAAAAGAAGGCAATTTTCTGCCCAATCCTATACTGCGCAATCTCCCGATTATCGCGCCAGTATGTAGTCACCGGATGACCGTATTGCTGTAACAAGGATATCTGAGCCTGGACAGCAACCGTTTCGCCGCCGGGCTGTTGGTAGTTATTGTGGATGACCAAAACTTTGTGAGCGCTCATCGCTTCTTGCACAGGTAAACCAGTTCCCCACCCAGCAACGAAATCCACCATTCGCGCAATTTAGGATGTCCACCTGTTGTCCTTCGCTTGATTACCACAAAACCCTGACTTTCCAGAAAGCGATCCAATGCATGTTTGGTGAAATAGTGCAGATGTCCACCGTCCCACCCAGGATCTGTTGAGGTAATCGGTAACCGTCCGAACAAGATACGTGCTCTGTTCGTAAACGAAGCCGCGTTTGGCACATCTATGACCAGCTCACCGCCTGAACGCATTACCCGATGCACTTCTTTTATCACCGCATACGGATCAAAGATGTGTTCCAAAACGGCCAGCATTGTGACGCCATCAAAATACTCATCCGGGAAGGGCAGTGGATCGGTATTCAAATCCACAACGTAAGCGCTGAACCCCTTGCCTTGTGCCGTTTCAACGGCCGCTGGCACAATATCCACACCAAAAAGCTCCTTATAAAGACCGTTGTCACGGATGCGTTCCAGAAGATAGCCGTTCCAGCAACCTATGTCCAGCAGTCGCTCACCGCCTTGCACGAGTCCAAGAGCGACTTCGTGCCGAGGATTGGCGATTGGATCGAAAATCCGATCCAGAATCAGGCGATGTAGCCAGTCTCGCTTACCAACTGGACGGTTATCTTGTTGTTCTTTTACTTTCCAAAGGTATTGATAGAATTTTTTCGGGCCAGTCATTTTCTACTTCTCCAAGGTTTGCGGAGTGTATAAAATAGCGACTGTTTCGCCACCAGGCCGCTGGTAGTCATTGTGAGTAATCAAAAGCCATCATTGGCTGCATCTGATCCTGCTTGAGCCGCTCTGTAAACCCACCGGCTTCTACTGGGCAATAATCCAAATACAAATAAGCGAATAAGCCGGTTTATTACCCAGACGTAGAACAACAGTGTCAAACTCCCAACCACATCATTAAAGGAATCTACAAGGGTTAACATCAATGTGGCATAAGCAACGCAGAGGAAAATAAGATTATCACGAGATCTGGTCATTGTAATCCATTTGCTAATCCAGCCAACGACCATTCCAAAAATAAAAGCAAGTGGCATACCTGCCCAACCGTAGGCCATATAAAGCTCAGCAGTCAGATTACTCCTGATTCCAAACTCTGAATAAAAGATATAACGCCAAGCATATGCCGAACTCATTTGAATCAGGGCGTTCTTATCAAACCCTATGGCCAGAAGCACTCCTTCGTTGACAGCTGCTGCAAGGGTGCTTGCAGCCCAATTATAGCCAGCAATTTCTCCCGGTTTTAGATGATTCACCACGTAAGCAAAAGCGCGGTACTCATGACCAATAGTTAGGAACTTTCTCGTGAAAGAAGAGAATTTGGTCGCCTCGCTGCCTTGTCTGAGTATTTCCAAACCCATATACAAGCCGCCTATAATAATGAAAAAAGATAGTGCTTGGCTCACTGTGATCCGCTTTGTGTAAAACAAGTAAGCCAGGATTGACAGCATAGAAAGTATAATAATATGACGCTTGCCTGAAGCAATGACAAAGAAGGCAAAAACAATTATGAGGCACAAGTAGAAATATCTAGCAGTGCCTTTTTTTATATAAAACTTTGCAAACGCCATTAGAAGAGAGAGGGAATTCACCAACATATAGCCATACAACGGCCCATAATCCAAGGCATACATGCTCAAAACGACATTTTCTCCTTCCCATGCCCGCAAAATCGGTACGTAGCCAAGCGATAACACGAGACTCCCAAACCAGATAAAAGGAAAGATAAGCAACACACTGGAAAAATAAGGCGTCAAGCTTTGAAAGCGCAGGTTCTGATCATCTCTGTGCTTATCCCTGTTAGAATTTCTCTCAGCAAGATAA
This sequence comes from Thermoflexales bacterium, assembly GCA_014360895.1. GTDB lineage: Bacteria > Chloroflexota > Anaerolineae > B4-G1 > DUEL01 > SpSt-77. The sequence continues at coordinate 10,757 of JACIWQ010000081.1, read as the reverse complement.
ATTCCGGCCAAAATTGCAGAAAGAAACAGGATATAAATAAGGGCTGGCGTATCCGCATTGAGTCTGTAAGATTCTCCGTAATAATCATAACTTGCAATCAAGTTCACCGAGCCGACTACGAACCACAAAGCCCAGGCAAGGCCAAATGTCTGGTTAAATATATTGCAGATTCTGGATAAAAAGAAAATAGGTACGATCCATAAGAGAAGAAGTGGCAGCGAAGGAATCATTTCGGAGGGTGCATGGGGACCTATGATTTTCAAGAAAAGGGGCAACAGCAATAAGGCGCCGTATAATGCCAACAAAAATAAATAATATTTTGATATTGCTTTTCGCACCATTTTGCTTCTAACTCCGCACTATTCTTCCACTATCCTGGCAATCCGTTCTCCTCGTACCTGCCAATCCCATTCCTCTTCCATCACACGACGGGCTTGCTGACCAAGATAACTCCGGCGATCTGGGTCTCGGAGCAATGCAACGATCGCTTCCGCCATTCCCTCAATGTCATAGAGTGCCAGTACACCTACCTCGCGTTGGGTGAAAAGATCCAAAACTTCACCGACACCATTTGTGACAACCGGCCTTCCTGCTGCCAGATAATCCAGAATTTTGGCCGGCCAGCGTGCCCGGTGCAGCAATGTGTCTTCCAGTGAGAGAAAACATACATCAGCACAGGCTATATAACGCGGGTAATCTTCGTCGCTCACCCAACCCGTGAAATGGACCCGGTGAGCAATTCCTAATTTGTGAGCTTTTTGCATCGCTAAAGGATGCTCTCGTCCCAAGAATATCAACATGGCATCAGGTGCCCGCTTTAACACTTCTGCAAAAATAAGCAGGGAACGATCGATTTCCCAATCCACACCGGTCAGCACAATGGGAACATCTGGAGGAAATCCAAATACCTCGCGAGCCTTTATGGTTGGCATTGGCTGAATATAGTCTGTAGCCGCACCTTCGGGAATATGAACAAGTCTTGTTTCAGGTATGCCAATACCCCTCGCTCTCTGATAAAGAGTTTTCGAGGTTACTGTGACTTTTTGTGCGAGGAACCGGATACGTTCTTCTAACCAGCCATCTATCCTGTGGGCAATTTTCCATCCGCGCAACCAGTTAGAATGGCCAGCAAACCAATCACACCAATCAGAGTAAAAACGATACCGTAAAAAAGGGCGTGTAATATACACGGGCCAGGAAACGTTTGGATGATATTCAAAACCATATATTACATCGTAATCGCCAGTTATGATTTCCCTTATCCTGAGTAGGATATCCAAAGGCCCTGAGCCCCATCCAGGCAACCATTTGTATCCCAAGTTGGGACTCTCAACCATTCGTACCCACGGTCCCTTCCCTGCTGGCCGATTGAATTGGCCAATCCAATCGCGCTTGAAATAAATGTGCGCGCGGTATTTTGACTCTCTAGAGACGGTAAACATCGTCACGTTATGGCCGCGACGCGCCAGTTCTCTGCTGAAATAGAAACTCCGGCGATATGTTCCAATGCCTTTGAGATTGAAATTAAGGACTAAAATTTTCATATCTTTCGCACCTTCACGTAAAAACCTGCACACAATAGCCCGGGCGATATCGCAACGATTTGCCTCCTCAGTTGGTATGGAAAGATAAAGTTGAAGACCTTCCATAGTGGCCGGATGACATATAGGCCCAATTTACCCCGGCGCGAGATTGGCTTCCCGTGAGCCATCTTCCACAATTGCGGCTCTAGCCACATATCCGGGTTGTTATAGTGTGCCAGAGTCCCAAGGTCCCAATACCATTTTTCTGGACGGAAGCCCGCTGCCCGGAGAAACCGATGGAAGCCTTGATACGTAAAAAAGCGGATATGCATATAGTTCCACTCATCATAATGCTGGGAATGGTCGCTACCGATGGATTTCCAGATCAAACCCTTTCCCAGCAGTATCCGGACGCGCATAGGAAGATAGAAGTGATTGGGCACACTTATAATCACATAGCCATCATCTTTCAGCACCCGGCGCACCTCTTGAAGAACGATGAGTGGCTCTAGAATATGCTCCAAAATATCTTTGCAGATGACAATATCAAAGGCACCATCCCTGAACGGTAACCGTGGAGATAGATTGAGATCTACAACCACTCCCACCACCCCATGACGTTGCGCAACGCGCAGTCCGCTCTGCGCGTAATCCAATCCGATGATCTCATTCTCACCCGCCAGCCACCAGACATCGTTGGCTGTCCCACATCCCAAGTTCAGGATTCGTGCGCCACGTATTTGCTGGCCATCGGTAATTTTCCGGTCTAGGAAGCCGTATTCATTATCAGCGCCCAGGTAGGCTTGTTCATAGCAGTGTTGTTGAGAGGTGATCAGGTGATGTTTCATTTCAAGTATCACAGACGAATGGCATTGGTGAAAAGAACGCCATGTGCAACTTGATTTTTGGGTATACTTCCGAGCGAATCTGCCTGGAGGTATACCACTATGTTTGACGAACAACTCTTTATTATTGCAGTCTACTGCCTGATTGATGAAATCTACCACCGTTTGTTTCCGAAGGGTCTCCGACATCACGGCTTTGCGCCCCAACTCAGCGATGTAGAGGCTTTAACTATCGCCGTTGTCGGGGAATTTCTGGGCTTAGAACGGGACAAGGCCATTTTTGAATACTTCTTTAAGCACTATCGGGATTGGTTTCCATGCCTCTCCGACCGCACCCTTCTGGTGCGACAATGGGCCAACCTCTGGGTAGTAGAGCAATGCATCTGGAAAGAACTGGTTAGACTCAGCGGGGCCGACCAGGATTCCATCCAGGTCATTGACACGTTTCCCGTGCCCATTTGTCGGCTGCGCCGCTACCCTCGCCGGCGCATCTTCTGTGATGATGTGCTTCTGGAACCGGAAGTGGGCTATTGTGCCAGCAAGGACGAGTATTACTTCGGTTTCAAGGGCGGATTGCGCATCGCTTCCAACGGGATGATTGTCCATGCCTGTATTCTTCCAGCCAACCCGCACGATAGCCAATTCACCGAGATATTGGTGGACGGAATGCCTGCCCATGCGGCCTGTCTGGGGGACAAGGCCTTTTTGGATGAAGAGACCCAGCAGATGCTCCGGGAGGAGTATGACCTCTACTTATTGACTCCTCTCCGGAACAATATGCGGCCCACGCCGTTTGTGCTCCCGTCTTTCCTCAAAGGGATTCGGCAACAGATAGAAACGGTGATTGGCCAACTGACAGAACGGTTCCGCATTCAATCTATGCGAGTACGCAAAGGATGGACGCTTTTGGCCAAGTGGTTTCGCAAAATCCTGGCTCACACCATATGTGTATGGCTTAACCTCCAGTATGGGCGACCACCCCTGGATTTCGCGGGGCTGGTCTCTGTGAAATAATGTTGCACATGGCGTGAAGTATCTCCGGCGCTGGGCAAGTCGGAGAGCCAGGTCAAACGGTCCTCGTCTACCCGAAACAGGGCAGTCCGCTTGCGGCTGAGGACGCTCCCCAGTTGCGTCAGCGGGCCCCGGGGCTGGGGCTGGTAGCGGCCCACCGCGTAGACCTGCCCATTATGAACAGCGCCGGGCCATCCAGTTCCCGCGATTTACCGGTATCGGTGGTATCGTCGGAACACCTCGCCCACGCTGCGGCCTTCGTGCACCCGCAGAATCACCTCCCCCAAGAGCGGGGCCACCGATAAAATCTTCATGTTTGGCAGCCGCTTCTCCGGTGGAATGGGGATGGAGTTAGTGGTTACAATCTCTTTGACGTCCAGGTCCCGCAGACGCTCCACCGCCGGGTGAGCCAGGATAGCGTGGGCAAAACAGAGGTAGATATCGCGCGCCCCGTTCTCCCGGACAATCCGCACGGCGTTCACAATGGACCCGGCCGTATTCACTTCGTCATCCACGATGATGGCATCCTTGCCCGCCACATCTCCCACGAGCGTCAGCGCTTCGGTATCTCGGGCTACCCGCCGCTTCTCCACAATAGCCAGCGGCAGTTCCAGTTCTTCGGCGAAGTTGCGCGCCTTTTTGGCGAAGCCCAGGTCCGCCGAGACCACCACGGCATTCTCCAGCCGCTTCTCCCGCAAATAATCGGAGAGGATGGAGAAAGTGGTCAGTGCGTCCCCCGGAATACTGAAGAAGCCCTGAATCTGGTCGGCATGCAGGTCCAGCGTGATGTACCGGTCGGCCCCGGCGATGCTGATCATATCAGCGATCAGACGGGCGGTGATGGGTACCCGGGGCTGGTCCTTCTTATCCGACCGCGCGTAGGCCAGGTACGGAATCACCGCCGTAATCCGGTCCGGGGAGGCCCGCCGCAGCGCGTCCAGGAAGATGAGCAGTTCCATAATGTTCTCGTTCACCGGCGAGGAAGTCGTCTGAATCAGAAAGACATCCTGCCCGCGAACGCTCTCGTGGAGGCGGACGAAGATGTTCTCGTTGGGGAACCGGATGATGTCCCGCCCGGAGAGGGGAATCCCCAGGTAGTCGCTGATTTCTTGGGCCAGTTCCGGGCAACCGCTACCGCTGAACAGTTTGATCATGCCGTGCATCCTCCGCTCCTCTGAAGACTATTGCGGCGGTCGCGAGAGCCGCAACGCTTTCCCTCTTGAATCTGTCCAGAAACGGGCGGCGCACAGACGCCGCTTGCGCCCGACGCTTCAGCGCCGGACGAAACTTCGTGGAACCCAATCCCCATCAAATTGTACTTCCGATTGGCAGAAGAGGCAACTCAAGAATTCCCACCTTAATGCCGCTGCACCACGGGCAGGAAAACCCGGGCCGCCCAGGGAACCAGAGTCCGGTTCCAGCGCAGCGCGGGGTCGCCCAGCAGGACGTAGGTATCCAGCAGGTCCCGGTAGGGTCCGCCTGCGGCCAGATTCAGTTTCCCCGCCAGCGCCGCCTCGCCCACCGTCCCCACCGTGTCGCTGAAGACGGCGCGGAAGAAGCCCTCGGAGAGGCGATGGTGGCCCGCCGCCAGGCTCAACCCCGTCGGCCCCCAGGCGGCGACGGCCCCCGCGTCCGGAAGGGTGACCAGCCCCTCGTCCAGCGTCGGCTCCGGGCGGTGGAACGCGCCGGTGAGGCAGGTCATCTCGGCCAGAACGGGGTAGCGGCGGCCGTTGGCGAGGGCCGGCAGGTCGTCCAGGTGGAACAGCCACTCCTCCGCCCACTGCTGCCAGGAGGCGTGGCCGAAGTACTGAATGAGGAATGCTCCCTGGCTCCAGTCCCTCAGAAGGGACGCGTGCCAGGTACCCTGTGGATAGTACCGCCGGGTGACGGTGAAGGGCTCGGTCACCCAGGCGGCCGCCGCGTCGGAGAGGGCGTGAAAGTCCCCGGCCTGGTCGGGGTTGTCGGCCACCAGCAGGACCGACGCGTTCCATCCGCCGGGCAGGGGATTCGTCTCGTAATCCACGATTTTCCGGACGACCGCGCGGGCCTCGTCGGCGGACTTCACCGGCAGCCGCCCCAGGAGCAGGTCGGGCAGGTTGTCGTCCCCGTCCACGCAGACGTAGCGGTTGTCGGCACCGGTCTCCCCCGCCTTGGGGTCCACGTCGGCCAGGTACGGCGGGATGAAGGTGGGGGGTGATTCGGGGCGGTACCGCTTCGGGTCGTAGGAGCCGTCGCCGACCAGGAGAACGAAGGTCGGGCGGGGGTTCCAGGTCGCGTAGGCGTCGGCGATGAAGCGCCGGATCGCCTCCGGGTCGGGCCGGCCGTCGCCGTAGGCGTCGTAGACCCCCAGGACGTTGACGACGGCGACGGTGAGCCCCTGGGACCGGCGGAGGTCCACCAGCGGCCCCAGTGCGTCGGCGAAGGCGGGATGGGTGATGACCAGGTAGTCGGCGCCCGTCGCGCCGCCGGCGGTGTGGAAGCCCCAGAGGTCCTCCCGGGGGCGGACCCGGTCGGGCGCGCGCACCGCCTCCTGGGCCGTCACGAAGTACCGGCGCGGCCGGTCGCCGGGGTCCAGAAGGGTGACCCGGTCGCCCTCTACCCACAGCGACAGCACCTGGACGGGGTACAGGGGGTCGGTGACGTCGTAGGCCCAATAGGCGCGGGAGGGAGCCAGCTGGACGGTGTAGGCCCGTGTGGTGGAGGAAGTCCTCATCTCCCGGACGACCAGGGGGAGGTAGAGGCGGTGGGGAAGGGAGGGGGACGACGGCGGCGATTCGGGGAAGGCATCGGTGGAGAAGGTGACGGACTCTCCCCAGGAGGCGGACCCGGCCGCGACGCGGACGGAGAACGCATCCAGCCACGCCCCCTCTGCCCCCACCGATGGGATGCCCGGCAGGGAGAGCCGGAGGGTGCCGGTGGGAGCGGAGACACCGGGCGGAACGGGGAGGGTCGCCGTGACCGCCGTCTTCCCGTCCCACTCCACCCGTCCCAGAAAGATGTCGTTCAGGAAGACGTCCACGCGGTGGTCGGGGTTGGTCACGACGGAGGTGTAGCCGACCAGCCAGAGGGTCAGGGCGGTGGCGTCGCCGTTGAGGGCGAAGGTGGTGGAGAAGACGGTGGTGCGCTGCAGGTCGGCCCAGACCCAGCGGTCGCCGTCCCGGCCGGGGGGAAGGCCCGGCGCGAGGAGATCGGGCATATAGATGTGGTTCTCCTCAAAGGTCTGCTCCACCCACGGGATTCCGGCGGGCGGGCCGGTCCAGATGGAGGCCCGGGCGGGGATCGGCCGCCCCGGCACGGTGTCGGCCACCAGCCGGTAGACGTCCCGGTCGGTCCAGCGGCTGAAGCGGGGCTCGGCGTAGAAGAGGATGGACTCCCCGGGCTCAAAGAGGGTGTCCCCGTCTCCGGACCACTCGTAGGCCACCTCGTCCTCGCCCCGGAAGAGGCGGAGGTTCTTCGGGTTCACCGCCGCGAAGCCCAGAGGCTGGAGGTCTCCGTAGGTCACCCGGTAGAGGCCGGGGCGAGAGATTTCCAGGAAGGCCTCCGGCAGGCCGCCCTGGGGCCGGACCGCCGCAAGGGTGGGCCGCGCCGGGGAGGTCGGGACGGCGTCCTGGGGGTTGAGGACGGCGCGGCGGACGGCCTCCAGGAGAGGGTCGGCGGCGAGCGGGGCCGCCGTCCTCAGGGGGGTGCCCTCCCAGGTCACCTCCGCCCGGACGCGGCGGTAGACGTGCAGGCGCTCCCCGTCGGGGAGGACGGGGTAGAAGGCGACGCGGGCCAGGCGGATGCCCCGCAGGACCCCCAGTTCTTCCAGGACGACGGGCGCGTTGGGGGGTGGGAGAGGGGCAGCGGGGCCGAAAGTCGGGCCGAGGGGGAAACTCGCCGGGTCCAGGAGGACGCCTTCCGGCTGGGGAGCGACGGCGATGGGGCCCGACAAGGGCAGGGTCGCCGTCTCCGCCGAGAGGACGCGGAGGGTGGGGGTTGCCCCCGGCGGGACGGCGATGAGGGTGGTGGTGAAGGGGAGGCGCGGGGCGCCGGGGCGGGCGTCTACCTCATAGCCCGGGATAAGCAGTTCCACCGACCCGTCGGGGAGGGGGCGGAAATCGGGCAGCGGGACGGCCCACTCTACCACCAGCGCCTCCAGCGAGGGTTCCGGCGGTGGCGGGGCCGCGCCGACGGGGAGGGCCCCAAGAAGCAGGCAGGCCAGCACGGAGAGTCTCCAGACCCTCCGCGCTCCGGTGCGGGCAACAGACCCAAATTTACCGTTCATTTTTCCACCGCAGAGGGCGCAGAAAGCGCCCGGAATCGGCATAAACAAGCCGGGCGGCCTGCGTTACGTGGACAAACGGAGCAGGGCCCGGGCGTTCCGCCGCAATCGCTCCCGCCCGATGCGGGCGATGGGGTTCCCTCCGAAGCGCTGCCGAAATGCCCCTTCGTCCAGCGAGAGCAATTCATCCAGCGGCGGGGCGGCCCGGTCCGGGGAGGCCGGGCGGAAATCGGCGACGGCGGTCGGGCGGGCGAAGCGGTTCCAGGGGCAGACCTCCTGGCAGATGTCGCAGCCGTAGACCCAATCCCCCAGCCGGTCCCGGAGATCGGGCGGGAAATCGCCCCGGAACTCTATGGTCAGATAGGAAATGCAGCGGCGGGCGTCCAGCACGTACGGGGCGACCAGCGCGCCCGTCGGGCAGGCATCCAGGCAACGGGTACAGGTGCCACAACGGGACGGCATCGGCGGCCCCGTGAAGGGCAGGTCTACGTCTACCAGAATCTCCCCCAGGAAGAGCCAGGAGCCAAAGCGGGGATGGATGAGGCAGGTGTTCTTGCCGATGAAGCCCAGCCCGGCCTGAGCCGCCAGCGCCCGTTCCAGAAGGGGGCCGGTATCCGTGTAGGCGCGATGGCGGGCCGTGCCCCCCGTCCGCTCCCGGATGAAGGCCGCCAGTTCCTCCAGGCGCGGGAGCATCCAGTCGTGATAGTCTACCCCCCAGGCGTAGCGGGAGATCCGGCCGACAGGCCCGGCGTCCTTCGGCGGGGGCGGCGCGTCGCCGGGGTAGTAGTTGACGGCCACACAGACGGCGGCCCGGACTCCCGGCAGGATGAAAGCCGGGTCCTCGCGCCGGGCGACCCGGTCCGGGCGGGCCATATAGCCCATGTCGCCGTGGTAGCTCGCCGCCAGCCAGTCCCGGTAGGCGCGGACGGCCTCCGGGGGCGGGACGGGCGGGGCCACCCCCAGCAGGTCCAATCCCAGACGGCGGGCCCGGTCCCGGAGTTCTTCTATCATCGGACGCGGATGGACGCGGACAGACGCGGATGTGCGCGAGCAATGGACGCTGGCGGTCGTCCGCCAGGGTGGCGAGGGGCCTCGCCCCGTGGGGCCACGGCCCGAGGCGCAATCCCCCGTCATCCCTGGGGATTGCCACCACGATCCGCTCTTGGCAAGCTTTCGGCCGCTTCGCCGCCTCCCAATGCCCCCTACGTCATTGCGAGCTGCCCGCCAGGGCGGCGAAGGGCCACGCCGAGGCTCGCCCGAGGCGCAATCTCCCCGTCGCTTCCGGGGATGGCTTCGGGGCGATCGCCCCTCGCCATGGCCCCGGACCGTGAACCGCGCCCGGCTTCACCCCAATCCCCAGAGAGCAGTCACCAGGGCGATGACGGCCAGGATGGCCGTCCCGTAGACAAACGTCTTGCGCATCGTCGGCCCCTCGCCCGCGCAGACCGTCGCGCAGCCGACGATGACTTTGGCCGGGGCAAACATTCCGCCGATGGCGCCGCCGGTCGTCTGGGCCGCCAGGGCCAGAATGGGGTTCAGTCCGGCCAGCGTCGCGGCCTGCTGCTGGAACGCGCCGAAGATGACGTTGGAGTTGGTGTTGGAGCCGGTCATAAAGGCGCCCAGGGCGCCGATGAAGGGAGAGGCCAGCAGAAACGCGCGCCCCATGACCCGGCTGACCCCCTCGGCCAGGGAGTAAGTCATCCCGGCATGCTCCATCGTCACCGCCATGCCGACCATAGTGGCGATGCCCAGGCTGGCGGGGAGGGCCCGGCGGATGATGTCCCGCCCCATGCGGCGGAGGACACCCGGCTTATAGCGCCCCTGGCGAGCATAGAGGACAAAAGTGATGAGGGAGGCGTAGATGAGCAGTGCCCCCGCGTGGCTGAAAATGGGGATGCCAGTAGTGAATCCCCCAGGCGTCCGCCAGCCACGCGCGGTGACCAGTTCGGGCACGGCCACGCGGAGGACCGTCTGCCCCAGAAAACTCTCCACCGGCGGCACCAGTTGGACAAGGAGGACGATGGCGATCAAGATGCCGTACGGAGCCAGCGCCGTCTGGATCCTCATACTGCCGGGCGGATCCGGGTTGGATGAACCGGACGGGGTGAAGAACCGCGCCCAGAGGACGCTGACGCCGATGCCGACCAGGCTCGCGCACATCCCGCCGATGGCCCACATCCGGGCCCGGACCACCAGGTATTGGGTCCCGGCCATCGCCGCCCCGATGACCAGCAGGGGGGCCCATCCGTGACGGAGCGCGCGGGGGCCGCCGGCGGCCCAGAGGACCCCGGCGCCACAGAGGAAGCACCCCAGTCCCAGGAGCATCGCCGCCGGCGGGCCCAGTTCCTCCCCCGGTCGGCCCGTAGCCGCCATCAGCGCGTAGAACGAGGAGCCCAGGGAGCCAAAGGTAACGGCCCAGGAATGGCCGATAGAGGGGATAACGACGGCGGGAACGGCCGGGAAGCCCAGCCCCAGCAGGAGAGGGGCCAGGACCGCGACGGGGACGCCGAAGCCGCCCACGCCCTGGAGAAACGCACTGAAGGCCCAGCCCAGGATGAGCGCCTGAAGCGCCCGGTCGGCCGTCAGGCGGGGGAGGCCCAGACCGATGGCAGAGACCGCCCCGGCCTCATCGGTCACCCGGTAGAAGAGCAGAGCCGGCCAGATGATGTAAAGGACGAAGAGGGTGAAAAATAGCCCCCGCACCTGGGCCCAGAGGAGGACGGAGGGGCCGGCACCGAACCGCAGGGCCGCCACGGCAAGGGCCACCAGCCACCCCACCAGTCCTGCCCGTACCCCGCTCCAGCGCAACCCCACCATCAGCCCCAACACGGCGGCGATGGGAGCCAGGGAGAGCAACCAATCCAAGAGAAAGGCCATCTTGTCCCCTTAACAATGGGTATCTTGCAGACGATTTGCCCGTTTTCTGCTCGCGGCGCGCGGGCTGTTTGCAACCGGGCAAATTGCTCCGACGACAATAGGCGCCGCGCTTCGCCCGACGCTAAAGCATCGGGCTTATCCTGCGAAGCCCCTTCGGGGCTCTCCGATAGCCCGAGGGGCCTCGCCCCGTGAGGCCACAGCCCGAGCAGTGTCATCGCGAGCGGAGCGAAGCGACCTCGG
>JACIWQ010000080.1 GCA_014360895.1 Thermoflexales bacterium | reverse complement strand
AACCGATAGCTCGTGATCATTGTAACAGAGAGGATTGCAAGTCCACCAATACCGAAAACTACAGCAAGGACCTCCAAATAGCGGGGACCTTCGTTCATTTTTCACTCCTTTCCTGAGGCCACCAAAGGATGACTGGACGACCCTGAACAGTCACTCCAATGCTCATCTGCATAGGCCAGTCGCCAAACGTGCGATTGTAGTCATAGTAGGCAGAAAAACCGGTAGTCACGACATCAACCACTAAACCGGCAATATAGCCTCCTCCGGCACCAGGAGCATTGCTAACGGCACCGCCGACGCCAGGGCCGATAACATACTTAGCCGCTGCAGCAATACCAAGATCGGAGGCGGTGACAAGGACATCCTGGTTAAGCGTAAGCATTGGAGGAAGGTTTGGATGTGGCCGTTCAAAGAGGTAGTTTGTACCGTAAAACACCCCAGATAGATAGGTGACGCCTACATCCCATACCGCGGTAGTTTCCTCATCCCCTCCCGGTGTGAAGATCTGGATCATCTCCACAATGTCGAACACAAAACCGGCAACACTCAGAGCGACACCAAGGCGTTGCAGGAAAGGGGGCCGGGGCATTGCCGAATCCGAACCAGGGGGCATCACGATGAAATCGTAGGCATCGTAGGAAATCACCACCGGGAACTCGACACATTCAGAGGCCCCGCTTGGCATTGGCGTTGGAGTAGGTGTTGGGGTGGGTGTCCAGCCATAAGTGGGCGTTGGCGGCGTGGGCACCGGCTGCGGCGCAGGCGTGGCGGTGGGAGTAGGCGAGGGCCCGGGCGTAGCGGTGGGACGGTAGATGGGCGTGATGGGGGGCGGAGTAGGCGCCGGCACCGGGGTGACCGGCGGCAGGGCCTGCAGCCCATACGGGTCGTAGGAACTGATGGGATTCGCATACGCGTAGACATACCGGTGCCACGTCCTCGGCCGCCACGCCTCCCCCGGCCGCGGCTCCCGCGTCAGCCACACCCCTGCCCAGGGGTCATACAGGCGCACGCCAAACTCATACAGCCCCAGATGCTCATCCCACTCTTTGCTCAGGAACGTGTAATGATTGTGCGGGTCGGTCCAGTTCCCCTGGGCCGGCAGCACCCGACCGTAGGCCTCATACCGGTAGTTGTGGGTGGACTGGCCCAGATGCTTGGTGAGCCCCGCCACGCTCCCCCGGCCGTCCAGGTGATACCAGTAGGCCTGGCCCTCGGCGCCCGCCGGGAAGTGCTGCAGCTCCAAAAGCATTGGCGTGGGCGAGAAGGCTTCCACGCCGCCCCGGTAGAACTCTCCCCGCTGCCCGTTCCACATCGCATATTCTACAACCGGGTCCAGCCCGTCCAGAACATACTCCGTCCGCTTCACCCCACCATTCCCGTCTTTCGGGTCGTATTCCTTCGCCAAACGGCGGCCCAGGCCGTCGTAATAGAGCCGCGTGACCTCGCGGTCTATCCTGTGACCCCGATGGTTGGTCTGGTAGGCCAGCGCCAGGATGAGGCGGTCTTCCCGGTCGTAGACGTAGTCCACCCCCTGGGTGTTCGGCCCCGGCGGGCCCGGCCAGTTAAGGTTGACCCGGTTCCCGTTGGCATCGTAGGCATAGACGAACCGCTGCTCCCCCTCTGGCGGGCCGCTCACCCGCACGGCCTCTAAAAGCCGGTCGGCCCCATCGTAGGTGTAGGTGACCTCAAAACCGTCGCCGGGTCGCTGGGTGGCCCGATCGTCGTTCGCCCACCACCGGATGCGGTTGCCCGCGGCGTCGTGTTCGTAGACTTCCCGGAAGCCCTCGCTGTCGGTCACGCCCACCAGGCGGCGCAGGGGGTCGTAGGCGTAGCGCTCCACCACCACCGGCGGGTTGCGCCAGCCATAGGTGGCCGTCATCACCGTGCGCAGGCCCACTTCGTTCACTTCGTATTCAAAGGCGGCGATGATCCACCCGTCCACCCGCCGGTTCACCAGCCGCGCCAGCCGGTTGGCCCGGTCGTAGGCGGCCTCCACCACCGTCCCGTTGGGGTTCCACTGGCGGATGAGATTCCCCACCCCATCCCGTTCGTAGACCGTGGCGCGCCCGTAGGGGTCCATGACGCTCCGCAGCCGGTCGTTGGCGAAGTAGGCATAGGTGACAGTTCCCGTCACCGGGTAGGTGACGGCCGTGCGGTTGCCCACGGCGTCGTAGCCGTAGCGCAGGGTCCGCCCCAGGCTGTCGGTGACGGCCACCACCCGGTTCAGCGGGTCGTAGGCCCAGCGGCTCACCCCCAGGGTGTCCGTCATCACTGTGCGGTTGTGGTTTTCGTCGTAGGCGAATTCCACCGTTGCGCCATCGTCGTAAGCGATCCGGACCAGGAGGTTGTCCGCGTTGTAGGTGTAAAGGGTGACGCGGCCGCCAGCGTCCACCCGCCGCACGCGGTTCCCCGCCGGGTCATACGCATAGCGCCAGGTGTTCCCCAGCGGGTCGCTCTCGGCCACCAGCCGGTTGAGGGCGTCATACTCGTAGGTCAGGGCGCGATCGGAGGCGGCCGCGCTGGGCGGCAGAAGGACCTTCACCAGGTTGCCGCTGGGGTCGTATTCGTAGGTGTAGGCCACGTTCGTCTGGCGATCGGGCTGGACGCCCGGTCGGTAATTCAGGAAGACCCGCTTCAGCCGGTAGACGCCGTCATACTCGTAGTGGGTCGCCACCCCATCCGGCTCCACCAGGTCCGTCTGGTTGCCCACCGGGTCATAAAGGTAGCGGGTGGTCTCCCCTTCGGCGTTCGTGATCGAGGCCAACCGGTCCAGTTCGTCGTAGGTGAAAGTGGTGCGGTTCCCGTTGGCGTCCACCACCGCCGTGCGGTTGCCGTTGGGGTCGTATTCGTAGCGGGTGACGTAGCCTTCCGGGTCGGTGATGGCTGTTAGGCGGTAAAGGCCATCGTAGGCGTAGGTGGTGGTGTGGCCGTTGGCGTCGGTCCGAGCCAGGAGGTTGCCGGCCGGGTCGTAGCGGTAGACGGTCGTGCCGGAGAGGGCATCGGTGACGGTGAGGGGGCGGTTGAGGGCGTCGTAGGCAAAGATCGTCGGGTAGCCCCGGGCGTCCACCTGCCGGATGAGGTTCCCCACCCGGTCGTAGGCGAAGGTGACGGTGTGCCCCTCGGGGTCCGTGCGGGCCACCAGGCGGTTCAGGCCGTCGTAAGCAAAAGTAGTGGTGTGGCCGTTGGGGTCGGTGACGCTCACCCGGTTGCCCACGCGGTCGTATCCGTAGCGGGTGGTGACGTTCACGTCCGGCCCCGCCGGCTCGCCGGGACGGCAGTTGCGGATCCCGGCGGTCAGCCGGTTGAGGGCATCGTATTCGTAGCAGGTGGCAATGCCCCGGGGGTCCATCGCCCGGATGAGGTTGCCCGCCGGGTCGTATTCGTAGCGGGTAGTCACGTTGACGTCGGAAGCGGGCGGTTCCCCTTCCCGGAAGTTGCGGATCTCGGCGACGCGCCGGCCCAGCCGGTCGTATTCGTAGCGGATGACCCTCCCCGCCGCGTCGGTCACCGCCACCAGGTTGTTGTCCCGGTCGTAGGCATAGGTGGTGGTTTGGGAGAGGGCGTTGGTGACGGCGATGAGGCGGTTGGCCCCATCGTAGGCGTAGGTCGTGGCGTAGCCGCGCGGGTTCACCCGCCGGATGAGGTTGCCGTTGGGGTCGTATTCGTAGCGGGTGGTCACGTTGACATCCGGCCCCGCCGGGTCGCCGGGACGGCAGTTGCGGATCTCGGCGGTCAGCTTGTCTCCAGCGCGGTGGGGGCGGCAGCGGAAATCCAGAGTCGCCGGGACGGCAGTTGCGGATCTCGGCGGTCAGCCGGTTGAGGGCATCGTATTCGTAGCAGGTGACGATGCCGTTGGGGTCTACGAGGCGGATGAGGTTCCCGGCCGGATCATACTCATAACGGGTGATGACGTTGGTGTCCGCGTTCTGGGGGCCGCCGGGGACGAAGTTCTGAAGGCGCTCCACCACCCGGTCCAGGGCGTTGTAGACGTAGCGGGTGATCCGGCCTTCGGGGTCGGTCTCGGCCACCCGGTTCCCTACCCCGTCGTAGGCGTAGCGGGTGGTGGCCCCCTCGGGGGCGTGGACGGCCGTCAGGCGCAGGAGGGCGTCATATTCGTAAGTGGTGACCCGCCCCTCGGGGTCCTGCATAGCTCGGATCTCGTTCATCCAGCCGTAGGTGTAGACGGTGGTGAAGCCCAGGGCGTTGATCTCGGCCGCCAGCCGGTCGGAATCGTTGTAGACGTAGCGGGTCTCGTTCCCGTTGGGATCCACCTGCCGGATGAGGTTGCCGTTGGGATCATAGGCGTAGGTCCAGCGGTAGCCCAGGGGGCCGAAGACCCCGGTGAGGAGCGGGCTTCCACCGTCGTAGGTATACGTGAAGACGGCGCCCATGGGCATCGTCATCGCCACGGTCCGGCCCAGGCCGTCGTAGGCGTAGCGGGTGACGGCGCCTATGCTGTTCTCCACGGCGACCAGGTTGCCGGCCGCGTCGTAGGTGTGGGTGATGACGTTCCCGTTGAAGTCGGTGATGCGGACGGGGAGGCCCCGGCCGTCGTAGGTGAAGGTTCGGGTGAAGCCCAGGGCGCTGGTGATGACGGTGAGGTTGCCCTTCTCGTCATAGCCGTAGAGGGTGCGGCGGCCGGCCGGGTCCTGCTCCATGGTCAGCCGGTCCATCTCATTGTATTCCCAGGCCCGCTCCCAGCCCAGGGGGCCTCGTTCGTGGACCAGGTTCCCCCGTTCGTCGTAGGCGTAATGCCACTCCCGCCCTTCCTTGTCCTTGAAGAAAATCCGCCGGTCCTGGTCGTCGTAGCCGTATTCCTCGGTGTAGCCCAGGGGATCGGTGACCCGGATGAGGCGGTAGCGGTCGTCATACCGGTGGACCGTGACATGGCCGTAGGCGTCGGTGATGGCGCGCGCGTGGGCGAAATCGTCGTAGGCGAAGGTGCGGCGAGCGGTGGCGCCCTCGATCTGCTCCACTACCCGGCCGAAGGTGGGGTCGCTCTCGTCTTCGCCGTAGCGCAGCCGCAGGACCGGATGTCCCTTCGGGCTGAGGATGGCAGTGAGCCAGCCGAAATCGTTGTAGGTGTAGCGCCAGGTCTGGCCCCGCACGTCGGTGAAAGCCGTCAGCAGGCCGTCGGTGTATGCGTAGCGCAGGTGAACGCCCTCGGGGGCGAAGATATCCGTGATGCGGCCCTCACCGTCATAAGCGATTTCCATCCACCGTCCGGCGCTGTTCTCCACCCGCGTCAGGCGGCCCCCGGCGTCGTAGGTCAGGGTCTGGGTGTTGCCGTTGGCGTCGCGGACCTCCCGCAGGCGGCCGCTCTCGTCAAAGCGATATTCGGTGAGGTCTTTCCGGCGCAGGAGGTAGCCGCCGGGGACGGCCCGGAGGGTGTCGGTGTTGCCCGGGCTTTCGGAGGTGAAAGCGCCATCGGGGTTCCGGCGGAAGATGGCGGTGTGGCCATCGGGATAATGAACTTTGACCCCCCTCAGGAGCAGGTTGTCCACGAACTCCAGGCGGAAATCAAAGGGCCAGGACCATCCGGGGCCGAAGGGGCCGGGGCTCAATCCCTCCATCGTGAAGTTCCCCCTTGGCGGGACGGCCTGGGCGTTGTAGACGCGCTCCACGCGGATCTCGGTGTTGCCAATGCCCGGGAGGCGCAGGTCCAGGGTGCGGGTGACGAAGTTGCCGGAGGCGGTGTTGACGGGGTCGCCCTCCGTGCCCTGATGGCCGCCGCAGGCCCCTTTGAGGCAGGCGAATCCGAGGGCGCCGGAGTAAGTAGCCTAGAGTGTAGCCATCCAAATGCTGGCAATGCCTGAGGCATCGGTGGCAATAGGTAAGGGTGATGTAGCCCACACGGGGCAGATCAATCGCCGCCCCGTAGCGGTTGGGCCCGACCAGGCCCATACGGGCGGACGCGCTGCCCCCGCTGCTGCTGGCGGCCGCCAGGTCCACGGAGGCGACGGCACAGTTATCCACAACTGTCACTTTCAACTCATAACCGCCTTCCCCATTCGGCCAGATGGAAGCATCGCGGATCTCCGGCGGGGTTACGTCCCGCATGGACAGGTAGTAGGCGGAAGAGGAATAGGTGGTGTAGGCCTCCGTCCATAATAGGGTCTGGATGGAATAGGTCGCGCTGAAGGGAGCGTTCGGGAAGAGGATGCGGCTCACTTCCTTGCGTTCCGTGGGCGAGCCATTGAAGGCGTGCTCCCATGTTCCCCCGCCGGGGCCGGAGGCGGTGACCCGGGCGTGGTCGTAAGTGAGCAGGCTCCCGGTCCCCTCCGGGTTGCTGGCGAGGTAAATCCGGGTGCCCGTGTAGTAATCAAAGGCCGCTACCCCGCTGAAGAACGTATAGGGCAAATCGGGCGCGGTCCCGCTTGGGATGGCGGGCGCCAGTTGAACGGCCTGGTCGCAGGGGCTGGCGCCATCGGAGGCCAGAAGGCCGAATTCGGTGAAATGGGTGGTCCAGGCGGTGACTATGTTTCTGTCCACATCGGCCGCAGAGGGGAGCATCTCCCAGGTCGCGGTGGATTCGTTGTAGAAATAGAGGTGCAGCCGCTGTTCCAACCAGTGGGGGATGCCGGCATCGTCGTAGCGCACCCGGATTTCCAGCGGCGCGCCGAACTCGCGCACCGGTTGTCCATCGCTGATTTTGATGGCCTCCAATACGAAACGCCCCCCGCTAACGGCAAAGTCCTCCGGTCGGTCTGGCTTGCGGGCCTCATAGCGCACCCGGATGTTCTCGGCGATGGCGCCGGGAGGAAAACGCACCACCACCCTCCCATCGGGCGAAGTGTACTCACCTCCGCGCGGCGAAATAGCCGTCGGGTCATAGTTCCGGACCACCAGGGGGAGGAAAAGGCGGTGGATGGATAAGGCGCTGGCAGGCACTGAGGGGGTGGGGGCTGGATCCGAAGCCGGTGTGTGAGCCAGCTTTTCCGGCGGCCTCGCAGGAAGTGCCGGGGTTATGCCGAGTCCCGGCCAGGAGAACGCTTCCGGTTGTGGATGGGGCATTTCCATTCTCACCGGCCAGTGGAGGGGTGTCCTCAGCGGAACTGAATCAACCGTCCCGAGAGGTCGGGGGTCAGGCACCTCCGGCCGGGGGAGAGGCACCGAGGGCAAAGAAACGGGTAGTGGGAAAGCGGGCCTGGAGAAAAGCATCCTTTCCGGTGCTGAGGCCAGTCCAGCGAAAGGCCCGGCTCCCGGCTCCGGGAGGGATACTGACCCAAAGGGTTCGGGCAGCGAGGGGGCCGTCGGTGACGTCCGCTCCTGGACAGGGAGGGTTACCGAGGGCACGTCCATCCACGGTGGGGATTCAGCCTGGGGGGGAACGAGATCATACCGGCGAACAACAAGATAGCACAAAGAAAGTTAAATGCCCTGGTGGTCTGGAAGCGGTGAAACATCCCAACCTCCTTACCTGGCAGGGAAGCGACGAACGCCTTTTTTATACCACAAAGGAGCGCGATTGTCAAAGGGATTTAAACGCGAACGGTGCAACGGTCTGGTCTGGGGCTTTTCGTTCTGGCCCAGCAAGCGGAGATGGCACACTGTCTCCTCGCCCGGGGGCACTAACGTTTTGCGTAGGGAGGATGTAGCACAGGCCACCAGGTTCGTAAGAGGGCAGGCGAATGAACAGCGGATAAATCAAATCCTGCTTCTGCTCTGCTGAGTTCAGCCATAAGTCGGGGCAGGCAGGACAATGGTTGCAAAGATACCCAGGCATCCTCTATGATAGTGGCCCACTCCCCACCTGCATCCTGCTTCCTGTCCGGTTTTTCCCCTACGCCACGATGGCGGGTTTTCCCCGACAAATTCTCCGACTTTCCCCGATAGACAGATGTCCCCTTTTTCCCTAAAATATTAACCGCAAAGAACGCGAAGGGCGCAAAGGTTCTACAAATTTTCTTTGCGTTCTTCGCGCCCTCTGCGGTTAAGATGAACCGCAAAGAACGCAAAGGGCGCAAAGGTTTTTAATCCTTGCGGTCTTCGCACCCTCTGCGGTTGAATTCAGGAATCGCGATGGCATCTTCTTCCCCTTCGGATCGCGCCTCTTTCTGGGGAGAGGTCGGCGGTGCGCTGGGCGACCTGGGCACGCTGGTCCCGCTGGCGGTGGCGCTGATCACGGTCAACGGCCTGCCCGCCACTGGGGTTTTCTTCGGCTTCGGTGTCGCCTACATCCTGGCCGGCCTCTTCTACCGTCTGCCCATTCCGGTCCAGCCGCTGAAGGCGGTGGCGGCCATCGCCATCGCGCGGGGGCTCTCCGGCAGCACGGTGACGGCGGCGGGATGGTGGATGGGTCTGTTCCTGCTCCTCCTCGCCCTGACCGACGCGTCCCGCTGGCTGGAGCGGCTCTTCACCCGACCGGTGGTCCGGGGCATCCAACTGGGCCTGGGGCTGATGCTGGTGCGCAGCGGCGTAGCGCTGGCCTCTCGCCCCCAGGTGGTGCCGGGGGGCGAGGAGCGGGTGGTCCACCTGGCCGCGCAGGCCGTCCCCCTGGGCTGGCTACTGGCCGCGCTGACGGTGGGGCTGCTCCTCTGGGGCCTGCGGGGCCGCCGCTGGCCGCCCTCGCTCCCTGTCCTGGCCTTCGGCGGCGTGGTCGCCCTCACCGTCGGTGGCGCGGGACGGCTCCTGGGGACGGTCCGCCTGGGGCTGGCCCTGCCGGTTCCGGCCCTGCCCCGGCCCAATGATCTGGCTGCCGCGCTGGTCTGGCTGGTGCTCCCGCAGATCCCCCTCACCCTGGGCAACGCCGTCTTCGCCACGGTGGACACGGCCCGGGCCTATTTCGGCCCACGTGCGGGCCGGGTCACCCCCCGCAACCTGCTGGCGACGATGGGGGTCTCCCAACTGGTCGCGGCGCTCTTCGGGGGGCTGCCCGTCTGCCACGGGTCGGGGGGCCTCACCGCTCACTACCGCCTGGGCGCGCGCACCGGGTTAGCCCCGATCCTGATAGGCGCACTCTGCCTGGCCCTGGCCCTCTTTGTGGACGGCAACGCGCTCCCCTTCCTGGCCCTCGTCCCCTATCCCGTGCTGGGGGCCCTGCTGGCTTTCGTGGGCGTCCAGCACGCCTGGCTGGCCCGGGACCTGCGGGGGTGGGAAGAGGCCGCCGTCGCCCTGCTGACTGCCGGGGTGGGCTTCGCCACCGGCAACCTGGCCCTGGGCTTCGGCGGGGGGATCCTGCTGGAGCAGGCGGTCCGGCTGGCCCGATGGGCGCGGGCCCGGCGGGCGACGAGTCCGTAGGAAGACGAAATGGCAACCAGCGGCGCGGTCCTGGTCGGCGGACAGAGCCGTCGGATGGGAGTGGATAAGCCCCTGCTCCCCTTCCGGGGCCGCCGGATGATTGAGTGGGTCGTGGGGGCGCTGAGCCAGGTCGTGGACGAGGTACTGCTGGTCGGGCGGGGAGCAGACCGTCTGGCCTGGCTGGGGCTTCCCACGATGGAGGACCTGGTCCCCGGGGGCGGGCCGCTGGCGGGCATCTACACCGCGCTGACGGCGGCCCGTCACCCCCACTGCCTGATCGTGGCCTGCGATATGCCCTTCCTGGACCCGGCGCTCCTGGCCTATCTGGTGGAGCAAGCCCCCGGCTGGGACGCGGTGGTGCCGGAAATGGACGGCCACCTGGAGCCGCTGCATGCCGTCTACGCCCGCTCCTGCCTGCCGGCCATCGGGGAGATGCTGGCGGCGGGGGAACTCTGCCCGCTGGACCTCTACCCCCGGATACAGGTGCGGTACGTGGGGGAGGAAGAGATCGCCGCCTTCGGCGGCGGACGACGGTCCTTTATCAACTTCAACACGCCAGAGGACCTGGAAGAGGAACCACGGATTTCACGGATTTCACAGACGGTTGCTGTTTCCGTCGTTTGAGGCTGCCCAAACGTGCCGTTCCAAAAGTCCCGAGAAAGGAGTTGCCCTATGCTCGTGGAAACCGAGGTCAAAAGCGTTGTCCTGCAGATGTACGAGGACCTGCAGCGGGCGCTGAAGAAGCCCGTCCATCAGCGCCACTGGGGGATGGTCATAGACACCCGCAAGTGCGTGGGATGCAATGCCTGCACCATCGCCTGCAAGGCCGAAAACAAACTCCCCCCGGGCGTCGTCTACAACGTGGTCATAGACGAGGAGTTCGGGACCTACCCGAACGTGGCCCGGCGTTTCATCTCCCGCCCGTGCCTGCACTGCCAGAACCCGCCCTGCGTCCGGGTCTGCCCGGTGCGGGCCACCTACAAGCGGGCCGACGGCATCGTCGTCGTGGACTACGATGACTGCATCGGCTGCCGCTACTGCATTTCCGCCTGCCCCTACGGGGCCCGTTCCTTTGACTTCGGCACCTTCTACACCGCCGGGCAGACGCCGGAGGTGGCCCCTTGGGATGTGATGCCCGCCTTTGAGTACGGGGAGGAAATCCAGCGGGAGCCGGGCAACCCCTGGCGCTCCCCCATCGGCAACGTCCGCAAGTGCCATTTCTGCCTCCACCGGCTGGAGAAGGGGATGCTGCCGGCCTGCGTGACCACCTGCATCGGACAGGCCCGCATCTTCGGCGACCTGAACGACCCCGATAGTTTGGTGGCCCGAATGGCCGCGTCCCCCCGGGCCATTCGCCTCAAAGAGGAACTGGGCACCGAGCCCAGCGTCTACTATCTGCTGTAGGAGGAGACCATGGGCAAACGCGCGCTTGTGATCGCCATTGTCGGCGTCCTTCTCCTGGCCGTTGGCCTGCCGGGGCTGATAGACCGGCTGACTCACGGGATGCTCAACGTGGGCTGGAGCACCCCCGTCCCCTGGGCCATGTGGCTGGCCTTCTACATCTACTTCATCGGCCTCTCCGCCGGTGCGTTCCTCATCTCCTCCCTGGTCTATGTCTTCGGGATGAAGCAGTTTGAGCGCATCGGACGGCTGGCCCTTTTCACCGCGCTGGTTTCTCTCCTGACCGCGCTCCTCTTTGTCTGGCTGGACCTGGGCCATATGGAGCGGTTCTTCTTTGTCTTCATTCACCCCGGCTTCACCTCGCCCCTGGCCTGGATCGTCTGGCTCTACACCCTCTACCTGATCCTGCTGACGGCCGAAATCTGGTTCGTGATGCGGCCCAGTTTCGTCCGCGGGGCGGAGGGGACGAGCCCGAAGGCCCGCCTCTACCGGGCGCTCACCCTGGGCGTGCGGGACCTGAGCCCGAAGGCCCTGGAGCGGGACCGGAAGGTGGTGCGGGTGCTGGCGACCATCGGCATCCCGCTGGCGATCGCCTTCCACGGCGGGACGGGGACCGTCTTCGCGGTGACCGTCGCCCGGGCCTACTGGTATACCGGCCTCTTCCCCATTATGTTCCTGGTCTCCGCCCTGGCCTCCGGCGGCGCGCTCCTCACCGCCGTCGTCGCCTTCCTCGTCCCCAACGGGCTGGGGGAGCACAAGGAGGAAGTCGTCGCCCTGGGCCGGTTCCTGGTCCTGCTGCTCTTCGTGGACTTCCTGATGGAAATCGCCGAGATTTTGGTCAGCCTCTACGGCACCGTCCCGGCCCACTTCATCCCCATCCAGGAGCAACTCTTCGGCCCTAACTGGTGGATTTTCTGGATTCTGGGCATGGGCATGGGGCTGGTGGGCCCGATGCTCATCCTGACCTTCCCGGGCCGGAAGAGCGCGCTGTGGACAGGGATCGCGGCGCTGCTGGCGACCATCGGCTTTATCGGCATCCGCTGGAACATCGTCCTGCCGGGCTTCGCCGTGGAGGAACTGCCGGGCATCGGCCGCTCCTTTATGGAGCCCCACTGGGTCTACCGCTTCTACTCCCCCACCTGGACGGAGTGGGGCGTGACCCTCTTCTGCATCGGCGCGGGCGCCCTTATCCTGGCCCTGGGCTTCTGGCTCCTGCCCCTGCGGGCGGAGGAAGCGCGGGCGTAACCCTGCGACCTGCGACCTGCGACCTGCGACTTGCGACTTGTCAAGGAGGTAGCGATGAAACTGACCCGACGGGAATTTCTGACCCTATCGGCGTTTGTCGGAGGAACGGCGTTGTTCCATCAGGCGATCAACGTGCTGGCGAAGATAAACCCGGATGGCGGGGGGACCTACTACCCGCTGGCCGAGCCGGGCAACGTCATCTACACCGTCTGCCAGCAGTGCAACACCCAGTGCGGCATCAAGGTCCGGCTGCTGGAGGGGGTGGCGGCCAAGATAGACGGCAACCCGTATTCCCCCTGGAACCTCTACCCCCACCTGCCCTTTCAGACGCCCCTGCGGGAGGTGGCCCCGATAGACGGCTACATCTGCCCCAAGGGGCAGGCCGGCATCCAGACCGCCTACGACCCCTACCGCATCCGCACCGTCCTCAAGCGCAAGCCCGGCACCAAGCGGGGGGAGAACCAGTGGATCACCATCCCCTTTGAGCAGGCCATCAAGGAGATTGTGGAAGGCGGTGACCTCTTCGGCGAGGGGCACGTCCAGGGCCTGCGGGAACTCTGGGCTATCCGCGACCCCAAAGTGGTGAAGGAAATGGGGGACTTCGTCAAGAAAATCTGGGCCGAGAAGGACCCGGAGAAGAAGAAGGCCCTGGTGGAGGAGTTCAAGACCCAGTTCGCCGACTACCTGGACGCTATGATAGACCCCGACCACCCCGACCTGGGTCCCAGGAACAACCAGATTGTGCTGATGTGGGGGCGGCTCAAGGGCGGCCGTTCGGACCTCCTGCACCGCTTCTTCGGCAGCGGCCTGGGCACCGTCAACCGCCACGGCCACACCACCGTCTGCCAGGGCTCCCTCTACTTCGGCTGCAAGGGGATGTCCGAACAGTTCGTGGACGGCAAGTTCTCCGGCGGGGCCAAGTTCTACTGGCAGGCGGACCTGGGCAACAGCGAGTTCGTCATCTTCGTGGGCGCCAACCTCTTTGAGGGCAACTACGGCCCGCCCTTGCGGGTGGTGAAAATCACCGAGGGCCTGACCGAAGAGCGGCTGCGCTACGTGGTGATTGACCCCCGTTTCTCCAAGATGGCCGCCCGGGCCTGGAAGTGGATCCCCAACAAGCCCGGGACCGAAGGGGCCATCGCGATGGGGATGATCCGCTGGATCATTGAGAACGGGCGGTACGACGAGACCTTCCTGCGCAACGCCAACCAGGCCGCCGCCAAAGCTGCCGGGGAGCCCACCTGGACCAACGCGGTCTGGCTGGTGAAAATTGGGGAGGACGGCACCCCCGGCGCCTTCCTGCGGGCCGCCGAAATCGGCCTCACCACCAAGCAGGAGGTGGAGAAAGAGGGGAAGAAGGTCGCTGTCTACGTCACCCCCGAAGGTAAAGAATACGCCTACGACCTGCTGGTGACGATGGTGGACGGGAAGCCCGTGGCCTTTGACCCCAACGACGCCGAAAACCCGGTGGTGGGCGACCTCTTCGTGGATACTACCCTGCGGAGCCCGGACGGCAAGGCCATCTCGGTCAAGAGCGGGATGCAAATCCTCAAGGAGTCGGCGGAGAAGATGACGATTGAGGAATACGCCGCCGAGGCCGGGATCCGGCCCGAGGACATCATGGAACTGGCGCGGGAGTTCACCAGCCACGGGAAGAGGGCGGCGGTGGACATCCACCGGGGCGTCTCCCAGCACACCAACGGCTTCTACAACGTGGTGGCCTGGTTCACCCTCAGCCTTCTCATCGGCAACTACGACTGGGCCGGTGGGATGATCAAGGCCACCACCTACGATTACCTGGGCTCCAAAGCGAAGGGGCCCTTTGACCTGGGCACGATGAACCCCGGGGCGCTTTCCCCCTTCGGCATCAGCGTCATCCGCCACGAGGTCAAGTGGCAGGACACCACCCTCTACGACGGGCAGTATCCGGCGAAGCGGAACTGGTATCCCCTTTCCTCGGACATCTACCAGGAGATCATCCCCTCCATCGGCGACACCTATCCCTATCCGGTGAAAGCTCTGTTTATCTATATGGGCACGCCGGTCTATTCCCTGCCCGCTGGGAACACCAACATTGAAATCCTCAAAGACCCGGCGAAAATCCCCCTTATCGTCGTCTCGGACATCGTGGTGGGCGAGACCTCCATGTACGCCGACTACATCTTCCCCGACCTCTCCTACCTGGAGCGGTGGGAGTTTGCGGGGTCCCATCCGTCGGTGGCGTGGAAGGTGCAGCCAGTGCGCCAGCCGGTCATCCCGCCCCTCACGGAGACGGTGCGGGTCTACGGGCAGGAGATGCCCCTCTCCCTGGAGGCGCTGATCCTGGGGCTGGCGGAGGCACTGGGGCTGCCCAACTTCGGGCCCAACGGCCTGGGCGAGGGAATCCCGCTCACCCACCCGGACGACCTCTACCTGCGGATGGTGGCCAACCTGGCCTTCGGCGAGAAGGAAGATGGCTCCGACGCCGTCCCCGACGCGGACGACGACGAGGTCCGGCTTTTCCTGGAGGCCCGCAAGCATTTGCCCAAGAGCGTCTTTGACCCCGACCGGTGGAAGAGCATCGTGGGGGAGGACCTCTGGCGGAAAGTCGTCTACGTCCTCAACCGGGGTGGCCGCTTCCAGGACTTCGCCAAGGCTTACGAGGGCGCGCAGGTGAAGAACAAATACGGGAAACTGGTCAACCTCTACCAGGAGAAGACGGCTACCACCAAGAGCGCGATGACCGGGAAGCCCTACTTCGGCTGCGCGACCTACATCCCGGCGCCTCGGGACCTCCTGGGCAACCCGCTGGAGGACGGGAAGGCCGGCTACGACCTGGCCCTCATCACCTACCGGGAAATCTTCCACACCAAGAGCCGGACCATCTCCAACTACTGGCTCCTGGGCGTGGCGCCGGAGAACTACGTCCTGATGAACGCGCAGGACGCGGCCCGGCTGGGTCTGAAGGACGGCGATCAGGTCAAGGTGGTCTCGCCCGATAACCCCGAGGGGGTCTGGGACCTGGGGAACGGGCAGAAGAAGCCGATGGTGGGGAAGGTCAGGGTGGTCCAGGGCCTGCGGCCGGGGGTTATCGCCTTCAGCCTGGGGCATGGCCACTGGGCCTACGGCGCCTCGGACATCGTCATAGACGGCCGGGTGATCAAGGGCGACCCGCGCCGGGCGACGGGCGTCCACGCCAACGCCGCCATGCGGGTGGACCCGTACCTGAAGAACACCTGCCTGGTGGACCCGGTGGGCGGCTCGGCGGTGTTCTACGATACCCGGGTGAAGGTGGTGAAGGCGTAGGGATTTAGGGATTTAGGTGACGGTCACCTCAAAGGTGACCGTCACCTTTTTGTTTGTTTCGTTGTTTCGGCCTGGATAGTTTACCTTTCGCTTTCAATACGCCTATACAAAATGAGGGTTATAATTGAGGGGAGCAGGAAAAGGAGCATTACAATGGAAACTCCTAATACCCTCCAC
>JACIWQ010000008.1 GCA_014360895.1 Thermoflexales bacterium | reverse complement strand
TTCGGTCGGGAGAGGGGAGGGGGTGGCCCGAAGGGTCGGGGGAGGGGTGAGGGGGAAAAAACGGCAGATTGCCGGATTAATTTTTCAAGTTGCAATACCTCCCCTAACCCCTTCTCAGAAATTTTCGGAGACCAAGCTCAGAGAGGTTGCCCGATGAACGACCATCTCCGGGTGATAGAGGGCTTCCGGGCCCGCTTTGGCCGCGTGCCCTCCCTGGTGGTGCGCGCGCCGGGACGGGTAAATCTTCTGGGAGAACATACTGACTACAATGAGGGCTTCGTCCTCCCGGTGGCGGTGGACCGGGCCGCATGGGTGGCCGCCTCCCCTCTCCCCGGCCGGACCGCCCGCGTCGTCGCGCTGGATATGGGCGGTGAGGCGACGTTCCCTCTGGATGCCGTCCCGCCCCGCCAGGGGGACTGGGCCGATTACCCGCGCGGGGTGGCATGGGCGCTGGGGGAACGGTTCGGCTCCCTCTCCGGTATGGAGGCGGCCTTGACCTCGGACGTGCCCATCGGCGCTGGCCTCTCCTCGTCGGCGGCCGTGGAGGTCGCCTTCGCCTGGACCTGGAAGGTCCTCTCCGACCTGGCGGTGGAGCGGACCGAACTGGCCCTCCTCTGCCAGCGGGCGGAGAACGAGTACGTGGGCGTCCGCTGCGGGGTGATGGACCAGATGGCATCCGTTTGGGGGCAGGAGGGGCATGCCATTCTGCTGGATTGCCGGACGCTGGAGGTGGAGCGGGTGCCCATCCCGCCTGGCGTCGCCATTGTGGTGGCCGACACGCTGGTGCGGAGGGAACTGGCGGCCTCGGAGTACAACCGCCGCCGCCAGGAGTGCGAAGAGGCGGTCCGGATCCTGGCCGGATTCCTCCCGGGCATCCGCGCGCTGCGGGACGTCTCGCCTCAGGACCTGGAGCGCTGGGGCCACCATCTGCCGCCCGTCCTCCGGAAACGGGCCCGCCACGTCGTCCACTCCAACGCGCGGGTGCTGGAAGCCGTCGCGGCTTTTCGGGCCGGGGATTTGGAGACGGTCGGCGCGGCGATGAAGCGCTCCCACATCAGCCTGCGGGACGATTACGAGGTCAGTTCGCCGGAACTGGATTGCCTGGCGGAGGCGGCCTGGGAGGTGCCGGGCTGCTGGGGCGCCCGCCTCACCGGCGCCGGTTTCGGCGGCTGCATCGTCGCACTGGTTGCCGAGGCGGCGGTGGACGACCTCGCCCGCCATCTGGAACGGGTCTATCAGGCGCGCTTCGGTCGCCGGCCGCCCGTCATCGTCTGCCGGGCGTCTGAGGGGGCGCGGGTGGTGAAGAGTGAAGAGTGAAACGTGAAAAGTGAAACGTGAAGCGTGAAGCGTGAAACGTGAAGCGTGAATTTCGCCTTTTCCTGTCCTGCGCGGCGCTCATGGCTTTCTGGGCGGTGGCCCTCCGGGGCCTGGGCGCGGCCAGTTTCTGGTACGACGAAATCTTCAACGCCGACCTGGCGCTGAATTTCTCTCCCGGCGAGGTCCTGCGGACTCTCCGCACGGCCCAACCGTATCCCCCCCTCTACCTCCTTCTGCTGAAAGGGTGGGCGTGGGCGGCCGGCGCACGGCCCTACGCGCCGGGCCTGGAGCTGGAGGGGGCGCTGGAGACCCTGTTGCGCTTCCCCAGCGTGGCGGCGGCCCTGTTGATGCTGGCGACGCTCCCCCCGCTGAGCTGCCACATCGGGGGACGGCGCGGTCCGGGATGGCTTCTGGGCTGGCTGGCCCCCTTCCTCCTGGCCTTCCATCCGACGCTCCTGGCGTACGCGCGGGACACCCGGATGTACACCCTCTGGGGATTCTGGCTCCTCCTGGCCCTTCTGGGGTTGCTCTCAGACCGCCTCTGGCTGTGGGGGGTGGCCGGAGCGGCCGCATTGCTGACCCACTATTTCTCCTTTTTCCCGCTGGCGGCGGCCGGACTGATGGCCTTCCCCTCCCGCGTCCGGCGGCGGGCCGGGCGCTGGCAGAGCGCGCTGTGGATGGCGACCCCCTTCGTACCGGCAGCCCTGTGGGGCCTCTGGGCGCTGCCGGTGACTGTTGGTTTCGGCAGTTTCGCCACCATCTCTCCTCCGACCCCCGCCGTCTTCCTGAACGAGCTGGGGCCGGATGTGCTGACGGCCCGGGACTGGTTGGCGCCCCTGGCCCGCGCCCTCCCTTCGGGTTGGGGGTACGGGTGGCTGGCGGTCGGCGTGCTGGGGTGGCTGGTGGCCGCGTTTCGCTCCTTTCCGGGCCGGGTCGGCGCGGCTTCGCTGCTTCTGGGAGGCGGGGGACTGTTCGCCTTCTGGCAGATTCGCCCCGTCCACGGACCCCGCTACCTCTTCTGGGCGCTCCCGCTGATCGTACTGGGGACGGTTGCCCTGGTCGGCGAAACCCATCGGGCGGGGCGCGCGGGGCGGTACGCGGGCCTGGTGCTGGGCGGGGGGATCGCGGCGGTCGCCCTGCTCTGGGGGGCCCGCTCCACGGCGACCATGCTGGCGGCCTCGCGCACCGTCTGGTACCCCGATTTCCGCCAGGCGGTGGCCCTGCTGAACACCCGCGCCCGGGAGGGGGACCGGGGGCTGACGGTGGCGGCGCACGGCATCCAGGTCCTGCGGGTCTATCGGACGGCCGTCCCCTTCACCTCCGGGCCGGAGATCGGCCGGCGGACGCGGCCGGAGGAGGGGGCGCGCCTTTTGGAGACCCACCGTCCCCCTGACGGCGGTCGGTACTGGCTGCTCCTCTATCAGGACGACGCCGTGGACCCCGGCGGCGTCATCCTGGGGACGCTGGAGGAGGCCGGCGGGTACCGGGTGGAGATGCTGTACACGCGAGAGGTGCGACTGTATGCCTACGCGCTGCCGGAGGAGGCCCGTTTCCGGCCTCTGGAGCCGGAGCAGGCACTGGACGCCGTCTTTGAGGGCGGCATTGCCCTGCGGGGCGTCGCGGTCCATCGGGAGGAGCGCCTGGTCCCGGTCTATCTGTTCTGGGAACTGTTGGCCCCGCAGAGCGGCCCACCGCTCACCGGCTCCGTCCATCTGACGGCGCGGCGGGGAGAGCGTCCGGTCACCCAGCAGGACCGGCCGGTCCTGAACGAATACTGGCCGCTGGCCCGGCTCCCGGCGGGAGAGGTGCTGCCCAACCGGTACGAACTGCTCATCCCGCCGGACCTGCCGCCAGGGACCTATCATCTCTATGCTCTGCTCTACGACCCGGCGACCGGGGAGCGTCGGCAGCTGGAAACCGGAGAGGACATGGCGGACCTGGGAGAGTTTTCGTGGCCGTGACGGGTGTGTCCTTTGGGCCCTTTGTGGTAAAATAACCGTAGCGCCGGCCGCCCGGCCGGTTCGGTTGCCGGCAAACAGCCTGCGCTACGTGAATAGCACCATCGGAGGACCCCCCATGCTTCCGAACCTGCGCGTCTATCACCGTCCGGAAAGCTTGGACGAAGCCATCCAGCTGATCCGGCCCCCCGCCGTGGTGCCGCTGGGCGGGGGGACGGTGTTGCTCCCCACCCGCGACCCGGCCGTGGAGGAGGTGGTGGACCTGAGCCGACTGGGCCTCACCTACATCCGGGCCGTGGAGGGCGGAATCCGCATTGGTGCCACCACCACCCTGCAGCACCTTCTGGAATCCCCCCTGCTGGCGGACCGGACCGGCGGTCAGATGGGCCCGGCCCTCCGGCTGACCGCCTCTCGCAACCTGCGCGGTCAGGCGACGGTCGGCGGGACGATTGCGGCGGGCGGCCCGGAGAACCCGCTCCTGGTCCTCCTCCTGGCTCTGGATGCCCGCCTGACGGTGTACCAGCCGGAACCCTCGTACATCCCGCTGGAGGGATTCATAGAGGGCCGGGACGACCTTCTGCGGCAGGGGGCGCTCATTACGGAACTGTTCATCCCGTCCCCTTCTTCGCCCTGTCGGATGGGGTTTGCCCACGTGGGCCGCACGCCCCGGGACCGGCCCATCGTCTGCGTGGCGGCGCAGGTGGAGGTGGACGGCGGAATCTGCCGGGAGGTCCGGCTGGCCCTGGGCGGCGTGGCCCGTCATCCCCTGCGCGCTCGGGACGCGGAGGAGTTCCTGCGCGGCCGTCCGCTGACCCCGGAGAACGTCCAGGAGGCCGCCGACCGGGCCGCCCTTCCCCTGAATCCCCCCGGCGACTTTCGCGGGAGCCCGGAGTACCGCCGGGCGATGGCCGGCGTACTGGCGCGGCGGGCACTGGAACTCGCAACCCGCAATACGAGGTAGAGATGCCGCGCGTGGTCTTTATGGGGAGCCCGTCGTTTGCCGTCCCCGCGCTGGAGGCGCTGGCCGGGGCGTATCCCGTCGTCGGGGTGGTCACCCAGCCGGACCGGCCCGCCGGGCGAGGGTCCCGCCTCCGCCCCCCGCCGGTCAAGGTGACGGCGGAGCGGTTGGGCCTGCCCGTCTTCCAGCCCGAAAAGGTCTCCCGGCCGGACGCGCTGGAGCATCTGCGCGCCTGGGCGCCGGACGTCATCGTCGTTGCGGCCTTCGGGCAGATTCTCCCCCCGGAACTCCTCTCCCTTCCGCCCCACGGTTGCCTGAACCTGCACGCTTCGCTCCTTCCCCGCTGGCGGGGCGCCGCGCCCATCGCCGCCGCCATCCTGGCCGGAGATGCCGTCACCGGGGTCACGCTGATGCAGATGGACGAAGGGGTGGATACAGGGCCCATCCTGGCCCGGCGGGAGGAGCCCATCCGGCCCGACGACACCGCCGGAAGCCTCACCGAACGGCTGGCCCGCGTGGCGGCGGAGTTGCTGATGGAGGTGCTGCCCAGCTATCTGGCCGGAGAGGTCCGGCCGGCCCCCCAACCGGAAGAGGGCGTCACCTACTGTCGCCCGCTGAAGAAGGCGGACGGGCGGCTGGATTGGACCCGTCCGGCAGTGGACCTGGAGCGACAGGTTCGGGCGGTGACCCCGTGGCCGGGGGCGTTCACTTTCTGGGAAGGGCAGATGGTGAAGGTCCTGCGGGCCGCCCCCCTCCCCGACTGGTCCGGGCCGGAGCCGCCGGGAACGGTCGTCCCGCTGGGGGAGGGGGCCGCCGTCGTCACCGGCCAGGGGGCACTGCAACTGCTGGACGTGCAGATGGCGGGGAAGAACCCGCTGCCGATAGAGGCTTTTCTCAGAGGCCGACGCAATTTTATCGGAGCCGTGCTGGAGTAGCAGGTAACGTGCCAGGCACTTCCAAAAGTGCCTGGCACGTCGCTTTTACGCCGGGCAGAATGCCGGGCGGGGCACCCGCATCCACTGCACGAGCCCCAGGCAGGCCAGCGCGATGAGGATGCCCGCCAGGAAGGTGTACTGCGGCCCCACCGTCTCCCAGATCAATCCCCCCACCACCGGAATCACCACCGCCGCCATGTGGTTGAACGTCTGCCCCAGCGCGACGTTCGGCGTGATTTCCCCCCGGTCCAGCGCAATCTTCTGGAAGTAGCAATCCAGCGCGAAGGAGAAGCTGAAGAGGACGTTATCGGCCACGAAGAGGCCCAGCAGGATCAGCAGCGCGGGGGTGGCGGAGAGGGCCGGGAAGAGGAGCCACGACCCCAGACGAAGGGCCGGGATGGGAAAGACGGTCGCGGCCAGAGCGGGCATCTGAGGCACCCAGAGGTAGCCCATGAAAATCAACGCCAGCAGGGCAAAGTTGACGGAGAGGACCGACCGTTCGCCGAAACGGGCGACCACCTGTCCGAAAAACTGGTTCAGGTAGGTGCCCATCAGGCTGTTGAGCAGGTAGAGGAGGGTGATGACCTGGGCGGGCACCCGGTACTCCCGAATCAGCAGGTAGACGGCGAAGGTGGTGAAGATGTGGCGGCGGCTGCCGAAGAGGACGTTCAGGGTGTAGTAGAGCCAGTAGCGGCGGCGCAGGGGAGCCGGGCGGCGCGCCTGTCGGGCGGGAGCCGGGGTGGTGCGGAAGAACAGGAGGAGCAGCGCGCACGCGACGACCGCGATTCCGGCAACCTGGAACAGGCTCCGGTACCCCCAACGGCCCAGCGTCCCGAAGATGAGCAGGGTGCCCAGAACCGACGCCGCCGCGCTCAGGCTGTTCAACCGTCCCAGGACGCGCGGCGCCTCCTCCTGCCCCACCGTCATCAGGACCAGGGAGGAGTTGGCGGGCATGAAGAAGTGGAAGCCGGTGCTCATCAGGAACGCCGCTGCCACCAGCGCGGGGAACCCGTGCACCCCCGCCGTCAGCCAGATGCCCACCCCCATCAGGGCCAGGGAGAGGTGGGCCAGGTGGAACTCCGTCAGCAGGAGGGCCAGGAATCCCGCCAGGAAGCCCAGCAGGCCGGGGACCTCCCGGAGGGCGTGGGTGAGGCCTATCTGGGCAGCGTTGACGCCGATTTCTTCCACCGCGAAGTTGTTGAAGGTGGATTCCCAGATGCGGTATCCCAGAGTCCAGACGAAGTAGCCAATCGCGACGGTGATGAGGATGGAGCGAACCCGGGGGGTCATGACCACTCTCTCAGCAGCGCGGCCAGCAGGGCCGCCCGTTCGGCCAGGCTGGGGATGAGGACGTGCTCGTCCACGCTGTGGGCGCCGTCGCCCAGCGCGCCCAGGCCGTCCAGCGTAGGGACGCCCATGGCGGCGGTGAAGTTGGCATCCGAGGCGCCGCCGGTGCCATCGGCGGTGAGGATAAAGCCCAGACCGGCGGCAATCTCCTGCGCCCGCCGGAAGGGCTCCAGGGTGACCGGGGAGGCCTCCATCGGCGGCCGGCTCATCCCGCCCTCCACGATCAGCCGCGCGCCGGGAAGGACCGGCTGGAGCGCCTCAATGGCCGCCGAAATCCGCTCCCACTCCGTCATCGTCTTCACCCGCACATCCACCCGGACCTGCGCGCGGTCGGGGACGATGTTGGCGCGGGTGCCGCCCTCTATCCGGCCCACGTTGACGGTGGTGCCGGCCCCATAGTCGGTCATCTTCTGCAGGCGCAGGACCTGGTGGGCCAGTTCCTCTATCGCGTTGATGCCCTTCTCGTGGTCGGCGCCGGCGTGGGCGGCCCGGCCCAGCGCGGTGACGGTGTACCGGCCCGTCCCTTTGCGCCACACCTTCAGCGCGCCGTCCGGTCGGGCGGGCTCTATGCAGAAGACGACCCGCGCCCGGGCGGCCTCCGCCTCTATGAGCGAGCGGGAGGAGGGGCTTCCGACCTCCTCGTCGGAGTTGAAAAGGACGGTCACCGGATACCGAGGGGGGAGGCCCAGGGCCTGGAGCCCTTCCAGCGCGGTCAGGATAATCGCGGCGCTGGCCTTGTCGTCGTAGACGCCGAGGCCGAAGGCCCGCTCCCCCTCCACCCGCCAGGGCCGCTCCGCCAGCGTCCCCACCGGCCAGACGGTATCCAGGTGGCAGAGGAGGAGGAAGCCGCCCGCGCCTTCGCCCCAGCGGGCCAGGAGATGGTCGCCCCAGCGCTCCTGGGGGACGACCGTCACCGTAGCGCCGGCCGCGCGGGCCCGTTCGGCCACGAAGCGGACGACCCGGTCCACGGCGGCCTTGTCGGTGCTGGGGGACTCCATCTCCACCAGTTGGCGGAGGAGGTCCAGCGCGGCATCGGCCTGGCGGGCGAAGAAGTCAAGGAAGTCGGACATTGTTCCTCCGAAATCGTTTCTTCACCGCAGATTCACAGATTCTCTGCGTTCTTTGCGCCCTTTGCGGTTTGTGTTCTCACCGCAGAGACGCGGAGGGCGCAGAGGTTTTGTCTTTCTCTGCGTTCTCTGCGCCCTCTGCGGTTAATTTGTGGCAGATGACACCAGCCCCAGTGCCTGATACAGCCGGACGTAGTCAAAATGCTCCGCCATCAGGGCCTCAAAGCGGGCCAGTTTCTCCGGCTGGGCCAGCCGGGTCTTGCCGAAGACCCGCTCTATCGCCTCCACCGTCTCCATCGTGTTCTGGCGGGCCAGGAGGACGGGAATGCCCAGTTCTTCGGCCCGGCGGAGAACCTCCGGCTGGGGGCGCAAGTGGCCGGTGAGGACCAGGCAGGAGACAGAGGTCTCCAGCGCGGCCCACTGGATGTCGGCCCGGTCGCCGCCGGTGATGACAGCTTTGGGGGCGGGGATGCGCCGGATGCGCGGCAGGGCCTGGTCTACCCCCATCGCGCCCACCACCAGATTCTCCACCAGGACGTCGCGCCGCTCCGGCAGGGTGAGGAACTCCGCGCCCAGCACCTGGGCCAGTTCGCCCACGCTGATGGCCCGCAGCCGCTCCTCCCGGGGGAGTACCCCCAGCACCCGGATGCCCCGCCCTTCCAGGCACGGACGGGCCGTCTCCTGGACAAAGGGCCGGGACTCCCGGGGCACCCCGTTCACCAGCACGCCCAGGAGTCGCCCGCCCAGGCGCAGTTGGGCCACCGCGCAATCGTCCACCAGATTCATCTCGTTGTAGAAGGGGATGACGGCCAGGACCGCCGCGTCCAGCGCGTCGGCGACCTCGGCGGGCCCCAGCCCGATGCCGACGCCCTCCCGCAGGGAGGCCCCGCCCTCCACCAGCACGACGTCCCGACCAGCGGCGGCCCGTTCATACCCCGCGCGGACCTCCGCCAGGAGGTCCCGTCCCAGGCAGCCACATAGGGTATCCCGCAGGATGGAGGGGGTCAGGCGGACGCCGACCAGCGCCTCCGTCGGCATCTCCAGGCCCAGCACCCGCCGGACGAAGTCGGCGTCCTCGTCGGGGGACTGGCCCGGGATCGGCTCCCAGGCCTGGGTGGAGAGGGGCTTGAAGTAGCCCACCCGGTATCCGTCCTGCTGCAGCCGTCGGCCCAGCGCCAGGCAGACGGCCGTCTTGCCCGAGAAACTCTGGAGAGAGGGAATATACAGGGTCTTCATGCGCATGCTCCTTTCACATCCTCACCCCTCCAGGGATGAGGGAGAGTTCATCCCAGCACCAGCCGCATATCCAGGGCCACGGCCCCCCGGCCCTCCTCGTAGACGACCAGGGGGTTGATGTCCAGTTCCACAATCTCCGGGAAGTCGGTGACCAACTGGCTCACCCGACAGAGGGCGTCCACCATTGCGGCGTGGTCGGCGGGCGGTTCGCCCCGGACGCCCTCCAGCAGCGGGTAGGAGCGAATCTCCCGGACCATCTCCGCCGCCTCCTCCGGCCCGAAGGGGGCCACCCGGAAGACGACGTCTTTCAGGGCCTCCACGTAGATACCGCCCAGGCCGAAGGCGACCAGCGGGCCGAACTGGGGGTCGCGGCTCATCCCGATCAGGACCTCCCGCCCCGGCGGCACCATCTTCTGTACCTGACACCCCCAGATGCGCGCGCCAGGGACATAGCGGGTGGCCCGGTAGACGATGAGGTCAAAGGCGTCCCGGACGTCGGCGGGGGAGCGCAGGTTCAGCCGGACGCCGCCGACGTCGGTCTTGTGCAGGATGTCCGGCGAGGCAATTTTGAGGACGACGGGGTAGCCCATCTCCTCGGCGGCGGCAATCGCCTCCTCCGGCGTGGCGGCCAGGCGGGAGGGCGGCAGCGGGAAGCCGTAGGCCTCCAGAATCGCGCGCGCCTCGGCGTCGCCGATGCTCACCCGTCCCT
The DNA here is from genome assembly GCA_014360895.1 of Thermoflexales bacterium. Taxonomy (GTDB): domain Bacteria; phylum Chloroflexota; class Anaerolineae; order B4-G1; family DUEL01; genus SpSt-77. Next base: position 42,529 of record JACIWQ010000008.1, on the reverse strand, counting down.
GCGCGCGGGCCTCGTCCAGCACCTTCCGCACCGCCGCCCGGTCCACCTCGTACTGGCGGGGCGTGTAAGTGGGGCGCTCCCGCTCCCGCCCGTAGCGGACCATCGCGGCCAGCGCGGCGGCGGCCCGTTCCGGGAAGGGGTAGTTGGGGATGCTGTACTGCTGAAGGATGGCGATGCCGGCCGCAATGCGGGATTCGCCCATAAAGCAGCTCAGGACCGGCTTATCCGTCTCCCGCGCCACGCGGCCGACGACGTGGGCCGTCTCTTCAATCTGGGTCATCGCCTGGGGGGTGACGATGACGATGACGCCGTCCACGCCGGGGTCCGCCAGCACCAGCCGCAGCGCGTGCTCGTAGCGGTCGGCCAGGGCGTCCCCCAGGACGTCCACGGGGTTGGCGGCGGAGGCCGCGCTGGGGAGGTCGGCCATGAGGGCCTGGACGGTCTCGGGCTTCAGGCGGGCCAGTTGGAGCCCGGCGTGCTCCAGCGCGTCGGTGGCCAGGATGCCCGGCCCCCCGGCGTTGGTGACGATGGCGATGCGGTCGCCCCGGGGCAGGGGCTGGTAGGCGAAGGCCAGGGCCAGGTCAAAGAGATGCTCCATAGACTCGGCCCGGATGACGCCGGCCTGCCGGAACGCGGCGTGGTAGGCGGCCTCGGAGCCGGCCAGGCTCCCGGTATGGGAGGAGACCGCCCGCGCGCCGGAGCGGGTGACGCCGGATTTGACCGCCACCACCGGCTTCTTCCGGGTGACCCGTCGGGCCACCTCCATAAATTTCTGGCCGTCCGGCAGTCCCTCAATGTAGGCCAGGATGACCTTGGCGCCGGGGTCGTCCTCCCAGGCCTCCAGCAGGTCCACCTCGTTGACGTCGGCCTTGTTGCCCAGGCTGACGAAGCGGGAGAAGCCGATACGTCCGGCCAGGGCCATATCCAGGACGGCGGTCCCCAGCGCGCCCGACTGGGACATGAAGGCGATGGGGCCGCCCGGGGGCATCCCGGCGGCGAAGGTGGCGTTGAGGGGGGTGTCGGTGTCTATGACGCCCAGGCAGTTGGGGCCGATGAGGCGGATGCCGTGGCGGCGGGCGATGTTGACGACCTCCAGTTCCCGCTCCAGCCCCTCCCGGCCCGCTTCCCGGAACCCCGCGCTGATGACGACGGCCGCCGGTACCCCTTTCTGCCCGCATTGCTCCAGCGCGGCCGGGACCAGCGGGTACGGGATGACGAGGACCGCCAGGTCCACCGGGCCGGGGATGTCCAGGACGGTGGGGTAGGCCCGCAGGCCCAGAATCTCTTCGGCCTTGGGGTTGACCGGGTAGAGCGCGCCGGGGAAGCCGCCATTCTTCAGGTTCGCCAGCACCGCGTACCCCAGTTTTTCCGGGTCCCGCGACGCGCCGATGACGGCGACGGAGGAAGGGCGGAAGAAAGGGTCTAACCGATGATTTGTTTGAGCGGACATCTATTCTCCAATTCACCGCAGAGGTGCCGAGAGCGCAGAGGTTTTTGCCACAACGGTCGCAAAGGGCACACAAAGGGCGCAAAGGGATATTTCAAGGAACTGAAAACCTTTGTGTCCTTTGCGTCCTTCGTGGTTTTCAAAAAGAATCCCGTTCATCCGCGTTCCGCTATCTCCTGGTCCAATTCCTGCAGCAACTCCCACACAAACGCCTCGGTGTGCTCCACCACTTTCGGGTCCAGGTGGTCCACGGTGTCGGTGGGGCGGTGCCATTCGGGGAGGACGCCGTCCCGGCGGTGGCTGGTGAAGGTGAGGACGCGGAAGCTGTATTTGGCGGCGATGCTCCCCTCGGTGTAGGCGCCCCGGAAGTGGTGGGGGTGGGCGTCCCATTCGGGATGACGGGCCGCGATGCGCTCCGCCAGCGCCAGCAGTTGGGGGTCGCTGGGGACGGTGAGCAGGAAGGTCTCGTAGGTCAAGTAGGCCGGGCTGGAATGGGCCCCGCCCACGCTATCCAGCGTGATCCAGACCGCGTCCCCCAGTTCGCTCCTGTGGCGGCGGGCGAAGTCCTCCGCGCCGTAGCAGCCCACCTCCTCGCAGCCGGAGAGGACCAGCCAGACGGCGGTTCGGGCCAGCGGCTCCCAGCTCAGCCGCTCTGCCAGGCTGAGGACGATGCCCGCGCCGGTGGCGTTGTCGTTGGCCCCGGCAGTGTACGGGGAGAAGTCGGCCTGGATGGTGATGAGAAAGACGCCCAGGACGACCAGTGCGAAGGGCAGGGAGAGGAGCTGCCAGAGCAGGCCCGGGCCCGGTACGGCCGCGCCGAGGATGAAGAGCACCAGCAGGGCGACAGCGGAGGCCAGGCCGATGGGCACCAGTCGGCTGAAGAGGCGCACCCAGCGGTCGGTGGAGAAGGCCAGCGGGGTGCGATGGGTGTCCAGATGGCCCATAACGACGACATTCCGGCGCACCTCGCCGGAGGGGAGCCGGCGAGCCCAGACATTCTGGCTGCGACCCTTCGGGAGCAACCAGCGGATGGGGTTGGAGCGGAAGGCCAGTTCCAGGAGCACCGAGGCCAGCGCCACCGCCGTCAGCACGGCCGCGACCATTGCGCCGGTTCGTCCGGCGGCCCAGAAGAGAACCTCGGCCAGGAGGGCCAGCCCGGTGAAGAGGACATAGGGGTACCAGGCGGAGCGGGCGCTGGTAAACGGCTCGGTTACCGGCTCCAGCCCCAGGTCTTGCAGGACCCGGGCGGCGTAGCGGGCCGCCTCGGCCTCCTGTGGAGTGGTGGAGCCGCGCGGGCCGATGGTCTCGGCCAGATAGCGGATGTGGTCCATCGCGGGCATAGATTTCTCCTATGGTGGGAGATTCCGCTCCGTTTGGCAGCGGGAGAGAGGAGTCTCGTCCCTACCGGCGTCTATTATAGCACGAAAAGGGGATTCGGCGAACCGGTCAGAAGCCGTGCAGGCTTTCCAGGCGGCCCACCCGCACCACCCAGGAGACGCCCAGCCAGAGGAAGAGCACCCCGGCGAAGCTCAGGAGGACCAGGGCGATCTGTCGCCGGCCCCGCCAGGCGGATAGCGGGCGCAGGTGGAGCGGGAGGAGATAGAGCAGCCACACCACCAGCGTCCAAGTCTCTTTGGGGTCCCAGCCCCAGGGGCGGCCCCAGGCGAAGCGGGCCCAGATGCCGCCCAGGAGCATACTGAGCGTCAGCCAGAGGAAGCCCCAGTCGGCGGCGCGCTCCATGCGCTCCCGCAGCGGTTTCTGGACGCCCTCCTCCCTCTCCGCCAGCGCGGTCAGGCCCAGCCCGGCGGCGACGCCGAAGAGGCCGTAGGCCAGGGCGGCAGAAAGGGTGTGCAGCGGAAACCAGACGGAGCGCAGGACGGGGAGCAACGGGGCCGCTACCCGCTCCCCGGCGGGGCGGGTGAGGAGCCAGGTGGCCAGGGCGAGGGTCACCAACAGCCCGCCTCCCCCCGCGCGGGGGAGGTCGGCCGTCGCCAGCAAGTGGAGGCCCAGCAGGGCCCAGACGAAGGCCAGCCCGAATTCGTAGCGGGTGCTCATGGGCCAGTGGCCGGATGCCTGCCCCCGCCCGACCAGGCCCACTGTCCACAGCCCCCAGGCGATAGCGCTCAGGCCGACGGCGGCCCATCGTGGCCAGCGCCGCCCCGTCCGCCGCTCCAGGGCGTAGAAGATGAGGGCGACCCAGAGAAATCCGTACCCAATGGTGAACATTGCGCTATTTCTACAGCCCGAAGGGCTTGGCAACCTGAGCCCGACCGTTCACGGTCGGGCGTTTGCTCCCATCCTCTCCGCCGCCTGCTGGAGGACCTGCCGCTCTGTCCGGTGGGCGGCCTGACGGACCGCCTCGTCTATAGGGAACCAGCGGACCTCCTCCACCTCCCGGTCGTGGCGGGCCACGTCGCCGCCCCGGCAGGCCATCAGGAAGAAGTAGACCTTTTTGTGATGGCGGACTTTCTGGCCTTCCTCCTCCCACCAGTACCAGTACTCAATCGGGTCCAGCCGCCCCACAATCTCCGCCTCCAGGCCGGTCTCCTCCTGGACCTCCCGGAGGGCCGTCGCCTCCAGCGATTCCCCTTTCTCCACCAGCCCCTTGGGGAGCGCCCAGCGGCCGCCCGGGGTGGCGACCAGGGCCACCTCCACCTCTCCGGCTTCCGTCCGCCGGAAGACGACACCGCCCGCGGAAATCTCAAACCGGGTCTTCCGCCCTTCGCTGCTCATTGCCCGTCATCCAGCGCAGGATCAGGCCCAGCAGGAACAACCCGCCCCCGATAAGAAACGGAACATATCCCGGATCGGAGACCGCCCGCAGCGTCACGACCGGTCGCCCCTGCCGGACCGCGTACCCGTACAGGAGGACCGCGACCCCTCTTATGCTGAGAGGATGGTTGAGGCGGACGGTGCCCCGCCCGACCTCCCGGCCGTCCGCCCACGCTGTGACCTCCACCCGGTAGTCGGCAACGCTGCCGTCGGAGTGACGCTCCAGGGTGACGGCGTCGCAGCGCAAGCTCAGGCCGACGGTGGGAAACACGCCGGTTTCCCCGACCGCGATGGTCATCTCTTCCTGCCGGCCCCGGCCGGTGAGCGCCAACGCCAGCAGGAACAGGGGGACGGCCAGGTGGGTGACCAGGGTCCCCCAGTGGGGAGCGGAGCGGCCCAGAAGGCGCGGCCGGAGGGCGGGCCAGCGGTTCAGGGTGCAGAGGACGGTCGCCAGCACCGGCAGCGTGAGGGCGACCCAGAGGGCGGGGGAGGTGTACCAGCGGAAAAGGCCCAGCCGGTCCAGCGGGGCCGCCAGGGCGCCGTAGCGGGCGCGGACGGCCTCCTCCCAGCGGGCCAGCGCGGCCGGGTCGCCGGTGGGGCGTTGGGGGAAAAACGAGCCCAGCGCGGCGGCCCCGAGGGCCAGCAGAAGGAGCACTGCGGCAACCTTTGGACGTCCGAACAGGCGAAGCGGTCGGCGCATAGACCTCATAACGGGACGTGCCTGGCACGTCCCCCGCCTATTTCTCCGCCAATACCCGCTCATCCCCCACCCGGCGGGTGATGCCAACCCCGTCCAAGTGTTCCAGCAGCGCCTGCGCGTACTTGCGGCTGGTCTGGAAGAGGTCCCGCACCTGGGCCAGAGTGATGCTCCCCTCTTGGCGGATGTGGGCGCGGATGCGCTCCACCATCTCCCCGTACGTCTCCCGCAGGAAGAGCACCTCCGGGGAGACCTGGACCAGGTCGCCCCGGGCCAGAAGGACCCCCAGCACCTCCTCGCCGACGAGCGCGGCGGCCTCTTTGACAGACGGAGTGGCATACGGCGCAGCGCGGAAACGGGCCAGGAGGTCGTCCACCGCCTGTTGCTGCTGGGGGGAGAAGCGGACTTCGTGTCCGGGCAGGCGGACGGTGGCCCCTTCGTCCGCGATCAGGCCCTGGGCGGCCGCGCGGGCCATCAGACCGTTGAAGACGCGCGGGTCCAGCCGCAGTGCGCTGCGCAGTCCTTCCCGTCCCATGCCGGGCCGCAGGGGGTAGCGGGCGTGGTAGGCGGCCAGTTCCTCCTGCATCCGGGCCGTCGTGGCCGACCACCAGGCGCGGGCGGCGACCAGCCGGGCCGGGGCCATCTCGGGGACAGCGTCCAGAATCACCGCGTCGCCCGTGGAGAGGAGTTCGGCCAGGGCAGACGGGGCCGCCTCGCCCAGGCCGGAGCCTTCCAGCAGGTCCCGTACCGTCTGCGGGCCGCCGCGCTCCAGGGCCTGCAGGAGCACCTCGGCGGGAGTGCCCCGGGCCAGCGTCTCCAGCCGGGCCAGCACCTCGGGCCGGAAGCGGCGGTGTTTGCGGCCCGGGTGGGGGTCTACCACGTCCCCTCCGCCGACGGTCACCGCCGGAGAGGGGATACGGATGATAAACCGGTCGCCCCGGACCAGGGGGAGGGGGTCGTCCAGTTCCAGTTGGACCCAGCCGGACGCTCCGGGTGGGAGGGTCTCGGTGCCCAGCAGCCGGAGCCGGGCGACCGTCTCGGCGGAGCCGCAGAAGAACTTGACGGAGGCATTGTGTTTCAGCGGGAAGGGGGCATCGGGCAGGACGTCCAGCCGGACATCCGCCAGGGTGGTGGGACGGAGCCAGCCGGGCAGGGTGACCAGGTCGCCCCGGGCCAGGTCCTGTTTGGAGACGCCGCTCAGGTTGATGGCGACGCGGCTCCCGGGGACGGCGCGCTGGATTTTGGTCTTGTGGGTCTGCAGGCCCCGGATGCGGGCCCTGAGCCCGCGCGGCAGAATCTCCACCTCCTGCCCGACCTCCAGGTGGCCGTCCACCAGCGTGCCGGTGACCACCGTCCCGAAGCCGCCGATGGTGAAGACCCGGTCTATCCAGAGGCGGGGGCGGCCCCGGTCGGGGCGGGGCGGGGTGCGGGCCAGGACGTCCTGCAGCGCGGCCACCAGTTCCCGGAGCCCCTGCCCGGTGCGGGCGGAGACCGGGATAATGGGCGCATCCTCCAGGACGGTGCCCTGGAGAACCTCCGAAATGTCCGCCTGGACCAGTTCCAGCCAGTCCGGGTCGTCTATCAGGTCCGTTTTGGTCAGCGCGACGACGCCGCCGGGGATGCGCAGCAGGTCCAGAATGGCCAGGTGCTCCCGGGTCTGGGGCATCACGCCCTCGTCGGCGGCGATGACGAAGAGGGCGGCATCTATGCCGCCGACGCCCGCCAGCATGTTCTCAATGAAGTCCCGGTGCCCGGGGACGTCCACGATGCCGACCGGCTCGCCGTTGGGAAGGGTAAGCCAGGCGAAGCCCAGGTCTATGGTCATCTCCCGCTCCTGCTCCTCCCGGAGACGGTCGGGGTTGATGCCGGTGAGGGCCTGGACAAGGGTGGATTTCCCGTGGTCTACATGTCCGGCGGTACCGATGACGTGCACGGAACACCTCCCCTGGCGGGGAATTTACCGCCAAGACATGAAGACACGAAGAACATTGGCTTCTTCGTGTCTTTGGGTCTTGGTGGTTCTTACTCTTCCGGCGGGTGCTCTTTCAGGGCGGCCAGTTGCTGGTCTATCTCGGCGATGCGAGCTTCGTAGGCCTCGCGGGTGTGGGTGAAGGTGCGCACGGCGTCGGCCCGGCGGGTCTCCCAGAGGGCGGCGATCTGGGAATAGCAGAGTTTCGCCGTGGCGGTCAGGGCGTCCAGCCGCTTGGTGAGCGTCGCGTTGACCCGCTCCTGCTGGCGCCAGCGCTCCTCGGCGGTGACCTCCCAGTTGCGGCGGGCCTTCTCCTGCACGGCCTGCCACTCTTCCCACTGCCGCTTCAGCCGCTCCTCCGCCAGCCGCTGCATCTCGGCGGTCTCGTTCTGGCGGGTCTCCAGCCGGGTCTGGAGGGCGGAGAGGGCCTCCAGGGCCCGCTGAGCTCGCTGGTACTGCTCCATGAACCGCTGTCGCTCCTCCCGCAGCCGCTCCAGTTCAGCGCGTACCTCTTCCGCCTGCCCGGCCCATTTTTTGACCTCCTGGTTGCGGCGGAAGTCGGCGACGCGCAGTTCCTCCACGACCTTCTCAAACTCCTTGATGGGCTTCAGCCCCTCTTCCAGATACCGTTTCTGCTTCTGGACGGCCTCTTCCAGGAGGGGCAATTTGGCGTCGGTGGTCTCTATGCGGCGGCGCAGTTCGGGGAGTTCAGCTTCCAGCGCGGTGATGCGCTTGTTGTCGGCCCGGCGTTGTTCCTCCAGATACACCACGGTGGCGGCCCGGTCTTCGGCCTGTTGTTTCAGGTCGGCGGCGGCCGTCTCCAGCCGCTGCTGGTTCTCGTAGAGGCGGCGGGTTTCGGCCTGGAGGGCGGCCAAGCTCTCCTCCAGCCGGGGGATGGTGCGCAGGCCATCGGCCACGCGAGCGATTTCGTCCTTCAGTGCGCCGATTTCCAGTTGGCGGGCCCGGTCGGCCTCCCGCTGCTCTTTTCGCCATTGCTCCTCCCGCAGTTCCAGCATGCGGCCCACTTCGGCCTTCAGCCCTTCCAGGGCCGGGGCAAAGCTGGTCACCTGGGACAACAGGGTTTCCATCCCGGCGACGGTCCGCTGGAGGGCGGCGATCAGTTCCTGCTGCTGGGCCAGTTGCTGGGCCTGGAGTTTGACCTGCTCCTGCAGGGAAGCGATCAGCGCCTTGTCTTTGCGGCGCTCCTCGTCCAGCCACTGGACCATCTGGCTCAATTGGGTCAATTCCATCGGCGAGCTCCCTCAGGGTTTGGGTGCTGTCACAAAAAGGTTTATGGCCGGGCTCGTTGGTTCAGCCGCTATAGCCTCATCGGGGCTGGGGATATTATAACACAGTCCCTGGGCGGGGCAACGGCGGGGGCAGAACCACTTTCCTTTTCGTAGAGTTCTGGTATAATTAGAACGAAGGGAGCGATGTGCAGTATATTCTCTTTGTTGCTCTGGCGCCCACCGGGGCGCTGATTTCTTTGGTCGTTGCCGGATACGCTTTCCGTCAACGCGATGTCCCCGGTGCATCTGCGCTGGGGCTGTATATGCTGGCCGTTTCCGGATTTCTGATCGGAAACACCCTGGAACTCATGTGGCCCACGGAGGCCGGCACGCTGTTCTGGGCGAAACTGGATTATCTCTTCATCGTCACGATTCCCCTGGCCTGGCTGGCTTTTGCCTTCCAATATACCGGGAAAACCTCCTGGCTGTCCCCCCGAAACTTCTGGCCGCTTATGGTCATTCCGGTGGTGACGTTCGTCCTCGCTCAGACCAACTCTCGCCACCATCTGCTCTGGAGTGCCGATACATTCCAGCCCGTCGGCGACATGTTGTCCCTTCACGTCTCCCACGGCCCCTGGTTCTGGGTGCATATACTTTACTCTTACTTGCTTCTTTTCGCCGGCGCCGGTCTCATCATCGGGGCTCAGATATTTGCGTCGTCCTCTTACCATCAGCAATCCGTGTGGGCCATCGCGGGCGCTCTATCCCCTCTGCTTCTCAATATCGCCTACGTTTTCCAACTCGTTCCCGGACTCCGGAAAGATTACACCCCCCTGGCCTTTGCGTTGGCCGGGATTGCGTTTGCGGTGGCCATTTTTCGCTACCGTCTTCTGGACCTGATCCCGGTGGCTCGGGCAACGGTGGTGGAACGGATGCGGGACGGCGTGGTCGTGGTGGATTCGGAGGGGCGACTGGTGGATTTCAACCCGGCCGCACGCCAGATGCTCGGTGTAAGTGAGGAAGCCATAGGCCAGCCGATGACTTCCGTGCTCCGGGAATATCCAGGATTGGCCCAAATCCCACCGGAAGGTCGCGTTCACCGCCGTATCGGGGGCGATGAGCATGTTCTGGAAGTTCGTTCGTCTCCGCTGACCAACGGGCATCGGGGCTCCGGGGGCCGGCTGATCCTGCTGCGAGACATCACCGAACAGGTACGGACAGAGGAATCGCTCCAGCAGGCGAATCGGGACCTGCAGGCCCGCACCGAGGAACTGGATGCCTTCGGGCATACCGTGGCCCACGACCTCCGGAACCCTCTGGCAATTATCCGGGGGTTTGCCGAGTTGCTGGATGATGAAACCGCCGTTCTCTCCGAGGAAGAACGCCATACCTCCATCCAGAGCATCCTTCGCGTCGCTGACCGGATGGAGCGCATTGTTGAGGAAATGATGTTGCTGTTTGGATTGAGCCGGGCCGGAGTCCAGATGCAACCCCTGGATATGATCGCGATTGTCGCTGCTGTGGTGGACCGGATGGCGCTGGCCCTTCGGGATTCAGGAGCAGAAGTGGTTGTGCCATCGGCCTGGCCCGTTGCCCTGGGCTATCCCTCGTGGGTGGAAGAGGTCTGGGCCAACTACATCAGCAATGCGGTGAAGTACGGCGGGCATCCTCCGCGCGTGGAACTGGGTGCTACAGCAGAGGGAGACCGGGTCCGATTCTGGGTCCGAGATAACGGTCCGGGTCTGACCGCTGAACAGCAGAGCCGCCTCTTCCAGCCCTTTGAGCGGCTGGGAACCCAGCGAGCCACCGGTCACGGATTGGGACTCTCTATCGTTCGCCGCATTGTGGAGAAGATGGGCGGAGAGGTCGGCGTGGAGAGTTCGGGGGTTCCCGGAGAGGGGTGTACCTTCAGTTTCACCCTGCCATTAGCTCCGGTGGCGTAGATACCTCTGCAACGGTCCGTTACTCACGAATAACGTGCCAGGCCCATTCAGAAGTGCCTGGCACGTTCTGTTTACGTCCGCCGCCGCAGGGCCAGATAGACACCCAGGATAATGGCAACCCCCTCCAGGCCGAAGAGGAGCCCCAGCAGGCGGTCCGCCCCACCCCCGGCCCGGGGGGAGGCATTGGGCAGAGGCGTCCAGGTGGGAAACGGAGTCCGGGTAGCAGTCCGGGGAATGGCGGAGGGCGACGGCGGAGATGGGGAGAGCACCTCGCCAGGGGTCGGCGACGGAAAGGGCACGGGGGTCTCTGTCGGGAGTGGCGGCGTGGGGGAGGGGGAAGGTGCCGGTGTTGGCGTGGGAGTAGGCAGCGGGGTCGGCGTATCGGTGGGAGCGGGCGGGGTAGGAGATACTCCGGGCAGTACCAGGAGAATGCTGTCGGCGGAGCCCGCCGTCCGCCCGGCCCCGTCCCGGAACTGCACGTACACCCAGTGTTCCCCCGGTTCAGCGGGAAGGGTCCACGGCAGCAGCGGTTCCCACGATTGCCATGCTGCCCCGCTGAAATCCGGCGTATTGCTCAGGCGAACCTCTATCGCGCGGCCCATATAAGCGCTCCCCTCCCCCTGCGGATATGCCTCCTCGTTGGTCAGCCGGATGGCCACTTGAGGGGACTCCGTCGTGGCGGCGCCGTCGTTGATGAAGATGGGGAGAACGTTGGGCCGCGCCCCGAAGTCCAGGACGTAATAGACCCGTCCCTCACTGTCCGTCGCGACGCCGATGCCGATTTCCCGGTAGCGGCTGCTGAGGATGTTCTCCCGATGGGGCGGGTCGCCCATGAACCACTCCAGCGCATCCTGGACGTCCCCGTATCCGGTCCAGAAATTTTCCCCGACCACCGCGCCGTTCCCCCATGCGGCGTAGCCCGCCTCAGCGATGCGTCGCTGGGGAGTGGAGCCGTCGGAGCCGGTATGGGAGGCCAGTCGGTGCGCGGCCAGGTCGTTGGCATGCCGCTGGGCGGCCGCCGCCAGCAGGTCGGACCAGCCATAAGGGGGGAGGCCGTTATCCAGCCGGGCCTCGTTGACCCGCGCATAGAACTGCACCGCCGGGTTCTCCTCCTGAGCACCGGCACGCCCCACTACCAGAACCAGCCCGCAGAGGACAATCACTATCCGGACGATTCGCTTCAGATCAGACATCGGCGGCATAAAAATATTGTAGCACATGCCCGCCGTTCCCACAACCGGACTACGGACCGCCGACCCCCGCCCACTACCCCCTACCCACTGCCGACTACCCACTACCCACTGCCGTCTACGGTCATTTGACAAATTCTCCTTTTAGTGGCATAGTACCACTGGAGGTAAAAGCATGGTAACCGTTGAGCCCGTCCAGAGCCGCCGGGACCTGGAGGCCTTTGTCCGGTTCCCCTGGCGGGTCTATCAGGGGGACCGGAACTGGGTGCCGCCCCTGATCTCCGACCAGATGAAACGTCTGGACCCCGAGCGCAGCGCCTTCTTCCGCCACGCCGACGTCCTTCGCCTGCTGGCCCGGAGGGGACGGGAGGTGGTGGGGACGATTGTGGCGTTCGTGGACCATCGCGCCAACGAGTACCGGGGCGAGGCCGTTGGGGGCTTCGGCTTCTTTGAGGTGGTGGAGGATTACTCCATCGCCGCCGCGCTGCTGGACGCCGCCCGGGATTGGCTCCGGGACCGGGGGGCCACCGTGATGCGTGGCCCCATGAACTTCACTCAGTCCGACCACGGGGGCGTCCTCATCGCCGGCGCCGACTGCCCTCCGGTGATGCTCCAATCCCATACTCCGCCGTACTACGCTCGCTTCCTGGAACAGTACGGCATGGAGAAACATGCCGACTTCTACGCCTACCGCATTTTCCGGCACCAGATTGGCGAGAACCTGGAACATGTGCCCCAGGAGATTCTCCACGTGGCCGAGGCGGCCCGGCGGACCAGCCGGGTCACCCTCCGCTCTATCCGCCTGGACGACTGGGACCGGGAGGTCCGGGTGGTCTGGTACCTGTTCAACGAGACATTGAAGCATTTCCCGGATTACGTCCCGATGTCGGAGGAAGACTTCATAGATATGGCGAACCCGCTGCGTTCCCTGATAGACCCGCAGATGGCCCTCATCGCCGAGATTGACGGGGAACCGGTGGGCTTCGGGGTGGCGATTCCGGACATCAACCGGGCCCTCATTCACCTGAACGGGCGCCTGTTCCCCTTCAACTGGCTTCGGATGCGCCGCCTAATGCGTCGGATTGATGTGGCCTCCTTCAAACTGATGGGGGTTCTGGACCGATACCGGATGCGGGGCATAGACGCGGTGCTGTATCTGGGGGTGATTCAGGGGTTCATGCAGCGGGGATATGCCTGGTTGGACGGGTCTGTCACGGGGGAATACAACCTGATGATGAACCTCGTTGCCCAACGGTGGGGGGCCGAACGGTACAAACACTTCCGGGTATATCAGCAATCGCTGGTTGGATGAGCGCTGAATTGTCCATCCTGCAATCATCTCGTTTCAGGAGGCCTCAATGCCCAGGATCACCTTTGAGGAATTCCGCCGCATTGTGGCAGAAGAACTGGATGTGGACGAGTCCAAAGTGTCGCCGGAGGCGTCCTTTATGGAGGACCTGATGGCCGACTCCATCCAGTTGGTAGAGATGATGCTCGGCCTGGAAGAAAGGGGAATCCTGATCCCCATAGAGATGGCTTGGCAGGTCCGCACCGTCGGAGATGCCTATCGCCTGTACGCCGAAGCTCTGGAAACCAAGCGTTCCTGAAGACTCTGCAATCTTCATGCCCTTTTTGATTGATGGTCATAATCTAATCGGCAGGGCTCCGGGGCTCAGCCTGGCGGACCCGGATGACGAGGCGGAACTGGTACGCCGGATTCAGCAATACTGCCGACGCCATCGGCGGCGGGCGACGGTCGTATTTGACGCGGGCGTTAGCGGGGGACGCTCCGGGGCCCTGAGCACCCCCGAACTGGAGGTGGTCTTTGCCTCTTCGGGCCGCCGCGCCGATGATGTCATCCGGGAGCGCCTGCGGAGAGCCCGCGACCCTGCGGGATGGATTGTGGTCTCGTCCGACCGCGAAATCCAGCGCGTGGCCCGGCAGGCCGGGGCGCGGGTCGTCTCCTCGGAGGAGTTTGTCGCCGAAATGCGCGCGTCACCTCCCGCCCCGCATGAGGAACGGGCCCCGCGCCTATCCGAAGACGAGATTCAGGAGTGGCTGGACCTCTTCCAACGACGGAAGTAGGGTTCATCCGTGTTTACCCGCGTCCGATTTCCAAAGGGGGATCCTATGGCACCCAATCTCTTGCGCAACGGAGACTTTGAACGGGGATGGGAGGGGGTACACCACCGGTGTGTCGTCTATCCGGTAGGGGGCACGCCCTATGAACGGGAAGCGGGGGAAATGGCTTGCCCGGAGAGCTGGACGGTCTGGTATCTCCACGGCCTCCCCGTGGAGCACGACCCGCAGAACGGAGTCGGTTGGTCGGCGCCAGAAGTCCGCCCTTGCGGCCTGCAACCCGACCCGAGCCGGGTCCACAGCGGGAACTGGGGCTGTCTGGTCTTCACTTTCTCCCGCATCCACGACGCCGGGCTGTTCCAGCAGGTCAGCGTGACGCCGGGCACACAGCTGAAACTCTCCGCCTGGGCCCATGCCTGGAGCAACCGCTGGGGCTCCCCCCACGAGAGTGACCCCCGCTGGAGCGAAGGGAGCCACGTCGGCTACAACCAGTTCTACGCCGAGGAGGGGACTCCAGGCCTGGATGACGCCGACCGCAACATCACCTTCTGGATCGGGATTGACCCCACGGGCGGCACCAATCCCTACGCGTCCACGGTGGTCTGGGGGAAAGGGGCGCATATTTATAATGCCTATCGCGCGGTTCCGTCGGTGGAGGTGACGGCGCAGGGGAATACGGTGACCGTCTTCTTGCGCTCCCGCACCCTCTGGGCCTTCAAGCACAACGACGCGTATTGGGACGACGTGGTGCTGGAGACGGTCAGCCCGATGCCCCAGATGCAGTTGACGGCGGAACCGGCCTCCCCGGAGGTCGGGCAGACGGTCCGGGTGACGGCCCAATCCGACCAATCGCTGGCCGGCCCGACGCTGCGCGTCGCCGGCCCGGACGGCACCCTGCTCGCGGTAACTCCCGCAGGAGCCAATGTCAATCCACCCTACGCCTGGGACTTTATCCCCCAGAAGGCCGGAGAGCATTCGGTCGCCTTGCTGGCGGAGGGAATCGCCACTCCACTGGCACAGATGACCGTCGCCGTCCGCCCCAGAGTGTGGGGTCTGCCCCGGGAGCAGTACGACCGGACCTACGTCCTGCTGCCGCCGAACGCGGGCACGGAATGGGTGCGGGCCATTCTGGAGAGCGGCGCCTGGGAGCGGCGCCGCTGGACCATCGGCGGCAGCGCCGACGACGCGGGCATCGGGGCACTCCTGAGCAAAACGGTCATCGCGATCAACCCGGGCCTGTGGCCGGGGGACCTGGAGGCCTTCTTCCGACAGTACTATCCGGGCACCCGGTACGTCCCGCTCATCGCCGCGACGCCGGAGGAACTGCGGCGGAAACTGGAGCAGATGTAGGAGTGAAGGTGATGCATTGGGCGGCGGCAAAGCCGCCGCCCAATGCCCCCGGGATCACGGAGAGGGGCAACGGCGGGGAGGCAGCAGGCCTGTCAGCCAGGCCGGGAGGTTGTCCCGGTTCTCCGGGGTAACTTCCACCGCCCAGGCGTCGGGGAATCGCTCCAGGACTTCGGCGACCAGTTCGGGCCGGACAACTACCAGAGCCAGGGAGAAGCGCCCTTCCCGCAGGACGTCCATTCCCACGGCCCATCCGCCCCCCGCCATTTCCAGTGGGCCCAGTTCGTCCAGTACCAGCAGGTCACAGGGGGTGCTGTGGGCAAGGATGCCCGCCCCCCAGGCCAGCGTGTCGGGGTCAAAGAGGTACCGACCCACCGGCACGCTGGTCGGCCCGGAAGCCGTCAGCGACCGACGGTCGCCGGTCCGTACGTCTACCACCGTCCGCCGGTCGTCTTCGCTCAGCGTCAACAGGCCGGCGCAGGCATAGCTGGCGTCCTTTGCCCGGGTGACGGTGCGGAGGCAGAGGGTGGTCTTTCCCACCCCCCGGGGGCCGGTAATCAACACAACGAGGGGATGCGCGGAAGAGTCGGAAGTTGCCACCGGGAAAACCTCCTGCCATAGAACGAGAAGTGCCAGGCCCGAGTCGCCTGGCACTTCGTTGATGGTGGAGATGGCGGGATTTGAACCCGCGTCCGGAGAATTGGGTCAGGGACATCTACGAGCGTAGTCGGCTCTTGGGTTCTCGTCCGGCCCGTCGCGGCCGACCGCGCGGTGCCTGGACTCAGCCGATATAGCTTGGGCGACCGTATCGGCGTCGGGCCGCCGCACACCGACTTTGTCACGCCCGGTCCTCAACCCGCCGGTGAGGGGTGGAGGCGGACGGGGCCGCTCATCGTGGCGGCCCGGTTTCCCCTACCGCTTACGCGGCAACGGGAATCGCAGCCCAAGTGTTGGCATTCTTGAGTCGCTCCGTTGTTCACGGGGTCAGAGCGCCCCGGCTCGCCGTCCGTGACCGGCCTTCCCCGTCGAGACCGTTCATCCCCAGGACAGCAGGGGCCCAAGGCCCCAGTACCCCCGGCAGGACTTGAACCTGCAACCTTTTGGTCCGCAACCAAATGCTCTGTCCATTTGAGCTACGGGGGCACAAGGCGGGGAGGCAGGGATTCGAACCCTGGGTGGAGTTTTACCCCCACAACCGCTTAGCAGGCGGCCCCGATCGACCACTCCGGCACCTCCCCACGCGCTCAGCGGAGGGAGAGGGATTTGAACCCCCGGTGACCGTCAGGTCACAGCGGTTTTCAAGACCGCCGCCATCGTCCACTCGGCCATCCCTCCGGGCACGCGGAGGGAACGCTCCCTGCCGCACCGTTATTGTACCACACCCTCTCGGTCCTGTCAACACGGGAAGTTGGGAAGGGGTCATCCTCACCCCTCCCCCGGCCCTTCGGGCAAGGGGGTGGGGTGAGAAAATCTCGCCAACCCCCTGGTCCTAACTCCTGGGGGAACGGAGGCTCAGCTTCACCTGTTGTGGAATCGCAAAATCGGGGGTATAATACACAATAACCGAGCGTTGCCGGGGGGCGAAGGAGGACGGACATGGCCCGCATTCTGGTCGTGGACGACAATGCCGACCTGCTCCAGATGATCCGGATGCTGCTGGAAGAACGGGGAGGGCACGAAGTGATTCTGAGCGCCGAGGGCGAGGATGGCCTGGCAAAAGCTCGCGCGAACCCGCCAGATCTGGCCATCATAGATGTGATGATGCCGGGGATGAACGGCTACGAAGTCTGTCGCCAGTTGCGAAAAAACCCGGCCACCGCCCAGATTCCCATCATCATCCTCACCGCGCGCGGCCAGCCCGTAGACCGGGAGACCGCGCTGGCAGCTGGCGCCGACGAATATATCGCCAAGCCGGTCACTATGGCGGAACTCCTGGAGCGGGTCAACCGCCTGTTGACCGCCCGGGTTGCCCCGCGCGTAGCGGGGGGGACCATCGCCGTGCTGAGCTTGCGCGGGGGAGTGGGGGTGACCACGCTGGCCGTGAATCTGGCCATCACCCTGGCCCGATCATCGCCGAATCAAGTCTGCCTGGTGGACTTTTCTCCATCCTCCGGGCACGACGCGCTTCAGTTGGGCCTCCGGCCCGATCCCAACTGGTCCGCCCTGGCCCTTCTGACCTCCGGGCCCGGCTCGGCAACCATCCGCAATTATCTTCTCACCCATCCCTCCGGCGTCCATCTTCTCGCCTCGCCCTTTGTCCCCATCGTAGGAGGAGGGCTGTCCCCGGAGATGGTCCGGGCCGTCCTGGCCGCCCTGCGGGAGAATTTTCTTTACGTGGTGGCAGACCTTCCCGCGGTGCTCACGGAAGGGGTGATGACCGCGCTGGAGAGCGCGGATGCAATTCTTCTGGTCACCGCAGCGGATCCACCCGCCCTGCAGACCACCGTTGGAACCCTTCAGGTCTTAAAGCCCTATGCCCCAAAGGTCCGGCTGCTACTGAACCAGACAGGGCCGGAGCCGGTACCCCCTCTGGAGGCCCTCCAACGAGTCCTTAAGCATCCCGTCTCCGGGGTGATTCCCTTTGACCCAGCTCAAGCGCGGGCGTTGGCCCAGGGAAAACCCCTGGCTCTGAGCGCCCCGGATTCCCCGCTGGCACGGGCAGTGGCTCATCTGGCGACCGAACTGGAGAAGGCGCCGGTGCCGAAGGGCACAGCCGGGTGAGAAACATGCCATCACTCCCATAAGAAAAAGTTGGAGCTGGCAGTGAAGCCGCCAGCCCCAACTCCTTACCCTTTACCGGGGCCGAATGCCCGATGGTCCCGGTGAGTTCTACGGGGAAAAGGGAACTATTCGCCCGGTCATCACCAGGCACATACAGCCAAGAAGCGCGACGTTCAGAAACAACAGCAGCGCCAGCACGAAGCGCTGCAGAGGAGAGAGCATTCCGAGGATCCCCGTCAGACCGCCGGAGGCCGTGCCGGACGATGGCTTCCTGAGGCCTTTCTTTCGGCCCTTTTGGGACGGTTCCGCTTCCGGGCCCTTTATCTCGTCTTCGGCCTCCCAATCGGGCATCCACTGCCCGCGTCCCAGCCATTCATCATCCTGCATCTCTCCCTCCACTCCTTCGCTTTTTCACCCCACCCGCACTCGCCACCCCTCTTCCAGATAGACCTCGTCTCGCGGGAGCCCCCGCTCATCCCAGAGATGCCCGTTCCATTCCCAAAACTGGGCCTTTGAGATGTTGTACCGTTTGCAGATGCTCCAGAGGGTGTCGTTGACGGTCACAATATGGAACTGAGCAGTAGCGGGAGCGGGTCCCTCTTCGGCCAATGGAGATGGCGCGGAGGGTGCCGGTTGCACGGGTGGGGGCGGCGCGGCCGACGGCCCCAGCGACGCCAGAATCGGCCACAGTTCCCGGTTCAGGAAACGGATGCCATAGATGCCCAAGAATGGCGGGTTACGGGCCGCCAGCGCCTGAACCCATTCCAGGAATTCCGTTACCCCTGGTTGCCGGGCCTCTTCCTCGTCCCTCCCGACAGCCAGGGTGGGATAGAGGGGCGGCATGTTGCCCCATTCCTGCCCCCAGCGAGCGTGCTCCCCATATGCCCACTTATCTACCACGGTCTTGGGTGTCCGCCGGGCGCCCAGAGAGCACCAGGGCATAAACCCGCCGCGACAGAACCCGTTCATCTCCCGGTAGGGAATCTCCGGATGCCGCCAGATGTCGGGGGGAGCGGCGTAGAAGAGACACTCCGGCTCTATTCCGGCCTCGGCGAGTTTCCGCCCCAGCGTAGCGGCGGCGACGGTCTTTCCCGCCGCCGCATCGGTCAGGTCCAGAACCACGCCCTCATAGCCCACGCGCCGAGCTTTGACGACCAGCGCGGCCTCAGCGAAGGGGTCGTCCAGGGAAAGGGGAACCCAAGCCAGCGGTACCAATCCGGCCGGACGGGCGCGGCCTTCCACCCATCGGGCGGCCTCCACGAAGAACATGCCCCGCAGACCCACCCGGTAGATGAGGTGGGTGGCACCGATGGCGGCCGCCATCTCCAGCGCACCGTCCAAGTCGCCGGAGAAGGGAAGCCAGAGCCCCTTGCCGCGCAGGGATGATCCGTGATTCGTAAAACGTGCTTCGTGCATTTGTGATCGGGTCCTCGCCACCTGCTCCGGTCGCCCGCCGATTGGAAATCGGCCTGCCTGGGCCTCCGGCCCTGCGTCTGCCGAGACCACCGGTCGGCACAGGCTGACTGTTGGCCGAAGGCCTAAGAAGGCTGACCTCGGTCAGCGCCTGCCCACAGCGCTCGGAACACCTCCTCCCCCTGCATCTGCCGCACCCCCTCCAGAAGCCCTGCCACCTGCTCCGCGTCCGCCCGCGCGCCTATCCCGACCAGAATCTCCAGCGCCTGCCGCAGCGCCTGTACCTCCTCCGGCGCCTGCTCCTGGGCCAGCAGCACCTGCCCCATCATCGCCAGCGTCGCCCCTTTGCCCCGCAGGTCGCCCAGGGATTCCCGAATCGCCAGCGACTCCCGATACAGCTCCATCGCCCCGTCCAGGTCCCCCCCGCAGGTTTCCATAGAGTTTGAGATGTCCCCTCTCACCGCTCCAGCGTCATCGGCATAACCACGTAGGTGAAGTCATCCCCGCCGACGGGTCGGATGACGCCCGGGCTGGAGGGGGAGATGATGTCCACCATCACCTGCGGCGAATTGACCACACCCAGCGCGTCCAGGATAAACTTCACATTGAAGGCAATCTCCACCGGCGCCCCCTCTATCGCCGCGTCCAGTTCGGTCACGTCGTCCCCGGTCTCGGCGGATGTGGCGGAGACGACCAGCCGCCCTGGCTCCAGGTCGGAACCGGGATGGACGTGGAAGAGCAAGGAGTTGGTGTTTTCACGGGCAAAGATATGGGCCGTCTGACAGGCCTTGAGGAGTTCCGCTGTGCCCGTGATGAGCCGGGTGTTCCGGTCGCGCGGGATCAGTTGCTGGTAGTCCGGAAAGGTGCCAGGAATCAGTTGGGAGACCAGAACCACTTCCAGGGGGACCGGAGCATCCGGGGGGGTCTGGCCCTGGAAGAGGATGCGGTTTCCGTCCGGGGTAAAGGTGATGCGGACCGGGGGGCGCTCGTCACGGCCCTTCGCCATCTCCCCGCAGATTCGGGCCCACTCGGTCATGGTGCGGGCCGGGACGATGACGCTGAAGGGGCGGACTCCTTCGCTCTCGGGCAACGGGACCCGCCGGACCGCCAGACGGTAGCCGTCGGCGGCGGCCAGGGTCAGGGTGGATCCGGTCGGGGTGGCCTCCCAGCGCATCAGGACACCGGTCAGCGTGGGGCGGGCCTCATCGGTCGCGGCCGCAAAGGCGACCTGGTTGATGGCCGTCCGCAACGTCTCCGGGTCTACCAGGATGCCCTCCGCCGCGCCTTCCTCCGGGGTGGGAATGGGCGGAAAGTCCACCGCGTCCAAGCCCTTGATGTTGGCCTCGCTCCGTCCACAGCGGACGTTGAGGGTCATCGTGCGCACTTCCTGGCGCAGGTCCACCCGGTCCGGAGGGAACGTGTTCACCAGATCAATAATGGTCCGGGCCGGGACCGCGATCGCCCCTTCTTCTTCCACCCGCCCGCCGATCCAGCAATGGATGCCCATCTCCAGATTGGTGGAGGAGAGACGGAGTCGTCCCGCATCGGTGGCGAGAAGGATATGGCTGAGGACGGGGAGGGCCGACCGGGCCGAGATCGCCCGTCCGGCAACGCTCAGACCGCGAGCCAGATTCTCCTGGAGGCAAGAAACCTTCATCGGCGCTCCTCCTGTAGACTGGTAAGGGACAGCCGGTAGCCGATAGGGAACAGCCGGTAGGGAACAGCCGGTAGGGGACAGCCTTCCGGCTTCCGGCTTCCTGCTTCCTGCTTCCGGCTGTCTTCTGTTGGAAGTATACTGTATTGTCGGGCAACCGTCAACCCCCGACCGGTCGGAAGGAAAATCAGCGCATCGGCGCCTCGCCGACCCGCTGACCCTGCGACTCTTTTTGCCGGATCAGCCAGACCCCCAGGCCCACCAGCCAGAGGGCAGTAGCTTCTAACTGGAACGGGAGCGCCCCCAGCGCGCCGCGAGTCCCCAAACTGGAGCCCGCCAGACCGGCAACCAGCAGGGTAAGTCCGGAGAGAAGCAGGCCCGGAATCCGTCCGCTCTGTCCGCCCAGGATCAGCCAGCCCACCAGCCCGATGGCGCCCAGAACCAGCCCCATCCACTTCAGCCAGAGCCCCGGATCGTAGACCAGGGCCAGAATCGGATAGGGTTGACGGGAAATCTCCAGGTGGACCCCGTCTACCGTTACGGAGAATGAATCCCCCTCCACCGTCGCTTCCTGAACCCGTTCGCCTCCCGGGGCCCGGAAGATTTCCACCAGAATCGGGCTGCGGGCAGAGAGGTCGCCCCGGCCTCCCACCCGGACCACCAAGCTGCTCTCCGGTATGGCGAACGAGCGCTCCGGAGCCGAAGGAGTCAGATACAGGACCAGTTCCGTTTGCGCCTCATCGCGAGCGGTTTGCTGGAGTTTCAGGGGACGGCCCGCATCATCGGCGGCCCGAATGGTCAGCGAAGGCCCGAAACCCACGAGGTATTGGTGGGGTGTCCTTCCCCCATGGCCTGGAGATGGCGCGATCTCTGGGCCGACCAGGCCCTCTTCCCGCCATCCCCACCGGTGGCCGATCAGCAACCCGGCCAGCAGAACCAGCACGCCCAGAGAGGCCAGAAGCGGGAATGTCCCAACCCACCCATGCCTCCGGCAGTCCGGATCGCGGAAGCGGGAACGGAGCCCCTCTGCCAGTTCTACGGTCCGCAGAAACAGCAGGAATGCCAGCAGGGAAAGGAGCACCAGGACAACCGGGGAATGGGCAAGGGAAAAGAGGCCCATCCGGTACATGGCGCCGGTCCAGGGGCCGAAGCGGGTCTGGACCCGCCATCGGTCCGTCGTTGCCGGGCCGGAAGAGAACTGGGGGATCCAGGCCAGAAGTAGAAGGTAGAAGGCCAGTACAAAAAGGCATACCGCCAGCGGGATATTGCCCGTGGCTGTACGCCAGACCAGGCGCCAGGGGTCCGGTCGGTGCGGAGGCGATACCGTCATCGTCATACAGAAAAGGCCCCGGACTCCGGGGCCTGTTGGGAGTGTGGGAACGTCGGGGGCCGGGGGCACGGTCCCGAACTCGGGCCCCCCCTGGAGGTTCAGGAGCCACCCGTCGGAGTTGAACCGACAACCGGCCGCTTACGAAGCGGCTGCTCTGCCGATTGAGCTAGGGTGGCCTTCGTGATGGAATTATACCACACCTGTGCGGGCTGACAAGTCAGCAGATGCGGGGGAGCAATTCCCCCAGCGGCATATCCACCACCCGCCGCCCGCCGATGCCAGTACGGGCCAGGACCAGACCGGGATGCTCCGCTGTCACCAGGCCGATGCGGGCGGCGTCCCGGCCCAGCGGGTGGGCCCGCATAGCCCTCAGGGCCGCCTCCGCCTCCTCCGGCGGGACAAATGCAATAAGTTTCCCCTCGTTGGCAACCGTCAGAGGGTCAAACCCCAGCATCTCGCATGCCGCCATGACGGCCGGACGAATGGGCACAGCGGCCTCATCCAGTTCCACTCCCACACCAGCCGCGACGGCCAGTTCGTTCAGCGCGGCGGCCACCCCGCCCCGCGTCGGGTCCCGGAGGCAGTGGAGGTGGGGGGCCGCCGTCAGCAGGGCCTCCACCAGGCCGTTCAGCGGCGCGCTGTCGGAGACCAGTTCCGTCTCAAATCCCAACCCTTCCCGCTGGCTGAGCACGGCGATCCCGTGGTCGCCGACGGTGCCGCTGATCAGGATGACGTCGCCGGGCCGGATGCAGTGTGGGGCTATCTCCACCCCGTCGGGCACCACCCCGACGCCGGTCGTATTGATGTAGACTCCGTCCCCATGGCCCCGCTCCACCACCTTCGTATCCCCTGCAACGACGAGGACTCCGGCCTCCTTGGCGGCCGTCGCCATAGACCGAGTAATCCGCCGGAGGTCCTCCAGGGGCAATCCCTCTTCCAAGATGAAGGCGACGGTGAGCCAGAGAGGACGGGCGCCCCGCATGGCCAGGTCATTCACCGTGCCGTGGACGGCCAGCGAACCGATGTCGCCACCCGGAAAGAAGAGCGGACGCACGACAAAGGAATCGGTGGAAATGGCAATTCGGCTATCCCCGATGAGGGCCAGGACGGTGGAATCCGCCATTTGGCGCAGGAGTGGATTATCCAGATGGCGAAGGAAGACCTCCTGGATGAGGTCCGCCATCATGCGTCCCCCCGCGCCGTGGCCCATACGAATGGTCGTTTCCATAGATGCTCCCCAGGACAGAACAGGTTTTGAGGGAATGGTAACCCAGCCTGGATGTTTTGTCAACTAAGGTGACAGTCACCGGGTAGACGGCTGTCACCTTCACCTTATCCGGGTAGTTGCGCGTTTGGGAACTCCGATGTAAAATATAACCCGTTTGAGCCGACCCGAACAATCTCAAACGGAGGAAACGTCCCAATGTCACCCCGGAAGCGACAGTTACCGGAAATTCCCCCCGAACTGGTCGGTACTGTTCACATCACCCCGATAGATGCCATCTACAACTGGGCGCGTATGCGCTCCCTCTGGCCCATCTTCTTCGGTCTGGCCTGCTGCGCCTTTGAGATGATTGGTACCTTTGCGGCCCGTTTTGACCCCTCCCGCTTCGGGATGGAAATCATGCGGGCCAGCCCCCGCCAGGCCGACCTGATGATCATCAACGGCACGGTGACCAAGAAGATGCTCCCCCAGGTCGTCCGCCTCTACAACCAGATGCCGGAGCCCAAGTACGTTCTGGTGATGGGGGCCTGCGCCATCTCCGGTGGCCCCTTCAAGGAAGGGTATAACGTTGTCTCCGGTATAGACAAGTATCTCCCGGTGGATGTCTATATCCCCGGTTGCCCGCCCCGTCCGGAGGCGCTCATTCACGGCTTCCTCACCATCCACGCCAAGATGGAGCGGGAATCTCTCCGTAACCTGCGCTGGTACAAAAAGGGCGTGGCCCCGGAGCCCATCCCCGTCCCCGAACTGGGCCCCGACCTGGTGGACTGGCGGCTGACGGAGAAGATAGAAGCGATGCAGGAGGAGGCTGTATCCTCCTGATCTGGACTTGCGTCGGAGCCCGGCATAATGGGCCCTTCTGCGCAGATTATCTGGACTGAGTACCTATGCGGTATTTTTCAGAAGAGGATGTTTTGCATTTGGTCATATCTGACGAGCCCGAAAGGGGCAGTGTGGAAATTGCCCCGAATATCATGGTGTTCTGCTCCGGAAACTGGGCTTTCCTCCCGAAGCCGTGCAGCACCGCCAGGTTTTTGGCAAAGGGGAGGCTCTCAAAAGGCTTGGGAAAGGGCGGGGCGACCGAGCACTGGTGGACGAAGACCCATTTGGCCCCCAGCCCAATTTGTTACAAGGGCTTCCGATTCAGGAGTTGCCTCAATATCATCTAAAATATTGTACGGCGAGGCCACGGTCGGGTCATCATTCTATGCCCTCGCTTGGAAGATTGGATTCTCTGGCTGACCCAACGGGCTGGGATTGACCCAAAGCAGTACAACCTTCCCCGCCAATCCAAAGATTTGCACGAGGTGATTACTGATCGGCTGGACAACCTGGAAAAACTCCTGGACTCCTTGATGACCCATCCGAAAAGTCGGGAGGTTCTTTTGAAACTCCGGGACCTGCTGCAGGAAACCTGACGCTGTAGGACAACTGCTTGCAGTTGTCCCACACCGCGATTCCTTAACCATCCCTATCCGAGGAGTTCCGAGAATGAACGAACCCATCGGGCCGACGACCGACATCATCACCCACCTTCAGGAACGCTTTCCCGACGCGGTCCAGCCCGCCCCGGCACCCTACCAGGGAGCTATCGTCGCGCGGGACCAGCTGGTGGAGGTCGCCACCTACCTGCGGGATGAACTGGACTATACCTACCTCTCCAGTGTCACCGCGGTGGACTACCCCCAGCCGCTGAACGGGATGCCCGCCTGCTTTGACGTGGTCTACCACCTCTTCCAGGGCCGGGGTGGACCGCTCACCCTCCACGTCCACGCCGACCGGGAGAACCCCGTCGTCCCTTCCCTGGCCCCCCTCTTCCCCTCCGCCCTCGTTCAGGAGCGGGAGGCCTGGGACCTGATGGGGGTTCGCTTTGAGGGACACCCCGACCTGCGCCGCATCCTCCTCTGGGAGGGGTTTGACGGGCACCCCCTGCGGAAGGACTGGAAAGAGGTCTACTACGAAGAGGAGCACAAGCCCTTCAGCAGCCGCTTCCCGGAGGGCCGCCCGGTGCCGGCGGAGAGCCGGAGCCCCTTCGGGGATAATCTCCGCTACCCGCCCGGATGGTCCCCGCGCGACTGGCGCCCGCTGGTGGACGTCTGGGGGTACGCGCCCCATGACGAACTGGCCCGGCAGGAGAACCCGAACCACCCCGCCGACCGGGTGGTGCTCAACATGGGCCCCCACCACCCCTCCACCCACGGCGTCCTCCGCCTCCTGGCCACCCTGGAGGGCGAGCGCATCGTCAAACTGGAGCCGATGATGGGCTTCCTCCACCGCTGCCACGAGAAAATCGGGGAGCGCAACATCTGGATGGGCAACATCCCCTACACCGACCGGCTGGACTACGTCTGCGCGATGTCCAACGAACTCCCCTACGTCCTGGCGGTGGAGAAACTGCTGGGGGTGGAGCCGCCGCCCCGGGCCCAGTACATCCGGGTCATCATGGCCGAGTTCACCCGCTTCCTCAACCACGCCGTCTCCATCGGCTTCACCGGCAACGACCTGGGCATCTACTTCACGGCCATGCTCTACGCGCTGGAGGAGCGCGAGCACATCCTGGACCTCTTTGAGATGGTCTCCGGCTCCCGGCTGATGTGCAACTATATGCGCTTCGGCGGCGTGGCCCACGATATGAGCGAGGAGGCACTCTCCCTGGCACGCGCCCTGGCCTTTGAGCGATTGCCCCGCTTCGTGGACCAACTGGAGGCGTATTTCACCGACAACGAACTCTTCAAAGCCCGGACCGTCGGCGTGGGGGTGTTGCCGCCGGAGATGGCCGTCGCCTACGGCTGCACGGGGCCGCTCCTGCGGGCCTCCGGCGTCCCCTACGACATCCGCCGGGCCGAGCCCTATTTCGCCTACGACGAGTTTGACTTTGACATCGTCGTCGGCCAGAACGGCGACGTCTACGACCGGTACCTGGTGCGGGTGGGGGAGATGCGCCAGAGCCTGCGCATCCTCCAGCAGGCCCTCAACCGGCTCCCCGACGGGCCCATTCTGGCCGGGAAGAAGTCGGCGACGCTCAAGGTGCCCGCGGGCGAGGCCTACGCCCGGATTGAGGCCCCCAAGGGCGAACTGGGCTTCTACGTCGTCTCCGACGGCGGCCCCAACCCCTACCGCTACCACATCCGCGCCCCCTCGTTCGTCAACCTGGGCGTGATGGGCGAAATCTGCCGGGGACACCTGATTGCCGACGTGGTCATCATCCTGGCCAGCATTGACATCACCCTGGGGGAGGTGGACCGGTAAGCCCGATGGACCATCTGTTCTTTGAAGTCCTGACGCCCCTGAGCTTTTGTGTACGAGTCACGCGTACGTACTGGGAGTTCATCGTTACGGTGAAGCATCCCGTGATGGCAGGGCGAGAAGGCGCTGTAAAGGAGGCGCTGCTAAGTCCCGATGAGGTTCGGCGGAGTAAGAGCGACCCGAACGTATATTTGTTCTACAAGGCCGAGCGAAAGGGGCGTTGGATCTGTGCGGTAGCCAGACGGCTTGATAGTGATGGTTTCTTGATCACGGCTTACCCAACGGATGCTATTAAGGAAGGGGTGCGAATATGGCCCAGGTGAAGGTGTACTATGACCCAGCAGGAAACACGCTCACCGTTTGGTTCGGCAACCCTCAGGAGGAATACGTCTGTGAAGAGACAGGGGATGAGGTCATTTTAATGAAAGACCGAAGCGGTCGGGTCATCGGGTTTGAAAAACTGAATTTTCTGCTTCCCCGGCCAACACGATTGCAAATCGCTTTTGAGACCATCACCGGTGTGGAGTCTGAAAGCTCTCTTGTCCGATAGCCCTTGCCGATAAAGGGAAGGAGGGAGAAATGTGCTCCAGTAGTTGGAAGAAGGTGCTCTCGTCTTTTGGGTTGATCTTCCTGGGGGTCCTTCTGGGATGGATCCTGCCCGTACCTCGCCTGTATGCCGAAGGGAGCATATGTATCCCTCCCGTTGACAAAATTATCCGAACAGGACATCTGTTTGATCGCTTCCGCAGCGAACTCCTTGCCTCCACTCCCACCGGACAGCATTATATGAACCTCGGGCATACCTACTGGGACGAGTTGGTCCGGCTGATCTGGTACGATGAAACGATGTATCGGCTGACCTGGCGGGTCATTGACCTGTACTCGCCCGCCGTAGAGGCCTTGCTGGACGGGAAGGGAGACACGGTGAAGGTCAGCCAGGAGATGGTGGACGATATGCTCCGGTTTCTCACGGAGATGGAAGTCCGCGCTTCGCCCGAACTTCGGGAGGTCATCCGGAGGGAGCGGGCGAAGGTGCCCTGGAAAGAGATGGTCGGGTTGACCGTGGAGGAGGCATGGAAAAGGTTGCAGGAAGTCGCACCGGAGAATTCCCCTCCCCACTGATTTCCGCACGAGGTTAGACCTATGTACATCGGATGGAACATCCTCAAAGGCCTCTGGATCACCTTTCGTCGGTTCGTGGAGTCGTATATAGACGACCTGCGGTGGCTCTTCAAGAAGGGCTTCGGCGGGCGGTACACGCCGGAAGCGCTCCCCGTCCGTCAGCACCCGCTGACCAAGCGGGGCATCTTCACCGTCCAGTATCCGGCGGAGCGGCTGCCGCTCCCGGAGCGGTTCCGGGGATTCCCCTTCCTGGTCTACGACGACGAGACGGGGAAACTCCGCTGTACTGCCTGCGGGACCTGCGCGCGGGTCTGCCCACCCCAGTGCATCTGGATCGTCCGCGCCACCGACCCGCAGACGGGGAAGCCGTTGCGGGAGCCGGCGGAGTTCTATGTGGACATCAGCATCTGCATGAACTGCGGCTTCTGTGCCGAGTTCTGCCCCTTTAATGCGATCAAGATGGGGCATGAGATTGAGATTGCGGCCTTTGACCGGGCCGACCTGTTGCTGGATGTGGAGAAACTGCGCCGCCCGGCTTCGTACGACGCGCAGATTCACCCCGCCGACTATGCACAGGAGCAGGCCGGGAAGGGAGAGTAGCTTTCTATCTCCGCCATAAAAGGTTGGGGGCAGGCGGCGGGACCTGCCCCAAACCCTTGTTGGCCGTTCCGGATTTTTGCGCGGCGGCCCGAAGGGCCGCCGCAATGTTTCTACAGTTTCAACGGCAACTGCCGGATGCGCACCCCCACGGCGTGATAGACTCCGTTGGCGACCGCCGGAGCTACCGGAATCGTCGGCAGTTCCCCGACCCCCTTCGCTCCGTAGGGGCCCTCCGATGTGGGGTGCTCCACGATGAACGAGACGATTTCCGGCACGTCCGCCAGGGTAGGCAGGCGACAATCGGCCAGTTTGCGGGTGCGGGGAACGCCGTCCTCCAGCACAAACTCCTCCTTCAGCGCCATCCCCAATCCCATCACGACGCCGCCCTCAATCTGCCCCTCCAGCGCCAGCGGGTTGATGGCCCGCCCCACGTCGTGGGCCACGATCATCTTCCGGACCCGAATAGTGCCTTTCCCCTCATCCACTTCCACCTGCGCGGCGTGGGCGGCGAAACTGTAGGCCACATAAGTGTCCCCTTCCTGGTCTACGGGTTGGGTGGGCGGCATGTCGTACCGGTGCCGGATGACGGTGGGGCGCCCCTCCGCCCGGGCCCACCGGACGGCCTCCGCCAGCGGGACCTCCCCGCGCGGCGTGGCGACGACGCCGTCCCGGAACTCCAGGGATTCCGGCGGAACGTCCAGTCGTTCGCTCACCGCCGCCGCCATCTCCTCCCGCAGGCGGACCGCCGCCAAGCGCACTGCGTTGCCGGAGACGAAGGTCTGGCGGGAGGCGGTGGTAGGGCCGCCCTCGGGGGTCCGGTCCGTATCCGGCGGGACGACCCGCACCCGCTCGCCGGGCACCCCCAGTTCTTCGGTGACGATGGCCATCAGGACGGTGGGCAGTCCCTGCCCCACCTCCGCCGCTCCGACGCGCACCTCCGCCCCACCCTCTTCGGTCAGTTCCACTTCGGCGATCGCGAAGTCGGCGGCGCCGCCGCCCAGGCCGGTGTTCTTATAGGCCAGCGCGAGCCCCCAGCCGACGGCGCGTCCCCCTTCCCGCCACCCCCAGCGGATGGGCTCCTCCGGCCCCAGTCCCTGCTCCTGCCGGATGGCCGCTTCCACCCGGTCCAGGCACTCCTCCAGGCCCACGCTCTCCCGCAGCCGCTGTCCGGTGCAGGTGACGGAGCCCACCCGCAGGAGGTTTCGCCGCCGGATGGCCATCGGGTCTATCCCCAGTTCGTGGGCCAGTTCGTCCAGCGCGCTCTCCACGGCGAAGGCGACCTGGGGGACGCCGAAGCCGCGAAACGCACCGGCGGGCGGGTTGTTGGTGTAGTAGAGATAGCCGTCAATCCGGACGTTGGGAACCTCATACGGCCCCCCGGCGTGGCTGACGGCGCGGGCCAGCACCTTCGTCCCCAGGCTGGCGTAGGCGCCCGTGTCGGCCCAGATTTCACTTTCCAGGGCGACCAGGCGCCCGTCCCGCCGGGCGCCCAGGCGGACCCGAATGACGGTGGCGTGCCGTTTGGGGTGCGCCAGCAGCGACTCGGCCCGGCTGTAGCGGACCTTGACGGGCCGACCGGTGGCCCGGGCCAGGAGCGCGGCGTGAATCTGCGCGGCAATGTCCTCCTTGCCGCCGAATCCGCCGCCCATCATGGTGGCGATCACCCGGACGTCCTCCCCCAGCGCGGCGGCAATCTGGGCCCGGTCGGCGTGGGGAATCTGGGAGCCCACGTACACCTCTATCCGCCCGTCCTCCCCGCGCCGGGCCACCGCGCACTCCGGCTCCATAAAGGCGTGGTCTATGGCCGGGGTCTGGTACGTCCGCTCTATCACCACGTCCGCTTCGGCGAACGCGCCCTCCGGGTCCCCCCGGCGGATATGGAGTTCCGCCAGGAGGTTACCGGTGGGGTGGTCTTGGTGGACGCGCGGGGCGTCCGGGCGGCGGGCCTGGAAGAGGTCCGCCACCACCGGCAGCGGCTCGTACTCCACCTGGATGCGCTCTAGGGCCTGCCGGGCGACCTCCGGGCTCTCCGCCGCCACCAGGGCGACAGCGTCCCCCACATAGCGGACCGTATCGGTGCAGAGGACGGGCCAGTCCCGGTGGACCAGGCCGTGGCGGTTCTCCCCGGGGACGTCCCCAGCGGTGAGGACGGCGTAGACGCCGGGGAGGGTGCGGGCCTCGGAGACGTCTATCCGTCGGATGCGGGCGTGGGGGATGCCCGCCCGCAGAACGGCGCCGTGGAGCATGCCGGGGAAGGAGAGGTCGTCGGCATAGCGGGCCGCGCCGGTCACTTTGGCGACGGCGTCCGGGCGGAGGAGGGGGCGGCCCACGGCGCGCCCGGGCGGGCGAGTGGCGGGGATGGAAGGTCCGGTCTCCCGCCCGGCGGCCGCGCGGACGGCGTCTACGATACTCCGGTAGCCGGTACAGCGGCAGAGGTTATGGCGCAGCGCGGCGAAAATTTCCTCATCGGTCGGGTAGGGGTTGCGCAGGAGGAGCCCCAGCGCGGCCATGACCATCCCTGGGGTGCAGAAGCCGCACTGGAGCGCGCCGTAGCGGATGAAGGCCTCCTGCAGGGGGTGAAGGATACCGTCCCGCGCAACGCCTTCAATGGTGAGCACCTGCGCGCCCTGGGCCCGCCGGGCCGGGAAGCGGCAGGAGCGGACGGGTTTGCCGTCCACCAGGACGGTACACGCGCCGCAGGTCCCCTCGCCGCAGCCGATTTTGGTGCCGGTCAGCCCCAGATCGCCCCGGAGGACATCCGCCAGGGAGCGACCTTCGGGCACATCCAGGCTCACTGCCTGGCCGTTGACGGTCATCTGCAAAGGGGGCACAGGGATCTCCTGGAACGAGAGAGCAAAGACGACGAACGACAGGCCACGATGCCGATGGTCAGCACCGATTATATGCGACCATTTCAGTCGTGTCAACACCAATGGTCAGTGGTCTGTGGGACAGGCTTGACAACTGGAATTCTTTCGCTATAATATAGCACAGGCGACGTAGCTCAACGGCAGAGCAGGGGACTCATAAGCCCTTGGTTGGGGGTTCAAATCCCTCCGTCGCCACTGGAAATCTGGCTCTTAATAAACCACAAACGCCCCACATCTACCGTGGGGCGTTTGTGTTTGTCCGGGCCGACTCGTGCCGGCATGCCGCGACGGCCACTATGTAGATTTGTCGCCCTCCGGGGACCTGCGCCAGCCCAGACGGGCCAGGAAAGCCCGGTCCTCCTCGGTCAGGGAGGCCCGCTCCAGCAGGTCCGGGCGGCGCTCCAGGGTGCGCCGCAGCGCCTGCTCCCGCCGCCAGCGGGCAATGGCCGCATGGTTGCCCGAAAGGAGGACCTCCGGCACCGCCCACCCCCGGAAAACCGCCGGCCGGGTGTAGTGAGGGTATTCCAGCAATCCCCAGGCATGGGAATCCTCAAAAGCCGCACCCGGGTCCCCCAGAACGCCCGGCAGGAGGCGAGTAACGGCGTCTATAATGACCATCGCCGCCAGTTCGCCGCCGCTGAGGACGTAATCCCCAATGGAGATTTCATCGGTCGCCAGATGCTCCCGTACCCGCTCGTCTACCCCTTCGTAGCGACCACAGATCAGCACCAACCGGGGGTGACGAGAGAGTTCTTTGGCCACATCGTGGGTAAAAAGCCGCCCCTGAGGAGATAAAAGGATCACAGGGACCCCCTTCTCGTCCCCCAACACCGCCTCCACGGCGGCAAAAATGGGCTCCGGTTTCATCACCATTCCTCCACCTCCCCCGTAAG
The DNA here is from genome assembly GCA_014360895.1 of Thermoflexales bacterium. Taxonomy (GTDB): domain Bacteria; phylum Chloroflexota; class Anaerolineae; order B4-G1; family DUEL01; genus SpSt-77. The sequence continues at coordinate 10,782 of JACIWQ010000008.1, read as the reverse complement.
GGGCATCGTCGGTGACGCGGTGACGACCGGCGGCGTAATCCCGAATGTTGTGAAGGTGGACGGAAATCAGCCCCCGCTCCTGCGCCCGCTTCACAATGCTTTCTTGAAGGGGGCCGGTGAACATCTCCGGAAAAAGGGTGAACACATCAAACCGCATCACTGTTTCCGGCTTTCCACCTGAAACCTACGAGGTCTGCGTCTGTGTGTCCCTTGCTGCAGCAAGCGCCCGGGGGAGCAATCCCCGCAGTTCAACAGGGATCAGGACGACCCGCTGGCCTTCCACCGTCCCGTCACTGAGGAAGCCGTACATCCGGAGCCGGCCCATCAGGGTTTCGGGGGTGCGGTAATACCAGTACTGGCTCTCTTCCACATCGCTCCCATAGCGGGCCGTAAATTCGTCCCAGGGCAAAATGCCTCCGGCATCCAGGACGTCCTGCAGGGCCTGCCGTTCTCCATCCGAGAGGTCAGCGGCGGCCTCCTCCAGGGTGCGCGGGTCGGTCAGCGCTTCCGCCAGACGCTCTATCAGCAACTCTTTGCGTAAATTCGCGTATTGCACCGAATGGACCCGGGCCATTACCACCAGGGACTCCCGGCTCAGCCGCCCCAGGCACTCCTTCAGAGGGGCGTCGGGCCGGATGGGTTGGGTCCGCCTTCGCTCCTGCAATTGACGGGAGCGTTCCCTCTCCATATACAAACGTGAACCAGGAGTCCGTGCATCTATCCTCCACTCAAGTTCCAGGAAACGCTCGTCTTCCTCATTCCATCTCAATCCAGCATCGGTGTAGAAGCGGGCCAGAGCCGGATCTCCCTCTTCCAGGCTGACCAGTGCCCGTGCATAGAGGTATTCCGCAAACTCCCACGGCCTGAACTCCTGCCGGTCGCTCAGAATATCCAGTTGCCGACGAGCCTCCAGGAGGTCACCGCGATTCAGCGCCAGCTGGGCCAGCCAGGCCCGCGCACCCACATGCCGGGGGTCCAATTCCACCGCTTTTTGCAGGTACTCCTCAGATTTCGCCAGACTGGCCTGCCAGGCAACGGCCGACAAGATGTAGAGGTCCGGGTTATCGGGGGCCAGGGAGAGCGCCTGCTCCGCCAGTTCCCGGGCCCGCTGGGTTTTGCCTGCCTTCAGCGCATCCACACATTCCTGGACCATCGTCAGCGTCTGAGGAGGATAGGGGGACTCCCCGGGCTCCACCACGTTCCAGCGGGGGACCCGTAACCGACGCCACTCCTGCCGAATCTCGTCCCAAACCTCCACCAGCTGGTCCGGGTCTATCCCGCCGACATCGGCCAGCATCTGCAGAACCGTCATCCGCTCCGCAAACGGCCCTCTCTGACCGAAAACAAAGCGGCGGAGTTCCTCCAGAGATTCCGGAGTGCCGACGAGGGTAAGAATCTCTGCCGGGATATACCGGGCATCCGATTCCCGGAATAATTGGATCATCTGTTGGAGAAAAACGGGGTGCCGGTCAATTAGGGCCCGTAACCGTTTCTGGAAGGGTTTGCTCTCTATCTGGTGGTTTAACCAGGACAACAGGAGCTCTTGAAGTTCCTGGTTCGCTTGGTGCGGGGCGAACTGAGAGAACTGGGAAGTAGGATACCGGTCGGCGATGCCGGGACCGGGAGCCTTCCGGTTGGCGGCCGCGAAGAAAGGGTTCAAATACTGCCAAGCCGCTCCCTGAGCAGTGGCCTGATCCCAAAGCCATCGGGCCGTCTGAAAATGACCCAGGTTGGCCGCGGCCGAACCCAGCGTGATCAGGATGGATGGGTCTGCTATCTCATCCACCAAATCGCGGTGACGCCGGTACAGGCGGTATATCCCCTTGTCGTCATTCAGGTATCCCAATGCTCTGATGGCCCACCCCAATTCCACGGCGGAATGGTAAGGCTGTTCCCGGAGGAAACGGGCGACCTCCTCTGCCGCCTGTCGGTTACCCTGGGCCGTATGGGCCCGGACCAGGATTTCCCTCACAAGGGACAGATCCGGATATTCGGCCAACAGGCGCTCCCCCACCTCCACCGCCTCGCGGAACCGACCGGCCATCGCCAGAATTTCCATCTCCATTCTCCGGGGAACAGGCCAGCGGGGGGCAACGGAGGCCGCCCGACGGAGGTAACGGAGAGCCGCCTGCACATCTCCCGTCCGAGATGCCCGGTAACCCAACTCCAACTGGTATTCCGCCTCGTCCGCCCTTTCCGGGGAAACCCCCACCGAACGCGCAAGACGGGACAAGCTTTCCTCCAGATCATCCAGCAGACCTTGTACGTCCTCGGCCACTTCGTCCGGAAGCATATCCTGGTACTCTACCACCTCTCGCAGGGCACGTAGAGCATGCGCGGGCATATTCAGTTCACTGTACGTCATCCCCAGAAAGTAGTAGGTGAGAAGATTGTCGGGGTCGCGCCGCTGTGCTTCCTCCAGGGTAGAGAGGGCCTCATCCATATCACCGATGCTGGCCAGCAAGAGGCCCCGCAGGACCAGGAGTTCCGGTCGGCGCTGGATATGAGGGGGGGCTTCATCCAGGACCTGAACGGCTTCTTTCAGTTTTCCCTCTTCCTGCAAGGCCCGGGCCCGGGAGAGGATTTCTTCCAGACCTGGCCCCCGGGAAGGCGGCGGCTGGATATGTCGGCGTTTCGGCTTCTTGGCCATAGTCACTCCTTCGTATGCGCAAACCCGTGGGACAGTTGCAAGGTTGCCCCTACGGGCGGCGAATGCCCCTCCAGACCCGCTCCGGGGTCAGCGGGAATTCGTGGAACCAGACCCCCGTGGCGTCGTGGACGGCGGCGACCAGGGCCGGCGCGGCGGGAATCACCGGCAACTCCCCAAGCCCCCGCGCCCCCCACGGGCCGCGCGGGTCGGGCCGCTCCACGATGATCGGCTCCACCCGCCCCGGCACGTCCAGCGCGGTGGGGATCAGGTAGGTGCTGAGCCGGTCCGTCAGGACCCAGCCCTCCCGGACGATAAAGTTCTCCACGGTGGCCCAGCCCAGGCCCATCACCACGCCGCCCTCTATCTGGCCCTCCACCTGCTGCGGGTTGACCGCCTTTCCCACATCGTCGGCACAGACGACGCGCGGGATGCGAATCTCTCCGGTCTCGGTATCCACCTCCACCTCCACCGCCTCGGCGACGTAGGCGTAGGCGAAGTTGGGGGTGCCGTAGCCGGTCTCGGGGTCAAAGGGGGTAGTCTTCGGGGCCAGATAGGTGTATTCGGCGACGGCGGGCCGCTCCTCCGCGCGCCACTTCTCCAGCGCGGCCGCCGCCGCGCCCCGGATGGCGTTGCCGGCCATAAAGGTCGTCCGGGAGGCGGAAGCGGAGCCGGAACTGCCGGGACTGGTGGCCGTATCGGAAGCGATCAGACGGACCCGCTCCACCGGGATCCCCAACGCCTCCGCCGCCATCTGGACGATGACGGTGTGGGCCCCCTGGCCCACTTCGGCGCTGCCGATGTAGACGACGGCCTTCTCTATCTCCGCTCCGCCGTGCAGTTCCACCTTCGCCCAGCAGTTCTCCTGGTAGCCGAAGGAGAAGCCGACGTTCTTGAAGCCCGCGGCGAAGCCGATGCCCCGCCGGACCGGGCCGGAGGGCTGAGAGAGTTGGGGCTTGCGCCATCCGGCCTCCATTTTCGTCCATCCGGCAGCGGCCGCGCACCGCTCCACCACCTCCACCAGGTTGACACCCCCCGGCAGCGGCGTCCCCATCGCGGTCAAGCTTCCCTCCCGCAGGAGGTTGCGCACCCGCAGTTCCACCGGGTCCATCCCCAGCGCCTCGGCCAGTTTGTTCATCTGCATCTCGGCCAGGAAGATGCCCTGGGGCGAGCCGAAGCCCCGGAACGCCGCGCTGGGCGGGTTGTTGGTGTAGTAGGCGTCCACGTCCACCTTGACGTTGGGGATTTCGTAGGGGCCGGTGCAGGTGACGGTGAGGTTGCCCATTACTTTGTTGGTGGTGTAGCAGTAGGCGCCGCCGTCGGCGACGACGCGCACTTCGGCCGCCACCAATTTCCCCTCCCGCGTCGCGCCCCACTTGCAGCGGGCCCAGACCGGATGCCGCTTACCGTGCCCAATGATGGACTCCTCCCGGGTCCAGACAATCTTCACCGGACGACGGAGTTTCCAGGCCGCCAGGGCCAGGACAATCTGGACGGACATGTCCTCCCGTCCGCCGAAGGCGCCGCCGATGGCGGGGTAGATGACCCGGACCTGCTCCGGGGGGATGTTCAGCGCGTGGGCGATCTGCTGCTGGTCCTCCCACGTCCACTGCCCGGCGACGATGACGGTCACCCGGCCCTCCTCGTCTATGTAGGCCAGGCCGGCCTCCGGCTGGAGGTACGCGTGCTCCTGGGAGGGGAGCCGGTACTCGGCCTCCACGATGACGTCGCAGGCGGCCCAGGCGGCCTCCACGTCCCCCTTGCGAATCTGGTGGTGGCTGATCCAGTTGCCCTCGGTCCGGATTTCGGGGTGGATAGGATTGGGCTCCCGGGGCGGATGGAGAGGATAGGCGTCCGGCTTCATCGCCTCCAGAGGGTCGGTGATGACGGGAAGGTCCTGGTACTCCACGCGGATGAGGTCCCGGGCGCGGGCGGCCGCCTCCTCCGTCTCGGCGACGACGAGGGCCACCTGGTCGCCCACCCAGCGGACGACGTCGGCGCCGGGCTTGTCGGAGCCGGGCCCGCAGAGGACGGGTTGGTCGGGAATCTGCAGGCCGTACTCGTTGACGGGGACGTCCTTCGCGGTGAAGATGGCGACGACGCCGGGGACTTTCTCCGCCTCGGAGGTATCAATGCTCAGGATGCGGGCGTGGGGCCGTCCGGCGAAGAAAATCTTGGCGTGAAGCATCCCCGGCATGGAGAAGTCGCCGGGGTACTTCGCCTCACCGGTCACTTTCGCGCGGGCATCCACCCTCGGGATGGATTTGCCAACGACCTGTTCGGGCATGAGAAACCCTCCATACGGCGTATTCCGTAGTGCGTATTCCGTTTCCGTTAGAGCAGGGCCAGTTGGTGGGACCGGGAAGCGGGAATTTGGGTCAGCGAGGCCGCCAACTCCAGAAGGCGACGGGGTTGATGTCCACGCCGATGACGCGGCAGCTCAGCTGAAGCGCCTCCACGACGGTCGTCCCGCCGCCCATAAAGGGGTCCAGGACAATTTTCCCCTCCGGGTTTGCCCCGCCCGCGACGAACCAGGACCAGAGGGTCTCTTCCGGGACTTCCGCCGGGGCGAAAGCTGCCAGCGTCATCATCCGGAAGGCGCTCCCCAGCCGCCGGGCCCACCACTTATGCATCTGGTAGACGGGCTTCTTGGAGTTTCCCTCCGCCAGAGCGACGGGGTTCAGGCGCTCAATCGGGAAGTCGCGCTCTATGTGCGTTTTACGTTTCACGTTTTACGTTTCACGCTTTACGTTTCACGCTTTACGTTTTACGTTTCACGCCTCACGGAATCTCCTCCCACCGCCCCGCCAGTTTCTCCATCACTTGGGGGAGCGTGGTGTACTCCATCTCCTCCATCGGGAGCCGGTGGGGCTCAAAAGGGCCGTGGCGGCGGAAGTGGTCGGCGATGACGTTGCAGAGGCGGCGCGCCTCGTCAAAGCCCGGGTCGTCAAACATATCCCGGGGCCCCACCAGCCGCCCCCCGGCAATCTGGAACCCCAGGCAGACGACGCGCGGCGGGCCGTCAAAGCGGCTGGGGGTGGCGTGGTAGAGGGGCACCGGCATCAGCGGGCCATAGTGGGAGCCGCGCATCCAGCCCTCCACGATGTGGGGCATCGTGAACGGCTCTAAGACCTCGCCGACGGCCGGAAACTCCCCCTGGCTGCGGACAATGCAGACCGGGTCGTCCTTCCCCACGTACCGTCCGGCGATGAGGGAGAGGCGCTGGGTGGAGGAGACGGCGGCGATTTCCCCCTTTTTGGTGTAGACGGCCTTGACCGCATAGCGGCCCGGCGCACCGATGAAGACCAGCAGGTCGTAGAGTTCCTCCGGCGTGTCAAAGAAGACCCGCTTGCTCTCCTTCACGTCGTGGACCTCAAACCGGAAGCCCTCGTGCATGGCCGGTGAAATGACCAGGCCGGCGGTGTTGAAGGGGTCGGCGAACATCCGGTAGAGGGGAAGGTTCCAGGCCCCGGCAGAGGTCTTGTCGGCCATGAAGATGAGGACCGGCTCCGAGGGCCGTTCGGCGAACTCCATCTCCGCCACGCCGGGGCCCATACCCTTGACGTTGCCGGAGAAGGCATCCGCCAGCAGGTCCTGCCCGGCGCCGTAGAGTTTCAGCCGTTTGGCGACCTCCGTACAGGCCTCAAAGGTCTCCCAGGCCAGGCGGTGAATCTCGGGGTTATCCACCCCCTTGCGGTGGGTCATGATGAGTTGCAGGTCGTCCCCGCAGGCGGTGACATGGAAGTCCACAAGGATGTCCTCCTTCACCGCCGCTTCCAACCGGTCCTCCGCCTCCTCTATAAGTTCATCGTGGACGCTGGAATGGCCCACGAACCCACCGACATCCGCTTTAATGACGCTGAGGGTGATGTGGTCCATTTTCCCCCCTTTCTGAACTTGCGGGACCCGACGCATATCCTTCAGGAGTTACGCACTTGAGAGATTGCTTCGCCGCCTGCGGCAGCTCGCAATGACATCCCCGGGGTCATTGCGAGCGGCAAAGCCGCGAAGCTGGTACTGGAACGGCGACACCACCGACAGTTCGCGCAAGCCGCGAAGGGTCATCGCGAGCGGCAAAGCCGCCGAAGTTCACCGCGAGCGAAGCGTGGTGGCAATCTCATCTCGGGAGGCCAACGGCGTAACACCTGATCCTATTTGAGTTTCTCCTCCCCGCCGAAGGGCCGATACGGGCTCAGTTGGTCCAGAATCTCCTGGTCTTCTGGGGTGATGGCGTTCTGCACCATATGGGTCAGGAGGACGCCGACGCCCGGCCCCAGCATATACCCCTGCCCACACATCCCGACGGCGTAGATGTACCCTTCCAGTTCCCGCGCCCAGCCGATGATGGGGAAACCGTCGGGGGTCATCGGGTAGAGGCCCCGCCAGGTGCGCCGGACCTTGATGTTGGCCAGTTTGGGCATCAGGTCCACCATCCGCCGGGCAATCATGGGCAGGAAGACGGAGGTCTCCCGCCGGTCGGTGCCGATGATAGGCGGTTCGGGGGTGATACAGAAGACGACGGGGCCGGGCTTGTGCTGATAGAAGTAGTAGTTCTTGGAGCCCTCGGCGGGGCGGATGTCCACGACCATCGGCTCCAGGAACCGGGCGACCGGTTCGGTGATGCCCGCCTCGTGGCAATCCGGCACCACGGGCACATCCAGTCCGGCCATCTGGGCGACGGCGCGCGCCCAGGGGCCGGCGGCGTTGACCACCACCTCGGTGGCGTAGCCGCCCCGGTCGGTGCGGACGCCCACCACCCGTCCCCGGCGGCGGATGATGCCGGTGACCCGCTCCCGGAAGTGGAACTCGGCGCCCCGCTCCCGCGCCCGCATGTAGAACGCATGCGCCGTCAGCAACGGGGAGGCGGAGCCATCGCCGGGGGAGTACGTCCCGCCGATGAGCTCTTCGGGATTCAGGTCCGGGATGACCTGCAGGAGGTCGTCCCGGTCCAGCCAGCGGATGTTCAGCCCGTAGGAGTGCTGGATTTTCAGCAGGTTCTTGAGGACCTGCTCCTCCTGCTCCCGGTAGGCGACGAAGGAGTAGCCGCCCTGGTACCATTCAATGTTGTCGCCGTAGGTCTCCTCCCAGGTGGAGAAAATCTCTATGGACTTGAGGCAGAGGCGGATTTTGGCGGGGTCGGAGTGGGTGGCGCGAATGCCGCCGATGGCGGCCTTGTTGGAGCCCTGTCCCGGGCTGGCAAACTGGTCAATGACCAGGACCTTCAGGCCGGCGTCGGCCATAAAGAAGGCGGCGGGCAGGCCGATGCTCCCGGCACCGACGATCACCACATCGTAGGTCTGAGTTGTCATAAGGACCTCCGCGAATGGGGAGCATGAAACGTGAACTGTCACGGCACCGTGCCGCCGCAGGAGGCGTAGTTGGCGTTGTGCTCCTCCTCCGTGCGGGCGAAGAGATGGCTCCCGTCGTTCTTGTGGCAGTCGGCAATGAAGTAGAAGTAGTCGGTCTGGGCGGGGAAGGCCGAGGCCTGGATGGAGGCCAGGCCCGGACTGCAAATGGGGCCCGGGGGCAGGCCGGGATAGCGGTAGGTGTTGTACGGGTGGTCTATATCGGCCAGGCTGTTGACGCCCAGTTCGTCAAAATAGAGGCGACGCCACCACTTCCCGGTCTTTTCGTCGTAGCCCAGGGCGTACTGGACGGTGGGGTCGGCGTTGAGGAGCCAGCCGTTGCGCAACCGGTTCAGGAAGACGCCCGCGATAACGGGCCGCTCCTCCGGGACCACCGCCTCCCGCTCCACCAGCGAGGCCAGGGTGACCAGTTGGTGGACGGTCAGGCCCTGGTTGGCCGCCGCCAGCCGCATCTCCTCGGTCACCCGCGCGTCAAAGGTCGCCAGCATGCGGGCCACCACGTCGTAGGCTGTCACCTCCTCCGGCAGACGGTAGGTCTCCGGGAAGAGGTACCCTTCCAGGGTGGTGCCAGGCGGCAGGTCGGCCAGGAAGGGATAGTCCTTCAGGTCGGTCTCCCGCCAGCCGGTCGTCACCAGGGCGATGAAATCCGCCTCGGCGATGCCGGTCTGTGCGGCGACGGTGGCCGCGACCTCTTCCAGACGGAGCCCCTCGCGGATGGTGACCACCCGCTCCGGACGCAGGCCGGTCTGTAGCGCCTCGGCGATTTCGGGGATGGTCATCGTCTGGCGCAGGGTGTAAGTGCCGGCCTCCAGCCCGGCGTCCATACCCTTGTACTGCAGGTAGCGACGGAAGAGTTCGGCGTCGGAGATGAGACCGGCCTCCTGGAGCCGCTGGGCTACCGACGCCGCCGTCTCCCCGGGCTGGACGACGAAGGTGACCGGGGTGTCGTCCGTGCCGGCGGGGCGCTGGAGTTCGTCGGCGTGCATCTGGATGTAGGTTTCCAGAGCGACCTCTTTGGGGGAGCCCGCCGCGCTGATGTTGCAGAGGGAAATGCCCAGCCCGCCGGTCCGGCGGAACGTCCACACGCTCCCGCCGACGATGACGGCGACGGAAGCCAGCGCCAGCAGAAAGGCCACAACGCGGGTCGCTTGTTTCTTCTGTTTCTTCTTCATCTCTTTGCCTCGTTATCCAGCACCACGCCCGGCGCGACCTCGCGCGAATCCTCGCTGGTCCTTTCGGAAAGGTCAATATAAAGCGAATCGGTGTCTGGATAGTCATGGAATGTCACGGCTTCACCTTCCGAAAATCCCCCTCGGGAAAGGCGGGGTTTTCATTCTTGCAGGCTTCCAGAAACCCTTGCAGCAGGACAGCGGCGGCGACGGCGTCTACGTCGCCGCGCGGGCGGCGTTTGCCCGGGCGGCGGACGGTCTTCAGGATTTCCTGGGCGGCGGCGGTGGTGTAGCGCTCATCCCACAACTCCACCGGCACCGGCAGCGCCTCCGCCAGGGCCTGCGCGTACGCCTCCGCCCAGCGGGCCTGCGGGCCCACCTCGCCGCGCAGGGTCAGCGGCCGCCCGACAATCACCCGCTCCGCGCCGTATTCGGCCACCAGCCGGGCGATCGCGGCGAAGTCTTCGGCGCGGGACTGGCGCTCCACCACACCCACCGGTCGGGCCACCGTCCCGGTGGGGTCGCTCACCGCCACGCCGATGCGCCGTGCTCCCAGGTCCAGGGCCAGAATCCTCATTTCCTTCAAACCACGAAGACACAAAGACGCGAAGGGAAATTCACATAACCATTAAAGAAACCAATGACCGAATGGCCCAATCTTTGCGCCTTCGTGTCTTGGTGGTGAACCTCAGGGCGTCACCTGGACGGTGATGCGCAGGGGGAGCAGGGGCATCCGCCGCAGCCACTGGGGCCAGACCTGAATCTGGGGCGGCTGGGCCAGCGGCCACTGAGCCGAGAGCAGGTCGGCGGCCCGCGCGACGCTCTTCCCGCGCACCGTCTGCCGGACTACCTCGGGGTCCACCTCCGCCGCCGCGTAGCCCACCGCCGAAACGGCGAACTGGATGACGCCGTTCTCGGGGCCCGCCGTCGGCTCCCGAATCTCAAAATCCGTGTCCACCAGGACGTGCTCCGGTGGGAGACGGCGCACCAGGGCGGCATACCCCACCGCTTCGGCGTTATCCCGGTCCACTGCCATACCGGTAACCAGCAGTTTCATATAGACTTGCAGTTTGTCCGCCTGCTCGTAGAGGAACCGGTCGTAGGAGACCTCACTGGCCTGAATCTCCAGCGACTGCCGGAAGAGAATCTCCGTCGGCTCCAGATACCCCTGCAGGCCCTGGTAAGCTTCCTCCAGCAACCGGGCTGTCAACTGTTCTCGGGCTCGGTCCATATCCTCCTGAGAGACAGCGCGGACTTCCTGGAGGCCCCCGCCCCGGGTCGGTTCGGGGTTGATGACCCGCAGGGCCAGGGCGTTGACGCCTTCTACCTGATTGATGAGCCCGGCGCCCACGTTGCCCGCCGGCCCTTCCTCCAGAGCTTCTATGGGGGCCGGGGCCTGCCCGAAGGGGGGCACCGTCACATCCTGCGTGGTGGCGAAGCGGACCGGGAAAGCCCCGGCGGACGTCCGGACGACGGTGCGGGCGGGGACGGTGATCTCCTGGCCCAGCATGTTGGTGAAGAGGACGGTTCCGGTGGCTCGGCCCGACTCGTACGCGGCGGTGCCGGTCGTCTCCACCTCCAGGTTGCCCGAGAAGTAATC
>JACIWQ010000079.1:8968-15348 GCA_014360895.1 Thermoflexales bacterium | reverse complement strand
GGGGGCAATTTCGGCCGGCCGGTAGCGGTAAAAAGACTGGAGCACCCACACCACCTCGGCCAGCACAATGGGGTCCAGCACCAGCCGCAGGTTTTCCTGCTCCACCCTCTCAAACAGCGCAGCGGCCTGTTCGGCCATATCGGGCGGGTCGCTGGTCAGGAAACGAAGGATAACATTGGCGTCCACATATGCCCGGTTCATTCCCCGCCCTCCTGGCGGAGCATCTCCCCGCGCTGGCGGCGGATTCCCTCTCGGATTTGCTGGTGGCCCGGGAAGGGAGCGGTGGCTGGCAGCGCTCCCCGCAACTGGCTCAGCGACCGCCGGTGAACGGGGAGCAGCAGCGCCCGGTCGCCGTCCAGAGTGATGAAGACGCGGTCTCCCGGCTTCAGCCCCAGCGCCCGGCGCACCGCTTTAGGAATGGTGACCTGGCCTTTTTGAGTAAGTGTCGTAGCGTGCATTTAATCCTCCCTGAGCAGCAATCTGGCAACATTTTATCATTTGTTTGCTGTTTGTCAAATTGTAATACTTTTTGGCTTGTGTAATACTTCACGGAATTGGAGGAACACTATTTGCCGGCCTGCGAAGTGGGAGGTACGCTTCATTTGGGTCAGTGGTTCCAGGCGATGGCGGCGGCGGAGGCCGCGCTGGCGGGCGCCTCGGTGGAGGAGGTGGTGGACGCAGCGCTGCGGGTTCGGGAGAAGTTGCACATTCTGTTTATGGTGGATACCCTGGAGTTTCTCCACCGGGGTGGGCGGATCGGGGGCGGCAAGCGGTTTCTGGGGACGGCGCTCCAGATCAAGCCGCTCCTTTCGCTGGACGGCCAGATAGACGCGGTGGAGTCGGTTCGGACCAAAAAGAAGGCCCTGGCCCGGATGCTGGAGATTATGGAGGAACGGGTAGGGGGTGCTCCGGTGGTGCGGGCGGCGGTGGTGCATGCCAATGCGCTGGAGGAGTGCCTGGCGTTGAAGGAGGAGGTTGTGGCCCGCCTGAAGCCGGGGGAGATCTACGTGGCGGAGGTTAGCCCGGTGATCGGCACGCACACAGGACCGGGGACGCTGGGGGTTTGTGTCTATACCCGGTAGGGCCTGAACGCCGACGGGCTTTCCTCACGGCCGCCCCTTGCCGGGGCGGCCTTTTTTGTTGGGGGCGCGGGGCGTTATCCGGTCGCCTTCTCAAACAGCGCGGCGGCTTGTTCGGCCATATCGGGTGGGTCGCCGGTCTGGAAACGAAGGATAACATTGACGTCCATATATGCCCGGTTCATTCCCCGCTCTCCTGGCGGAGCATCTCCCCACGCTGGCGGCGGATTTCCTCGCGGATTTGCTGGTGGCCCGGGAAGGGAGCAGTGGCTGGCAGCGCTCACCGCAACCGGCTCAGCGACCGCCGGTGAACGGGGAGCAGCAGCGCCCGGTCGCCGTCCAGAGTGATGAAGACGCGGTCTCCCGGTTTCAGCCCCAGCGCCCGGCGTACTGCGTATGAAATGACAAAAATAAGGGGGGCCTTATATGGCCCCCCTGTTGTTGAAGTGTTAACGTGCTGGTTACGGAACCGGCATACCATTGTAGTCTTCAGCAGCAGTGCTACTGGTGGCCGGTACGTAAGTGGCTACACGGGCCACTGCGATCAATTGGCAATTGGCTGCCGTACAGTTGATTATAGCGCCGCCCCCGAACCCGCTTGCAGGAGGCTCAGCCATACCGAACCAAGAAAGACCTGCCATGCTGGCGTTAGAGTTGAATTTCGCTCCAGGTGCCAGCGGTTGGTTATAGGTATGGGTGCCTTCATGCCCGAAGGGGTCCTTGTAAGTGATGGTGATTGAGCCCGCCGGAATAGTGGTGTCTCCAACGTTCTGAATGGCGATATACGTGCGCTGGCGAGAGCCGTTCAGGTAATAGGAGTCGGGAGCCCAACGCACATAAGGCAAAGCAAGTTTGGCGTATCCCTGCGATTCACCTAAGAAAGCGGTGGACAGGCCTGCACCAAACGCTTTACCTATTGCGACTACGTCCGTGGTAGAACTTTCCACGACAGCCGAGCCAACAAAACCGGCGCTCACAGTATCACAAGCAGAGAAACTGGCTTTGGCACCGGGGCCAATAGGCTTCGTAGCCGTTAGACCGCCTGGGTAAAAAGTGACTGTAACGGTTGTAGATGCAGTGAGGCTGGTATTTTGCACCGCGTAAGAGGTCCTTTGTCCACCATATACGTCACAGAGAGCGGAAGGCATATAGAGCTTCTTTGCACCTGTAGCGACACTCTCAAATGCCTTAGCACCCACCCCGGTTATGTCTAACTCCATGGCAGTTCCAACGATTTTCCCGTCGGTATTATCAGTGCGCTTAGCAATCGCTACAACAGAGCCGTTGAAACTGGTGCCCAGTTGAGAGACCGTGGCAGCATCAACATAGAACGAGGCTCCGGGTTGGATAGTCTGGTCAATTGTATGCACCAACTGCGCAGACGTATTATAAAAACGTATGCTCACATTGTTGGGCTCGCTGTCAACATTCTGTATGGAGAAAATGGTGTGAGCACCATACATATTCTTGAGCACGGTGGCAATCAAGGCTGTGGAGCCTCCTGCGGAAAATCCGTTGGAAAGAGGCCGGACAAACACTGTGGTAGAGCCCTGAGGTACCTGCACCAGTGTCGCCAACAGAGGCTGATCAGACTGAATCACAGCGGAGCCCCGAAATCCATCTGCAATTTCGTTTAAGTTACCTACAAAGATTGAGGCACTTTCACCAGGCCCAAGGCTTGGGCGGCTTATCGTAATCGGTGTTGTGGTATTAGGTTGGGCATAGAAGAGGATTTGTATAGTCGCGTTTCCAGTTCCAACGTTTTGATAGGTGATAGAAGTAGTGAAACGGGTAGAATATGCCTGGGCTTGTGCATTCTTGGGCAATGCCAGAGTGGCAGCCACTAACAGCAACACTATCAGGATGGAAAGGGCCTTGGCTTTCATGGGTTACCTCCTTTAGCGGATGTAGAATTCACTGCTTAATATAGCAGGGAACTTTCATTTTGCAATACTTCTTAGGTAGTACACGATTCTTCGGGGCAAGGTTTGGCGAATTAGCGAGACTATGGTATAAACTCTATTGCTCTGCCGATTGAGTTCAACACAGTTGAGGAGGGAAGAAAATGAAAAGTGGCTCTCTGATCAGAATTACGATATGCTTTTTTTTGATGATCATTTTTGGGGCATGTGAATCCCCAAATTACCCTACGGAAGAGACAAGCGTGCCTCCAACCCCGCCCCCCTTTCCCACTTCTGAACCTAACAAGATAACCGTTATAGGCAAAGTGGTCTCTTCATCCGGACAGCCGGTGCCGCAAGTTCCTGTATGGCTTGCAGAAGTTGTGCGTCAGGGAGACGAGGGTGTTTATGTATTAGATAGCCGATCAAGCCCTGGAGCATATACGGATATCAATGGTGTTTTTGTGATACTGAACGTGAATGCAGGGGAGTATGTCATTGTGGTTGGGGACCCCGAGGCTCTGTACGAGATAATCGCCGAGCCTTCAGGTAAAGCCAGGGTTTGGAACATTCCGCCAACCCAGATATTTGATATTGGCGAGTTGAAAGTCACCCTTTTGGGAAGATGATAGAGGTACTTTGGGAATTCAAGAGGGATAAAAACAACCGTTCGTATTGCATTGCTATTGAGTCTATAGAAAATTGTAAAACGACCTCGCTGGATCTCCGGGCAAAAATTTCGCAGAGGTGCTTGTTTTTTAAAGCCTCCAATATTGCCCTTGCCAGAGCATAGGCATCTCTTGGGGGAACAAGCCAGCCATTGTGGCCATCTCGGATAAGTTCTCGTGTGCCCGGTATATCGGTAGCAACGATAGGAATGTTAGCTGCCATGCTTTCCAGAATAACGGTAGGTAAGCCTTCCCAAAGCGAGGATGAGACGAATAAATCTAAACAAGGTAGAATCTCTTCAACATCCGGTCTTGCACCGGCAAAAATGGTACGGTGGGTTATCCCCCTAGAAGCGGCAAGTTGCTTAAGGTTTTCCGACAATTCCCCGTCTCCCACAATCAGAAAATGCACATCGGGGTTTTCTTTTAATACAAGCGGAATGGCCTCTATAAGGTAAAAATATCCTTTTTGCTCGGTTAACCTTCCTACTGTGCCTACAAGTGGAACGTCGGGAGGAATATTGAGGCTCTCTCGTTTGGAATCTCGGTTGACCTGGTTCCTAAACCTCTCCAAATCAATGGCATTATAAATGCATAGTGCACTACGTTTGAGGACATTGCTTAGAAACCTTGAGTTAAGTCTTGAGGTGATAGTTTGGCTAACACCTATCTCTAAATCAAATAATAAGGGATAGAGGAAATTTGTAAACACCATCCTTCTCCAAGGCTTTCTGCGCCATTCTTTGTGGAATCCATAGTGCACGGTTCGGATGATAAAAGGGCGGGTAGGATGTAATTTCAAAACAAGGGCTGCTATATCACTAAATTCTGAGTGGCTATGAACAATATGTGCTTTATTGCAGGATTGCCAACTCCATAAGGCTTTAATGGCTTGGTAAAAACTAAAATGGGGAAACCGTTTATTCCACAGAGCAGCACAAAAAACATCAAGTCCCTGGTTCTTTAATTCCACCACTTTTTCTTTTTCAACCGTACTTCCGAAATCAAAGAGAGCCCCCAAATGAATTTCAAAACCCCGCTGCATTAAGGCTTTGCCTAAATCCGCGCTAAAACGCAGAATGCCGCCCGCTTTGCTACCTGCTTGAAAACTGAAGATCAATTCAAGAATTCTCATCCTTAATTCTCTCAATTTTGGGGTGATATAGAGCCCAAATAGAAGTTAGCAGGGCCACCAACAGTGATAATGTAACGAAGGGGTTATGCCACCTTTGCCATGCAGATGTGAGCTCAGCATTTATTCCGGGCGCAATAGACTCAACAGTCTTTGGCAATATTAGAGCGGCCAAAATCCCCAATAGCGCTACTGATAGTACAGTTCGATGAATTTTGGGTAAGTTGTTAGGGTTCAGCAACAATTCTATCAATAAAGCAATAAAAACTAGAGCAACTAGCGTGTCGTAAGCCCGATGGTAGGTTGTCAGCAATATCCAGAGCGTTAAGATATTAAACAATATAGGACGCAACAAAGGCCGGGATAGAAAATACGGATTAAGTTTGGCTCTGACAAAATATTTGCAAAGCGCAATTGCTACTAAAGTGGAAACCAGGAAAATTAGCGACCATCCTATCGTCGGGGGAAATGTTGCGGCTATATGGATGCCTGGTTGCGCCAAGTGGGATTGAACGCGGTATTTTTTCTCCAGTAGCAACAATATTGCTGCTGGTAGGGAAAGAGAGTATTTTGAGAGTGCTATTCCCAGGGCTATGCTGCTCAACCAGATATTATTCGTTGAGACTGCCATAAGCATCATAGCGAAGACGAATATGCTGGTTTGTCCGTTTCCTATGGCGTTTCGTGTCCCGAATAGGCTGAAAAAAATTAAAGTGAGAAGAATTGTATTTTTGATAGGCGACAAGCGTAGTTGCGGAAATAAGCGTATGGTTAGAAAAGGTATTATCAAGGCAATTGCAAGGTTGCAAAACATCCACAGAAATTTTGCGGTGGGCCACGAAAAAAAAGCAAAAACACTCAGTAGTTCTACCATAAGAGGTGTATTGGCAGGAACGCGGGCTAATCCGGGCTGTGCGATAGGTAATTCTGTCACAATCTGACCATCCAAATATACTATTGGAAGGCGAGGAGATATCTGCTCTACGTAGGCAGTATAGGGGTCAACCCGTTGACGGATGAAGTGGCCTGCATACCAATAGGAATGAAAATCAGTAGCTCCCGAAGCGCTGGCGGTTCTTGATACAATATAGATTATAGAAAATGCGGTAAGCGTGCTGAAGAACGCAAGTATCACAAAGAATAGTAACTTATTTTTTTGCGTGCTCATCCCGATCTCCGGTTAGTAAAGCAAAGTCCGAAGCGATATATGAAGCGGCGAGACTGCTTTCTTGGACAATCTGAGTTAACTTAGCCCTTATAGAGCGTTTGACTTGTTCCTTGTTTTGGTACAACTCGATCAGACGCGACAAAAGAGATTCAGGTGTAATTCCGTTAATGTCCACTACCCATTTTTCTAGGCCAAGCATTTGCATAATTCCCCATGTTTTAGGGAAATAGGCAATTGCTACTACTGGCACTCCTTGAGAGAGAGCAAATATATTGGAGTGCATTCTGGTCCCGACAAAAAGGTCCATTAAACCGTAAATTGCTTTAAGAAGCTCTGGTGAGAGGTCTTCCTCTACGAGGAGCACACGAGGGTTCCTCCCTAATCGTGATACGATCCGCCTGGCGGCTATTAAGTCATCATTTATTAGAGATT
>JACIWQ010000079.1:0-8958 GCA_014360895.1 Thermoflexales bacterium | reverse complement strand
TAGAGATTTACCGCGAACTTGGGGGAAAAAAATCGCTTTCCCACCAAATTTTTCCAAAAAGACAGCGATGGTTTTGGCTATAGCGTCCTCGTATTGCGTTTGGAGGTCGTCTCTGCCAGTACGGGCTCCCCAGTTAATGGTTGTTATGCCCAACAATGGCCGATCTTCGTTGACATCTACGCCCCATATCTGTAAGCGTTCCATTGCTTCTTGAGAAGGAGCGCTCTGAAGAGCGAAAGCCAAATCTGGAATCAAATAACATTGGGGGTTGTTTACACCCGCTTTCAAAAGTTCTCCCCTTGAGAAGGGTTCACGTATCATCACAATGCGGGCACGATTTAAAATCCATCTGAGCAATCTCCGATCGCGTTCTCTATGTAAAGGGCCTACTGACTGGGGAAGCAGATATAGAGGTTTGCCAGCCAATAAGGCGTAACCCATTGTGTAAGCAACGACCATAAAAGTGAAACCCAGTTTTCCTGAACTGTATAAAAAGTTACCAGGTGCACTAACTACCAGATCTGCGTCAAAATAAGATTTGATAGTGTCTCTCAATCCCTGCTCTGTGCCTAAAAAATATGGTTGTCCTAACAACTTGTAGGTTATAAGCGCCCATAGGCTAACCGCGAGTATTTTTATTATTGAGAGTGGACGCCACTGAACTTTTCCTTCCGGGGAGACTTGGTGCATCCAATACATAAATGAGCCGACTCTGGAGTAAGTACTCGTGATTTTGTCTAGACCGTTTAAATCATTGGCAGCGATAATAAAAGAACTTTGCGGAAAAGCCTCGCTTAGCCGCTTAATAGCCATCAATAATAAAGCCGCGTCGCCTTTATTCTGAGCCGAATGCACGTTGATTATGAGAATCTTGACAGGCTGTTCCAAACTTGTCGGGACCATTGCAGTTTTGCCAGATCATCGCGCTAATATCGCTGTTGATTGCCGCAGGGCCAAATAGCCTTTCACTGCGACAAGAACATACCCCAACAAAAGGAGACCCTCGCTGGCCACATAGACCCAAGAGGCTCCAGTAATACCATAAATGGGGATAACTATTATATTCAGGCATAGATTTGTAAAAGCGACCACTCCCTGAACTACCACGCGCCAAGCTTGTTGTTCGGTGGCAATAATAACTGCAGCCAGCGCATAGCTACAGGATTTGAAGAGGAGAATGACACTCAGGATTGCCAAAATTGCTCCTGCTTGAGCAAACTTGGGTTGCAGGGTTAATCTCACAAATAAGGGTCCTCCTATCCGCATTAATAGCCATAGAGTGAGACCTACAACAAGTAAAGCAAAAAAAGTTTTGACAGCCATTTTAGAAAAAAGCGGAAGGTCTTTCTGCTTTCCCAATTGACTAATTATAGGCGTCATTACCATAAACACGGCGGAGGGTATAATGAAAGCGGTTCGTAAAAGGCCGGAGGCGGTGGAGTAGAGTCCTGCTGATTTAGAATCAAGCAAGATGCCTACTAAGGCAATGTCTGCTTGAGTATATATGATTAGCAGGGCATCTGATATTGCGAAAGGGAAACTTTGAATCAGGGTAGGTACAAGTAATGCGGGCTCCACCTGTAAAGGCGAGATTTTCATTAACCAAAGTAAACCGAGCCCTACTGTCATCCATCCGGTAAGCAATCGCGCCAGCATAAAGTGCATAGGAGTGCTGTGAAGCAAAAGATGGATCATTAAGGTGCCCGCAAATAAAATAGTGGACGAAATTAGACTTAATTTTAAGGTTACTTTGTTCTTCAGAAGAACATTGAAACCTTGGCTTATAGTAGTAGTTGTGGCCTCGCCCAAAATTGTAAATGCGCTGACAAGCAGAAGTACTGGGGGATAAGTAGCGGGGTCTAAAAAACGCGAGAGGAATAGTATTGAAAAGAGCCAAACAGTCCCCAGTATGGTCTTAATACCAAGAATACTCGCAATAACGAGTCCAAAAGTGGTTTCGTTAGTTCGCCCAGCGCGAAGCAACCAAGTATCCATACCCAGATTAAAAAAAATTGAGGTCAACCTTGAGAGAGCCAAACACGCCGAAAATTGACCGAAGAGGGACGGACCAAGTGAACGCGCTGTGATTAAAAGGCTGGCTGCCGTGAAACCCTGACTGATCGCTGAAGCCAATAAGAGCCAAATTATGTTGGCTAATATTGCGTTCTTCCGAACCAAAATCAAGTTTTTAAAGTGGCTCATTGGCAACAAGCGAGCGGTATATCTTTTCCATCCTTATAGCTATTTTTGCCCAATCAAATTCTCTCGCGCGCTCAAATCCATTACGGCGCATTTCCTCCGCCAAATCGGGATTTTGTAGGACTTGAATAATAGCGTCAGCCAAGGCTGTTGCATCTCCAGGAGTAACGACTAAACCGGCACATGGTTGCTCAAGCAAGGCGCGTCTATCACCAACATCTCCGGTTACAAAAGGCACACCGTTTACCCAACTTTCAAAGAGTTTAATAGGAAAACGGGCCCAGGCAGCAGGTGTGTCATAAACGGGGTCAACGGATACCTCTGCTAATCGGTAGTAATATTTCACCTGATCTGCTGGGACCCGTCCACAAAAGATGGTCGCTTCGGAAACACCGAGGGTTTTTGCTAATTGAAGGAGGCTTTCATAATTCTCACCGCCACCCACAATTAACAGTACAGAGTTGGGAATACGCTGCCGGACTTCTTGGAAAGCCCGAAGAAGTAAATCTACCGCGTGAGCATGGGCCGTCAATGTACCCACAAATATAACCACACGCTTCTCCCATAAACCGAGCGAGGATCGGAGAACCGCAAGTTGCTGTTGATCTATATCCCCAAAACGTTCATAGTCTACCCCATTAGGCAGATATACAATCTTGCCCGGTGGAAGGCCTAATTTTAGCAGACGATTCCGCAGGAATGAAGAATGTGTTGTTACACAATCAACCAACTGTGGCATCCGGTCTTCAAAAAAGGCCACTACCCATCTTTGCCAATTTGCACTGAAATAGTTGGTGGCTGCTTCATAGTCGGAGCAATCTAAAACCAATTTGCACCCCTTGATTTGTTTGACTATCAATCCAGCGATGCTATTCATGGGATGAGGTTTGGCTATATGAACAACGTCTGCTGGAATTTGCAGGGCAGCTTTTGTAAGATGTGTAGTTGCTTTAGCTGAAATAGCTAATAACAAAGGCGCAGGAAAGTACCTCTTCCTAGTCTGTGTTTTCAAGACGTGCATTTGGCCTACATAAAAAACATTTACCCCCTCTTTCGCAAATTGACGAGTTTCTAAGGCCCTGTAATTCCCGTGAAGGGCAACAATATTGACATTATGACCAAGGCGAACCAATTCGCGTGCTAATGGAAAGAAACGACCCACGCCCGTCGGGCTTTCCAGGTCCTGCGTTAGCAGAAATAGAATATTCATTTTAACATCTTAATCAGACTCGTCCTAAGAATGTAGCCTATTCGCTCGGGATTATATCTAGCCACAAATATCTCATATCCTTCTGTGCCCATCCGTTTGCGCAAATCAGGGGCACTCTTTAAAGTCCTAATCCCTTCTGCTAAGGAAAAAGGATCGGCACGCGAGCATAGATATATTACTTTACCCACCGTTTTTTGGACAATTGTGGATTCTCCTGTAATCACCGGCTTCCCCATCGCCAGTCCTTCGTAGATTTTGTTCTGCACCGTCATCAATGACTGTGGCGTAGTGCCGAAGGCCCCCAGAATTACATCAGCGTTGGCTGCCCGGCGAACTAATTCCTCTTGATCCATCCAATTTTCAAAGGTCACATTTGTGAGGTTGTATTGTTGCGCCAGGGCCATAGCGAGGGGCTTCTCCGGCCCATCGCCAATTAATTCAAAGTGTATATCGGGGTCATCCTGCAAAATCCGCGCTGCCTCAATGATGTACCTTACTCCGTGATTGGGAATAAATGAGCCGTAGTACAGCACGCGAAAGAGGCCGTCCTTTTTTTCCTGAGGCATCGGACGAAATATTCTATCATCGGCACCTGTAGGTACCAGGCGAAAGCGTGAGGGATCTATACTATACACTTGGTGAAACCAAGCCACATACTCTTCGGTATCTAAAATGAGCAAGTCAGGCAGAGAGCAGGCCAGTTTTTCTAAAAAATATATAAGGCGCCCTGTGAGCGGACTCCGCTCCGTCAATCCGCGTTCCTGGGCTATTAGATAAATGGACATAAACACATCCAACACCAGTGGCTTTCCCCGCAACCAAGTCAATATTCTGGCTAAGGGGACATCCAGTTGCCCCGGATATCCCAGTACCATCACATCGTAGTCTCCGACGGTCCGGTATTTGCGCAACAGGCGGTAGTAAACTCGCACAACCCGCAGCCAAAACGCAGGGCGTATCCATCCCCCACTGGCTGCTTGTACCCGATCCTCAATCCCCAACCATAAAGGCTCGTGGCACTCAATGACCTCTACGCCGTTGCGCCGCAAACCTTCTATCATAATCCGGTTGCGCGAATATTCGGCCCGGTACGTTCCAAAGTAGCAGACCCGCACGTTATCCTCACAAACCTTATCTGGAGAACGGGGATATGTGGATATTAATTGCTACTCGTTGTGCTTATTTCCAACCTTTTGCTATTCAGGAATATCTCCGCTCCTCTCCACTCATCGCTCGCAATCACCATTGCCGCGCGCGTTCCTGTCGCTCCCCAGTACTCCACCTCCCACCCCGGCATACTGCCCTCCCGCGCCCGCGACTCTACCCGCCCACTTCCATCCAGCGGTAGCAGGCGCACCTCCACCGGCACGTTGCTGCTGCCCAGGCGGAAATGGTCCGCCGCGATCCGTTCCCCACCGATAAGGTGCCAGACCAGGCCGGCTTTCGCCCCCGCTGGCCCCTGGGCTTCGTCCACTATCACGATGGGTCCGCCGTTGTGGTAAAAGTAGACCCACCGGTCGTGCTGCCAGCCCCGCCAGTCGGTCAGCCGGATGTGGGCCCAATCCTTCTCCGGGCCCGTCTCAAAGGCCACCACCTCGGCGTAGTACGGCGGGTCCTGGGCCCAGGGACCGCCCACGCCGGTCAACCCGTAAAGGACGGCGGCCATCCCCGTTTTCTCCACCACCAGGCCGTTCAGGTTCTCCCGGGGGACCCGCTTATCCCGAAACAGGCTTCGCCCCACCGGCAGCCATGAGAACGGCTTCCCGTCCAGCACGTCGGCGGAGAGAGGCTCCCCCCAATACACCAGCGTCACCGTGCCCGTCGCCTTGTAGCGGTGCCAGCCGGTGAAGCGCAGGTTGACCAGCAGGTACCTGGCATCCTTCCCCCAGCCGTCCCGGAAGACGATTTTATCCGGCGCCAAGGGGCCCTTCTGGTTGGGAAGTCCGGAGTTGCCGTAGAGGAGACAGGACCCCTCCGTGGGGGAACGCCCCTCCAGCGGGACCGGCTCCTCCACCCCCGGCTGGGCGAAAAGGTAGCGTCCCTCCTGCTCCAGCGTTTCCACCGCCCGACCCGCCAGCCAGATATAGCGGGGGTCTCGGAAGAGGGTCGCCCCCAGATAGGCGATCCCGGCCAGGGAGCCCTGCCCAGGATGATTATACCGCAAAGAGGCCCCATCTGGCAAGGCCTGCAGGAGCAGCCACTCAAAGGAGCGGCGCGCGTTCTCCTCCGGAAATTCGCCGGTGTATAAGGACTGAAAATAGGCGTTGAGGATCCACTCCGGCTGGTAGACAATCGCGTCGTCGGTCACGCGGAAGCGCTCGGCCCAGCCTCGCCGGTTCCGGGCCAGGTACGCCCGGTTGGCCGCGGAGAGGTTCGGATCGGCCAGGCCCTCGGCCTCCAGCAGGGCCAGCAGGCCGGCGCCGTTCTCCTGGTTCTCGTAGGGCCCCTCCGGCCACTTGGAGAAGGCCAGAGCATACATCAGGTCCACCCACTCCACCGTCAGCGCCCGGCGGTTGACCGCCGCGAACCACGCCTGTATGCGGGCCTGCTCCTCCTCGGAGAAGAGGCCGGGGAAGCGGTCGCGGACGCGCGGGTAGTAGTAGGCCCGCAGGGCGGCCTCAAACTGGACCGACTTGACGCTGTGGGCGGGGCCGGTGTAACGCCCTTCAGCCACCTCCGCCAGCAGCGATTCCCGGAACGCCTCCGCCCAGCGGCGGTCGCCCGTCCCCAGCGCCAGCATCCCGTATTCCGGCGGCCCCTTGCGGGGATTGGCCTCCACCCGCGCCAGAATCCGAAAAAAGACGTCCCGCCCGTCGTAGGTCTGGGTGTCTGGCGGGACCTGGCCGCAGAGGAAGGGCGATTCTTCCGAAATCCCCGGATAGGTCGGGGCGACGGGCGGGTAGAAACTGTGGCGGTAGGCCCAGACCGTGCCGTTCAGTCCCCCGAAGGCCAGGAGCAGGAAGACCAGGCCCGTCGCCCGGCGTTCCAGGGTAACCCCCCACCGGAGACGGACAGGTGTCCAGCGAAGGGAGAGCCGGTACACGCTCAACAACAGGAGCCAGAACAGGGCCAGTGCAACCGCCTCCAGCGCGACGAAGAACTCTTCGTCGGCAAAGCGGGACTCCAGTTGGGAAAGGGCCACGGGAAACGCTCCGGCCGTGAGGGCCAGAATCCCCCGCCAGACCCAGCGCCGGAGCCGGGAGCGAACCCCGGTCAGGATGTCCGCCAGGCCGAGAAGAAGGATCCAGGCGGTGCCCGTCAGAGCCCAGGCAGCCCAGGTGGCCCCTGTCCGAGCATAGGCCAGTCCGGCCACGAGACCCAACCCCAGCCAGAGAAGGCCAGGCCATCTCCAGCGTGGGTCCTCACCCCACCTCTGCCGCCTGCGGCGGCATCCTCTCCCCTCTTCTGAACAAGGTTCAGGAGAGGGGAGGGGGTAACGGCAAAGCCGCTGGGGGTGGGGTGAGGATAAAACCGCAGCGATCAGGATTCCGGCGACGAACGCCCACCGGCTCACCAGCCCGACCCAAGAGAAGGGCGCGTCGGCGACAAAACGCACTCCCTCCAGAAACAGGGCAGGGAATATGCCCGCCGCTCCGGTCAGAAAGAGCGAGATGATCCAGCGGCGCGGGTCCCTCACGGGCCAGCCCCTCCGCAGGCCGCCGGGTCCAGCGCGAAAACCCAGACCCGGTCCTGGTGGTAGACGGGGCGGAAAGCCGGGGAGCCGGTGAAATCCTCCGGCGCGAAAAGTTGTACCGCTCCCAGCCCCACCTTCCCCTGGCCCTGCCCGATGTAGACATGGGTAATGCTCCACTCGCACAGTCGCGCCAGGCCTTCAGGGGATGCCGGTGGATGTTCTTCCAGGTGGGCCACCAGGTCCACGACCCGCTGGGAGTATCCGGGCTCTGCCGGGGCCTCGTTCAACAGGGCATATTGGGGCGGCATCGTGTTGGCCCGGCGGGCCAGGAGCGGAATCCACCACCCCGCGTCGGCGCCGACGGCGGAACGTCCCTCGTAGATGCGAAAGCCCTCCACCAGAAAGAGAGTGTCCGGCGGAGTATTTTCCCGAATCCAGGCCATCGCCCGCACATCTGGCCGGGTGACCATAATGTGGCGGGGGTCCACGACGCGCATCTGCTGGGGAAGTCCGACCAGGGCGAGAAAGGCAACGAACGCTGCACTGAAAGGCAGACCCTTTGTCCGCAAGACGGAGCGGGCAGCCTGGGCAAACTCTCCCAGGAGCCATCCCACAGTCAGCCCAACGGGGATGTAAAGAGCAATGAGGACGGCGAAGTTCTGCATCAGGTTAGTGCCGGGGAGCCGGATCAACCGTCCGGCGACGAGGGACGCCAGTCCACCCACCCACAGAGCGCAGGCCGCGACGGCCCACTGCCTTCGCACCAGGCTCCAGAGGAGCGCCACCCCCGCGGGGATCAGGAGCAGCCGCGGCACATACCAGGCCACGTCCCGCCAGACCTGATAGTCGGCCCATACCCGCTCCAGTTCCGAGGCCGTTGGGGCAGAGGCCCCCGCCTCCACCGCGCCAGCCAGCCGTCCGCCGGCCACGTATGAACCCCAAGGGAGCACCAACAGCACAGCGGCCAGAGCGACCAGGGCCATGCGGGCCACTGCGCTCAGCCAGCGGCGCCCGTCCCCTCGCCAGGTGGGTATCCCCCAGCCCACCAGCCAGGCCAGGACGAAAGTGGCGTAGTAGAAGGGCATCCGGTAGTAGTGGAGAACCATCCCTCCCAGCGCCAGGGCGGCCAGGAAGAGGGCGCTCCAAGAGAGAGGGCGTCTGTCCACCGCCTCCCATAAAAACCAGAGGGCGGCGGGCAGGATAGCCTGCCCGGCCAGTTGGGCAAAACGCCCCCAGTTGACGTAATAGGCTGGCATCGGGGAGAGAAGCCCGGCGACCAGGACCGCTCCCACCCCGGCCCACCGACTTCCCCCGGCCAAGCGCTGGGCCAGGGGGTAGATGGTCAGTACCGCGAGGCCGTTCAGGAGTTGACCGGTCAACAGGGTGGACCGGGCAATCTCCATTCCGGTGGCCCAGGAAAGAAGGGCCGTCGCGGCGGAGAAGCCGAAGTGGACGGTAAGCCCCCGGTAAGGGGTATACGGCTCCCACGAATCAAACAGGCCGCCGTTGTCCACCAGCAACTGGGCGATGACGGCGTGCTGGACCGAGTCGCCCCACATAGGGGCGTCCAATGTGCGCACCACCAGCAGCCGGACGCCGAAGACCAGGGCCAGGACGAAGATGAAGGCCAGGTCGGGCCAGAAGGCGTCGGAGCGGGCCCACTGCCGGAGCGCGTCCCAGCCCTGGCGGGGCCGCCAACGACGGTAGCGCCAGGCCAGCGCAGCCAACCCCACGATGACGGGACCCCAGGCATAAAGGGGCCCCAGGTGCAGCCCGACCAGGTCGGTCCAGAGGAAAAGCAGGGGGTAAAGGGCCAGGCTGAGGCCGGCGGCCAGGGCGATGCGGGCGGGCCAGCCCTCACCCCCTCCCCCGCCGCCCTCGGCGGCTTCCCCCTCCCCCTCTCCCGCTGTGCGGG
>JACIWQ010000078.1 GCA_014360895.1 Thermoflexales bacterium | reverse complement strand
GTACGATTCAAAGTCCCCGGGATAGGTGTGAAACGAAAGCACGTAGACCACCCCGTCCCTCTCCACCCAGACGTCCTGAAACTGCCACCACGGTTCCCCCCACGGACGCCGATAGGTGATCTCGTACCCCGACAATTCCCCCCGTTCAAAGGGCCGCTGAACAGCATCGCGAATCTCGGGAACCGCCTCCTCGTAGGCCCGGACGAAGCGGGACTCCAGGCTCTCCCCGTCCCCCAGCGGGGAAGAGGCCACCGCAAAGAACGCCTCCCCCTGCCCGCGCCGGGCGGGATACTGAATCGTGACGATTTCCCGCACCCCCAGGCCGTAATACTCCTCTCCCGCTGACGCCGACCGTCCCCAGACCTCCGCCTTCGTCTTCCAGCCCACAGGAATCACGAAAGCAAATGCTTCGTGCTCAAATGTGCGCGCTCCGGCAGAAGACCGGCAACCGGTCAGAATCAGGACAACCAGAAGCCCCAACAGAATCGGCCGCCTACTCCTCATCTCCCACCTCCCTTTCCGCTTGCTTCCTGCCTCCTGCTTCCTGCCTCTTGCCTCCTCCTACAGCCTCTCCACCGCCTCCTCCCGATCCGCCGCACTGGAACGCACATACCGCGCCGTCGTCCGAGGGTCTGAATGCCCCAGCAGGTCCGACACCACCACCAAATCCGCCCCCGCCTCCCGCAACAGCCGCGTCGCAAACGTGTGCCGCAACACGTGCGGCGTCGCCTCCACCCCCGCCTCCCGCGCATACTTCGCCACAATCCGCCACACCCCCGACTCCGTCAACGGCCCCCGCCGCCCAATCAGCAATCGGTCATCCGCCACCTTTGGCCGCACCGCCAGGTACTCCAGCACCGCCCGCCGCGCCTCCCCGTTCAGCGGTACCTCCCGGTACTTCTCCCCCTTCCCCCTCCGCACCACCACCCGCCCCCGCCGCTCCGTCACCTCCACGTCCGAAAGCCGCAGACCGCACAGTTCCGATACCCGCAACCCCGTGTTCGCCAGCAGCACCACCACCGCAATGTGCAACGGATTCCCCCCAGCCTGTGCTCGCCGCACCAGCCGCCGCAGGTCCGAACTCTCCAGCGCCCTCGGCGGCGTCGGCGCCTGCGGCACCGTCGGCACCCCCGCCGTGGGGTCCGCCCCCAGCATTCCCTCTGCCACCGCCCAGCGGCAGAAAGCCCGCAGCGCCGCCAGACGGCGATTGACCGTCGCCGGCTTGCAGCGCTGAACCGCAAGCAGGTGGGCCCGCCAAGCGCGGACGTCCTCCCGGACGATGCGGGCCGGCTCAAAGGGCTCCCCGTACGTCTGCTGCACCCAGGCCGCGAAGGCCTCCAGGTCGGCCCGGTACCCCCGGATGGTGACCGGAGACTTGCCCTGCCGGGCCAGGTCGTCCAGGAAAGATTGAATCGTTGGATGGGTCATCTCGGCCTCCTGTGGCGCGTTGCGCGTTATCGTGCGAAATTTTCCCGGGATAACGGGGACAACGCCGGACACAGGGTACCTCAAAACGGCATTTTTGTCAAGACAAAAGAGATTGTTCCGCGCAGTTGTCGTGCTAAACTGACCGCCCGGGGCATCCTGCAAGCAGATACAGGTAACCCCGGTCAGATGAGCCCCTACCCCACCCCGTACACGCCCTTTGTCCTTTCGTCGCTCCAGAATTCCGCCCTGTCCTCCATTTGTTCTGTGAGGGACGAGTTGTTACCCACTGTCACAAAATTGTTATGCTTTTCCGCCGAATTTGTGGTATAATATCCACCGGAAGATTACCCCAAAAAGGCAGACAGACGCGGCCTAAAGACGGCAGAAATCGCCTCGCGGCTTGCTCCAGCCCGAGGCGACGGCCAGGACGGACGGCGCGCCCTGGCGATAGAGATTCTCCCCAGAGCCCGCCACCCGTCAAGGCAAACCACAGTGGCTGATCTGTTCATTTCACAGGGGTTCGGCTCTCTCGGTTCTGTGTCAGAAAGTCCATCCGATGGGCTCTGCTCCCCGTAGTACCATTCCCCATAAGATCCTCACTTGGGCCTCGGCGTCTACCGGGGGGATTGAGCCCCACGCCCCTTAAACCCTTTCAGTAGACCAAGGATTCCGAAAGATTTCCGAAAATTCGGAACAACTTTGTGATACACTTTGTAGGCGGACTCGCAGTTTCCCCAAGAGGAGGCCCAAGATGCAAAAACCCCTCGCAGCGACTCTTGCCCTAATGGTGGCCTTAACCAGTGTTGTGCCCATGACGCATCCGCTCACTTCCTCGGCGTCTCATCCGAGTCTACCGCATCCTTCCTTACCAGCAATTGCCTCTGGCCCCTTCCGTGCCCAAATCACCCTCTCCAACCCCACCGCTCGCGCCCGCTTGGAGGAACTGGGGGTGGTAGTCCTGGATGAGGGGCCGGACTGGGCTCTTGTTCTGGCCGACGACGCCCAACTGGAAGCCCTGGCCCGGCTGCGCTTTGAACCCCGGGCTGCCGATGACCTGGGCCTGTTGACAGGCGCCGCCGGGCCCGAAAAGTCCTGGTTTCAGGCTGGCCTGGAACCGCTGCTGACCAGGGCAGAGCGCGTGCAGAGCCTCCAAGTCCAGATGACCGATTCCGATCAGATCGCCGCCGCGCTCATTCCCGCCCTGGATGCCGCCCGTGCCGACCTGCGCGCCGCGATGCACAGCCTGACCGCCGAGCAGCAGGCTGCCATTGCCACCCTCTCCAGCGTGGACGACGATGGCGACGGCCTGACCAACACCCAGGAACAGTGGTGGTGCACGGATCCGATGAACCCGGACTCTGATGGCGACGGGGTAAGCGACGGCGCCGAGGTGCAGGCCGCCAGGGACTGGCTGGCCAACCGCCGCGCCGGCCCGCCTGCCAGCGGCAAGCCCTTTGCCAGCTGGCCGCCGCAGATTTCTGGTTGTCGCGATGACGACCAGGACTCGGTGCCCGACTTGGCCGAGCGCTGGGAACTGGGCCTGAACATGAACCGGGAGTCCACCGACCGGGACAAGTTTGACGACGGGCAAGAACTCTTTGGGCTGACCTACTGCCCCGGCAGCGGCGGCTACTGCGGCTACGGCGCGCTGCCCCGCAACGAGGACTGGGGCGTGATCTTCGCCGAGATGCCCTCGTGGGTGAAGGCGCCCGGCAACCATCCCCTGGTAGCCGCCTTCCCCGTGCCGGAGGTGGATGTGGTGCCGTCCTCCCTGCACGTGGAGGCAGTGACCACCGTGACCACCGATCATACCATCTCCTCCGGCACCGAGCGATCGTACAGTACTTCCAAGACTGAAGGAACAAGCGATAGTGTAGCAAACACAATAACTTGGAACGAGTGGGAAGAGACTTCCGTCTCAGTGCCCCAAACGGGAGGATTATCGCTGACAAATTACCCCGGTGTTCAAACTGGATCTAGCAGCAACAAGCTTTGGAAATTTTTAACGGGTTCCAGCAAAGTGGTTAAGGCCCTTGGGACCATAAGTGAGATCGCTACAGGTATGGAATTGGCCTGGAAGGCAGGCCAAGCAATAGGCTATGGTATCAACTGGATGGTATATCAGGGAGCCCTCTTGGCTAATGGGCAACCGTTGGATCTGGATTTCTCTCCAGATGATTTCGGTATAGACAACGCGCAAGCCCAAGATACCACCAACCGGTGCAACCCTTGTTCAAGCAAAGCAAACGGTTCTAAACCTGCCGGGTCACAAAATTATCTGAACACCCAAGCAGGGTATGCTCAAGCACAGGACTTGCCAGCCTCTGCCAGCCCTCATACTCCTGTTGTTGATGAGAATGGGCAAACCCGCATACAAATGGCTTATCCTGTTTACTACCCTGTTCCAACAGTTACCACGACTCAGGGACGCTCTCGCGGAGGAGCGCAAACTAACACCCATACCGAATACGAAGAACACACCATCACCAACGGTGAGGCCTTCTCCAGCGAGGAATCCTGGAGCACAGCTACAGCCGTGGACTCCTCTCACGCCGCCGACCTGTGGTTCACCTACAAGGTGCGCAACACCGGCACCGAGTACGCCCGCGAGATTGCCAACCTCGCCTTCAACATCTACATCGGCGACGACCCGAACCCGGCCGTCACCTACTTCGTCGGCCCGGACCTGGGCGGCGACGGCAAGTTCCACAACTTTATGCCCAACGAGGAGCACACCTACACTTCCCGCCGCATCCCCCTCACCCTGGAGCAGATGAAAGCCATTGACCTGGGCGGGCCGGTGCGCATCGTGGTGGAGGACTTCACCTACGGCATTGACGAACTCTTCTACCAGGACGCGGTCAACGCTGGCGTATTGATTGCCATTGAGGATGGTACTGACGACGGCGATGAGGCGATTGACACCTACCTGATCCCCACCTGGGGCGACGAGACCGTGCTGGACCTCCTGGCCCGCTACTTCCCTCACACCACTGACGCCGAGGGCAACCTCATCGCCATCTGGACGCCGGAATACCGTGCCGACACGCCCGCCTGGTGCGTGGAACCCCGCCGGGTGGGCAGCACCCTCTGGTGCAAGCACGCCCTCTCCACCGCCGACTGGTGGAATGTCTACACCAGCGGCCTGGGGGACGGCTCCGAGGGCTTCCAGGATACCCAGGCCACCCCCGGCGCCGTGGCCCTCTTCCGCTTCAACCAGGACACCGACCTGGACGGCTACAGCGACCGCTCGGAGGAGCACCTGGGCACCAACCCCAACGACCCGGCCTCTTTTCCGAAACCGGAACTGATCGCCGGTGTACACAGCATCCGCGTGGGAAATCAGGTCACTGCCACCCTGTCGCTCCTCAACACCGGCCTCTACGACGCCTATGGTGTGGAGGCGGTGATGATCGCGCCCGACGACTCCATCAGCATCACCAACAACACCGTGGGCGGCTCAGGCCGGGTGCGGGCGCAGAAGCAGGTCATCGTGGGCAGCCGCATCCTGCTGCAGAGTCCGCTCCCGCCCCAGTGGACCCAATCTGGCCACGCCAAACCGGCCGTGGGCGGCTACTACATCGGCAACGCCGACCGCACTTACACCTTCACCGTCCAGTGTGGCAACCCCGGTGGCTGCGATGTGGGCGCGGGCACCTGGACCCTGGCCTGGAGCGATAGCACCGGCATCACGGGTACGCTGCACTTCGGCAGCGGCTACGCCTCGCCCACCTTCCTGGACGTGGGAACGCTGGGGGTAAAACTGGCCCTCTACACCGGTAAGGTCTACAATGGCGAATCCTTCACTGTGAAGGCCCAGACGCCGCGCGATACGTTCCAGTACACGGTCAACCGCGAACCCTACACCGAACCCATCGTCATCGTCTCCTATAACGATCCCCAGGGTAACCACCGCTTCGTTACGCCGGTGCGCCTGAGCGCGCCCACGGAGAACCTGATCGCCTACAGCGGCCAGATGCTGCCCGACCCCGGCGTGGAGATTGTGACCAGCGCGCCCTTTACTATCGGGGTGAACACCACCAATCTGGTGGTCAACAATCCCACCGATAAGACTCTGGCGAATGCCCACCTCTTCCTGGAGTTTGTGAACATTACCGGCACAGTCGTCTCCGAAGTACCGGTGACAGTGACTTTGCCCCCTGGCCCAACTGTGGTGCCGGTGACCTGGAATACGGGTGCTTTCTCCCCTACCTTCCAGGCGAACGAAGACTATATTGTTATGGCCTTCTGGACCGACTATCAGGGCAACATCCTGGACACGGCCGCCCGGCCCCTCTCCTCCTTCCAGGCCGACCCCCGGCCGCAGTTTGTGACAGAAGGGAACAATCTGCTCTGGGACTTCGGCACTGCGCAGCGGGGTTCCCTGCTCAAACACCGGTTTACCCTGGGCAACACCGGCTTCGGCGACCTGAAGGCAATGCTGGTGAGTAGCGGTGGCCGCTGGGATCGGAGTGTGAACAGCCAGATTGCGGGTTGGATTGACACCGGTATCACCGTTCAAAGCGGAGAAGCGGTGGGCATCCGCGCTGGCGGGACGGTTTGCTACGGAAGTAACGGGACCGATTTGTGTTATGGCCCCGCCGGCACCGGCAATGCTGCCGCCAGCAACTGGTTGGCGCCTGGGCTATCCACCTTGAGCCTGGTAGCGAAGATTGGCGACGGCACGCCCTTCTTTGTGGGCGCGGCCACAGTGGTTACCGCCGACCGCAGTGGTCGGCTCTATCTGGCCACCAACGACTGCAACGGCTGCTATGCCGACAATGGTGGCTCCTACCAGGCTCACATTGAGGTCTACGGCCTGCCAGTGGACGGCAGCCGTGGCCTGATCCTGGCGCCGGGGGACGCCAGCGGCTTTGACCTGCTCCTTAACACGGCCTACCTGCCTGAAGGCCCCTTTGAGCGCACGCTGACCATCCGCACCAGCGACCCCGACCATCCCACCCGCACCCTCACCGTGCGCGGGACGATCACCGCCTACACGCCCGACACCCCGCCGGGGAGCGTGCAGCGCCCGCTGGACTGGAGCGCCACCTTTGCCTCCGGCACGCAGGGCCAGTGGGCCGAGTTCACCCACACCCTGGGCCCTGACCCGCAGACGTTGCATCCGGTGAAGGTGTATAGTCAGGATTACAGCAAATTATGGGGTGTAGGGAAATTTGCAACAGCCTTTTTGTCTGGGATGGTAACAGACCCTGCGATTTTTGGAACGGGGCGCGATGGGGATTTGATCGTGCAAGAGGGACAAACCGTGTTTGCAAATCAAGTTCGTGCAACGGTGGTAAGAACTGCTCCATCTGGTCAACGAACCGTACCGATTGCCAACGTAACCATGATGTTTCTTGGAGTGAACCAATCCTGGACTGACACCGGCGTAGATCTTTTAGCAGGTCAGCGACTGGTTATCGATGTAGTCGGAAGAGGATGCCCGGAATGGACCGGCAGTAACCGTGATTGCTTCCGTGACCCGAACGGAGACAATAGCTATGACGCCAGCTTCTTGGTACCAAATGCCCGCAAATTTAGTGTTGTAGGAAAAATTGGAAGCAGCGGTGGTTTTTTTATAGGCTCACATTATGGAAGGAAGCGCCCCCTCCACAGGAAGATTATATCTCGCTTTCAACGATTGCCCTAACTGTTATAATAACAATTATGGTGGATACGCCGTCAATATTCAAACGCCTGCTTCGGGTTTTAATCCGGGTGACGAGGTTCTGATAATTCAGATGCAGGGGAATGGGGCGGGCAACTACGAATTTGCTACCATTGAAAGCTTGGCTTCGGATGGTTCGCTTATCTTGAGCCAGAACCTTGCTAATACCTATACCGCTCATGCTTGGAGCGGCGGGGCAACTCTCTGCGAACACTCCGGCTATGGCGGAAGATGTGAGACTTTTCAACCGAGAATTGATGACGGGTTCTTAGGGGATAACTATATAGGCGACAATCAAGCTTCCTCCATTAGGATAGACGGTGATTGGCGCGCAATGTTGTATCGTAATACAGGCTCACGTCCAAATGAAGGTATGGAGTTATTTATACAGAGTGACAGTGATCTCACAAATAATGCAATAGGCAACGACACGGTAAGCTCTATTTCGGTACGGGCCAACCATTCAGCCCAAGTTGTGAAAGTACCGCACTACAATAGCGTGATTATAAGGGGAACTTTAACTGTAGACCCCTGGCAGGGCAATTTTTCGTGGCCTAATAATGTTTGGAATAATGCTCAAACAGGCGGGATTTTGGTTTTCAAGGCCAAGCAAGGACTTCAAATAGTTGGAACGGGAAAGATTTCAGTAAGCGGTCTTGGGTTTGCCGGAGGATTTAGAACTGGTGGAGGCGGAGGTTCGGGGTTTCAAGGAGAAGGTTACTTCTACAATGGTGCCGGCTTCCCTTTGATCGACCCCAATGGTAATGGCGGTGGTGGAGGGCAAGGCGATTGGTGGTCTGGTGGAACCGCAGATGGTGCAGGAGGGGGCGGTGGTGGAAATGGAACCGCCGGAACCAACGGCCAAAATGCTGGTGATGCTGTTGGAGGCCGAGGAGGAGGGGCCGTTGGTTCTGATTCCCTTACCCAGTTATACCTGGGGGGAGGCGGTGGTGGTGGAGGAGGGGATAACACAAATGGCAATTCCGGTGTCGGAGGTGCAGGTGGCGGAATTGCGCTTATTTACGCTTCCCAAATTTCTGTTGAGGGCGCAATTGAAGCCAACGGTAACAATGGAGAAAAGGCTCCCTATTATTGGGCTGGTTCAGGTGGGGGAGGTGCAGGAGGAACCATCAAATTGACAGCAATAACAGCCAATCTGGGAACCAACAAGGTGACAGCTTTAGGTGGTCAGGGCGGTGCAGGGCGTCCAGACGGCAGGGGTGGAGGAGGGACAGGCGGCAATGGAAGAATACGTATTGAAGCTCAAACAGTTAGTGGCTCTACTAACCCTAATTACAGTTTTAAGCAGCTGACTTTTTACATCGTCGAGCAAATAGAATCCGCCCCCTACAACCGTGCCCAGCTCAACCTGCCGGAGACCTTTACCGGCGGCCGCACCTACCAGGTGCAGTACGGACGGCGCTTCGTCTTCGGCGCCGCCGGTGAGCAAACGGCGGCGCTGCGCGTCCCCGCCGGTGCCTTCACCAACACCACCCTGGACGCGCTCATCAGCGAGGTCGGCTCCGGCCCCCTCACCTTCCGCCTGGACATCGGCGACGACGGCGCCTGGGACTGGGAGTGGGCCGGCAACGTGGACAACGCGGCCGCCCTCAACAGCCCCAATCTGGCCGCCGCCTTCAGCCGTTACTGGGCGGCCCACGGCGCACCCACGTCCGGCACGTTGGATGTGCCCGTCCGCGTCTCCCTCAGCAAGGGCGGCCAGGTGCTTCTCACCAACCTGCAGATGACCCCAACCGGCAGCAAGATGCGCTACGTGCGTCTGGCGGCCCGCACCTACACCACCGCCACCGTCTCCTTTATGGTCAACAACGACGGCCCCAACCCCGGCCCGCTCACCGTCGCCGCGGACGTGGGCGACGACGGCACGGTGGACTGGGCCTGGAGCGGCTCGCCAGCCTACCCGGCCCGCCTGACCACCGGCAACCTGGCCTCTGCCGTCAACACTTACCTCTCCGGCCGCAGCGGTGAGGTGGACGTGCCCATCCGCTTCTACGTCGCGCCCTTCCTGCCCCTGGGCCTGGAGAACTTGGCCGCCGTCCCTTCGGCTCAGTCCGACGTGACCCTCACGGCCTCCGACATCGCCTTCGGCGCAGCCAACCCCACCGAGGGCGAGACGGTATCTGTCACGGCCACGCTTCGCAACACCGGCAGCCTGAATACCGGCGGCCTCACCGCGGCCTTCTACGCCACTGCCCCCGGCTGGGGTGAGTGGTACATCGGCTCCGCCTTCGTCCCGAACGTCCCGGCGGGCGGCGCGGCCCAGGCAAGCATCATGTGGAACACCCTGGGCTTCACTGGCACGGTGCCCGTCCGCGTGGTGGTAGATCCCTACAACCGCGTCGCCGAGACCAACGAAGCCAACAACGCCGTCACAACCACGCTCGCCGTCCGCACCCGCCCCGACCTGCAGGTGACCAGCATCGCCCTCTCCGATGACGAACCGATGGCTGGCGAGGCGGTGACCGTCACTCTCACCCTGCGCAATCACGGTCAGACGACGGCCGGCGCACAGACGGTTGTGCTATATCAGGGCAATCCCGACGCGGGCGGGACGCTGGTGGGCGACCACAACGGGTCGCCCCTACTGGGCGGCGCGGAAACCACCGTCGCCTTCGCCTGGACGCCCACGGCCCCCGGCCCCTATCGCCTCTTCGCCCGCGCCGACCGGGACAATGCCGTCAACGAATACGACGAGAGCAACAACGAGACCTGGCGGGATGTCTATGTGGGCCTGGCCAGCCCCGTGCTCCTGGATAGCGGCGGCGCCTCGGATGTGGCCTACGCTCCGGCCCGGGGCTACGGTTACGTGGATGAGGGCCAGCCCGACGTAACGGTGGCTTGCGGCTCCCAACCCCACGAAACCCTGCGCCTGGATCCGGGCGGCCGAGTGGCCTACCGCTTTAACCACCTCCTGCCCGGCCACTTCTATCACCTGGACCTGGCCCTCTACGAATGCGACGGCGCCGGGCGGCAGGAGAGCGTCTATGTGGACGGCAACTTCATCGCCGGACCGGAGGACCTGAGCGACGGGCGGGTGCACCGCCTCTCCCTCCGCCTGGATCCCGCCCTCTACGCCGACCACGCAATCAGCGTCACCGTCCAGGCGCCGGGCATTGATGGCGCGGTGGTGAGCGCCGTCAACCTCTACGACATAGACTACCGCTACGCCGACGCCGGCGGTAGCCGTGATCCGCAGTACCCCTCCGCCACCGAGCGGCCCTACGGCTGGCTGGACGGCGTGGCGAACACCGCCTGGGGTATCCTGCCCTACCAGAGCGTCCGGGTGGATCAGTCCGATAATACCCTGCGCTACCGCTTTGACCGCCTGGACCCGGCGAAGCAATATCAGGTGCACTTCACCTTCTGGCAACCCTCCGGCACGGCTCGCATCCAGAAGGTCCAGATTGACGGCGCCGATACCGGCCTGACGGTGAACACCGGTGACTACCAGGTTCATCGGGTGTCAGTGGACGTCCCGGCCAGCGCCTACGCTTCGGACAGGAACATCGTGGTCTCCATCGTGCGCACCAATGCCGCAACCGGTGCCTTCGTCAACGAGATTGCCCTGGAGGAACTGACCCTCACGCCGGAGAGCGTGCCGCCGGTGGCCGACTTTACCGCCTCGCCCACCTCCGGCTATGCCCCGCTGACAGTCCAGTTCACCGACCGCTCCAGCGGCGCGGTCACCGGCTGGCTCTGGGCCTTCGGCGACGGTGGAATGGCCACCGTCCCCAATCCGGTGCACACCTACAACGCCGTTGGCGTATACACCGTCTCCCTGAGGGTCTCCGGCCCTGGCGGAAGCGACACCCTGACCCGCACCAACTTCATCACGGTGACGGAGGTTCCGCCCACGGCCACCGTGGTGCGGATTTCGCCGTCCAGCGCTTCCGCCAACTCCGGGGTGCCTATCACCGTGGCGGTGGCGATCTCCAACGTGACCAACCTGGGCTCCTTCCAGTTCACCCTGGCCTACAGCCCCAGCCTGGTGACGGTGCAGAACATCACCCTGGGCGAGTTTCCGGGGAGCACCGGCCGCTCCTTCACGCCGGTCGGCCCGACCATTGACAACACGAACGGCACGGCCACCTTCGGCGCTTTCAGCCTCGGCGCCAGCCCTGCCGGCCCCAGCGGCTCGGGCGTGCTGGCCTACGTCCGGCTCCTGCCTGTCGGCGGCGGGACGGCCTCCTTGCACCTGCAGAATGTGCAGGTCACCAGCGTGCCGGGCGATTCCATCAGCGTCATCACCCAGGACGGGACCCTGGTCATCACCGCCTGCCTGGGCGACTTTGATGGCGACGGCGATGTGGACATCCTGGACGTCCAGCGTATCGCCTACCGCTGGAACACCCGCTCTGGCAATCCCCTCTACGAGCCGACCTACGACTTGGATAGTGATGGCGACATAGACATCCTGGACGTGCAGCGGGTGGCCTATCGTTGGGGCACCCGCTGCGGCGGAGCGACCGGCCTCCGGAGCGAACCGACGGGTATTCAGCAGGCGGCGTCACTGTGGGTGCAACCGCCCGTGCGCACGGTGACCGCCGGTCATGTCTTCACGGTCGGTATCGCCATCACCAACGCCGTGGACCTGGGCGCCTTTGAGTTCACCCTGGGCTACACGCCGACCGTGGTGGAGGTGGTCACCGGCACCCTGGGTTCCTTCCCTGGCAGCACCGGGCGGGCCTTCACTGTGGCCGGGACGGTCATCAGCCCCACGGCGGGCACGGTGACCTTTGGCGCCTACAGCCTGGGAGCGACGCCGGAAGGCCCCAGCGGCAATGGTGTCCTGGCCGTGCTCACCCTGCGGGCGCTGGCGGAGGGGCAGAGCGTCCTGACCTTCCGTTCCGCCCAGGTGAGCGACCGGGCCGGCAACCCGCAAACTCTGGCTACCCTCAGCGACGGCCGGGTGGAGGTGGTGCCGGGGTGGAAGGTATATCTGCCGCTGGTGGTAAGAAACTATCCATAAAATTAAATAAGGCGGGAATCGTTCCACCCGCTATGTGCTTGCGACGACGAGCCTCTTCTTGACTGGGCTGGGTGCTCTTCTGAACCATCAGCGCGAAGCGTTTCTAACCGACAGGAGGAACCTATGAAGTTCCCATTTCTTCGCTTGCTTGAGATTGGTCTTATTACCGGTTTCGTAATCGGGGTGATGGTCCCCTCACTCCCGGGAGAGGCATTGCCAAAGCAAGGCGTCTTTGTTTCGCCTTATGTAGTGATACAGGAAATCCCTCAGCATATCCCTTACAATCCCTTACAGCCTTACGAGACATTACCGGAATATCCATACAACCATCTGCATCCTGTTTACAGGCGGCCTCTTCATACCTTTGCCAAACCTGCGGGAGTTGATTTGGATGTCACTTACATCAGCCGTACGCCGTTATATAGCCGGTATCAGGTTTGGTACACGGCAGACGGCAAACCCTATCTCCGGCCGGGAACAGAAAACGATAAACGATGGCCTGATCCAGGTGAAACAGTAACCTTCACCGCTCATATTATCAATAAAGGTACTGTCGCCAGCGGAAGATTTGACTTCAAATGGTTTATTGACGGACAAGAAGTTCACTCCGGAGTCCATAACAGCCTGGCGCCAGGAGAAGAGGCTACAGAAAGTTACCAGTGGACTTGGAGTCATTCTCTGGACGGCGAGCGACTGCTGGGTAGCCATACGGTACGTTTCACAGTGGACCCGGCTAACGCTATCGCGGAGACGTACGAATCCAACAACAGCCTTGAAGACCGGACCGATGCCCTGAGCCTGGTTTTGGCTGTTACACCTGAATTGTACGCCGCTCTTGAAACACCCGTAGACCCTCAATGGCCATTTTCCGCGGAGGACTGGCTACAAAAGCAGATCGCTGCCATGAATGCTGCCTTTGCCCGTTCTATCTACCCATCAGCCCCCAACGGCATCCTTGAACGGGTCCGCTTGGATAAGATTCTGGTGACCTCCGAGCCACCGTCAGCCGATACTTCTGTAGATGTAGATGGTGGATTTTTTCTGGCCGCTGATGATCGTAATAATAACCCTTACTATGATCCTATCACTGATGTGAGTGGTTCCCTTATCCACGAACTGAGCCACCAATTAGGTTTGATTGACCTTTATAACCTTGGCTTTGAGGTGGGTGCTGTTGAGATTGTAGATCACAATGGTTTGCCTCTTCAAATGGAGACCGGACTACCCGCAACAGGCCTAATGCTTAACCCAGGCATCCGACCGCTGGTCTACGAAGAACACAGCGCGCTGGCCCTGAACGTCAATAAGGGATATCGCCGCGGTTATTACGGAGAATATCTTTTTGATGTACCTATGAGCACTTACCTGAGAGTACTGGACAACCAGGGCGCACCGGCTCCGAATGTAACAGTTAGGCTGTTCCAGGCTGGTCCAGGACATGGTTCTTTCCCCATTGTGATTGATAACACACCAGAAATCACCGGTGTGACAGACAGCAATGGACTGCTTATGTTGCCCAATCGCTCAGTGGGCTCTTCAATAACGACCCGTACGGGCCATACCCTGTGCGCCAACCCCTTCGGTGTCATTGATGTAGTTGGTGAGAAGGACGAGTTTATTGTTGAGCTCACTAAAGGGGCTCATCAGGAATATGGTTGGCTTGAGATCACTCAGTTTAACCTGAAGGCCTGGCAAGGCAATATGACTACCGCTACTCTGACAATCTCATCGCACATCCCTCCTGCCGTAGCACCTGCGCCGCCATCGGACTTACGCGGCCGGGTTGAACAGGGCCGTGTCCACCTTTCTTGGTCAGCCAATCCCTTCCCTGTCGCCAGTTACAACGTGTATCGCACCGTCAGCCGCCCGACCTTTACTTACGAACGTATTGCCCAAGGGATCACCAATTTGAGTTTTGTTGACAATTATGACCATAGCATGCGGGCAGTAGCCTATGCCATCACAGCCGTGGATTCATTAGGACGCGAAAGCGGGTTCAGTCCCTTCTTTAATACCTTTCGCCTGGTGAATCCGGCAGCAATCACTCTGAGTGACAATGGGAAGCGGATTGTGCTTGATCCCCAAAACGGCTATGCTCTCCTCACACAATCCGCTGACGGGAGGTATTTGGATGTACTGGGTAGCGTGCATTACCATCTTGAGCACTCCTTCTATATGACCCGCGACCAGGCCGGTCGCCTGCTTTTCTCTCATCCTGGCGACTGGTACAGCCAACGCCATTCCATCCGAGTGGCCGACCAAAACGCCGAACCTTTGTTTGAATTCGGTGAACGCGGATCGGGCCCTGGTCAGTTTGAGAACCCAGCCGGAGTGGCTGTGTGGGGCAAACTGTGCACCACTGAGGGGCCATATGGGGTGGATGAACATACCCTCTTATTACTACACTTTGACGGGAGTTACAGCGGAGCACAAGGTGAGATAGGAATGCCCAACGGCACATCTTTTACAACGGGCAGATATGCTCAGGGAATCCTTATAGATGCCAATGACACATTAACCTATCCGACGGCAGGAAACCTGAACCGGACACAAGGTGCCATAGAATTCTGGATACGTCCAAACTGGAACGGCGGAGATGGCCAGAACTACACCTTTTTTGAAGTAGGCAGTGATTGGTTCAACAGAATGCGCATTATGAAGGATGGAGCAAACAACCTGCGCTTCATACTATGGGATAGCAACAGCGAGTACGGGGTAGCCTACAACGTGGCACATTGGCAGGCTGGGGAGTGGCATCACGTCGCTGTCACTTGGCAAGAAAATAACATTTCACTGTTTGTTGATGGTGAGCAACAGGCCAGCAATAATTCTGCCAAGTGCCCGGATAGTTTAGCCCCTACCATCCACATCGGTTCATCCTTATGGCATGATCAGCAAGCCTGGGCTGTTTTAGACGAATT
This sequence comes from Thermoflexales bacterium, assembly GCA_014360895.1. Lineage (GTDB taxonomy): Bacteria > Chloroflexota > Anaerolineae > B4-G1 > DUEL01 > SpSt-77. The sequence continues at coordinate 362 of JACIWQ010000078.1, read as the reverse complement.
CCGAATTAGTGACATCCCACGTGTCGGCAACAGCGATACCTGCAACTACCGTATTCTCGTGTCCGACAGTGGCAACAACCGGCTGCAAGCCTTTGATGCCAAGGGTGAATTCATTTCGGCCTTCGGGAGTACCGGGAGTGGCCCGGGCCAATTCAACGACCCGCAAGGAATAGCCGTTACCAGTGATGGCTACATCGTTGTTGCCGATCGGGGCAACAATCGTTTACAGTTATTAAGCTTTGATGGCAGGAACTTCGGTTTTGTACGCGCCATTTATGCCAACCTGAACCAGCCAACCGGCGTGGCAGCTTACGGCACACGCATCATTATCGCAGATACGGGTAACAACAAGGTCAAAGTGG
>JACIWQ010000077.1 GCA_014360895.1 Thermoflexales bacterium | reverse complement strand
ATCCGGCACGACTTTGTGAGACTTTAAACCGGTACGACTTTATAGGATTCAACAGCGACTTTGGTCATTGGTCATCCAGCATCACTGATTTGACACCGAACGGATGTTCGTTTATAATCAACAAAGAAAAACCGGGCTCAGGAGGCTCCGATGAACGGGCAACGGGAAGGGGTAGAAGAACAGGAGCGACGCATTCTGGAGTGCATCCGGGATTTCATCCAGGAACGGGGCTATCCCCCTACTGTCCGGGACATCGCCCGGGAACTGGGGATTTCTTCCACATCGGTGGTGGATTATCACCTGAAGCGGCTGGAACGGGCGAAGTGGATAGAGCGGGACCCGCGCTCCTCCCGGGGCATTCGCCTCACTGCGGCGGGCGCGCGCGGGTTGGGACTCGGCGAGATCATCTCCGTTCCGCTCCTGGGGGATATCGCGGCGGGCGAACCGATCCCCGTCCCCTCCTCCGATTTCTCCCTGCTGGGCGTGGAGGAGACGATTGAGTTAACCCGCAGTATCGTGGGAGACCCCCGGGACCTCTACGCCCTGCGCGTTCGGGGGAATTCCATGATAGACGCGATGATCCACGATGGCGACATCGTGATTATGCGTCCCACGCCCTCCGTAGAGAACGGGGAAATGGCGGCGGTGTGGCTGGAGGACCGGGAGGAGACGACCCTCAAGAGGGTGTATTGGGAGGGGGGACGGGTCCGCCTGCAACCCGCCAACCCGACGATGGCGCCCATCTACGTGGATGACCCCCGACAGGTGAAAATCCAGGGCAAGGTCGTGATGGTCATCCGGCAGGTCCGCTGAACGGGTGGCGGGCCCGGGATTATCCCATCGCCTGTTCTATCGCAGGATACTCATCGGTTGTCACATCCGCAGCGGCCGGCGAGGGGGGCCGACGGATGGGCAGCAGGACGGTGAAGGTGCTCCCCTGCCCCGGCGCCGATTCCAGCCAGACGCGCCCCCCGTGGGCCTCCACCAGGGACTTGACGATGGAGAGTCCCACCCCCATACCCCCTGCTGCCATTCGCAGCGGGTCATCCGTGTGGTAGAACCGCTCCCATACCCGGGACTGTTCCTCCAGTGGGATGCCGATGCCGGTATCCTGAACCCAGAGGCGACAGAATTGGGGAGGAGCCCCGCCCGGTTCCGGCACCGCGGCCAGCCCCACCGTTACCCGACCGCCCGGATAGGTGAATTTGACCGCGTTGCTGAGCAGGTTGCTCACCACCTGACGAATCCGCAGCGGGTCTACCTCCACGAGGGGCAGGTCATCCGCCACCTCCAGCCGCCACTCCAGTTGTCGCGCCTTCATCTGGGGGACGAAGGACTCCAGAACCTCGCCGACCAGCAGGGCCATATCGGTCGGGACGTAATTCAGTTCCAGGCCTCCCCGCTCGCTTTCGGCAACGGCGATGAGGTTATTGGCAATCGCGACCAGTCGGCGGGCATTGTCGTGGATAATGTGGAGAAATGTGGCCTGGGTGTGAGATAGCGGGCCCACCATGCCGCTATAGAGTGCTTCGCTGTAGCCCAAAATGGCCGTCAGCGGCGTCCGGAGTTCGTGAGAGACGTGGGCGATGAATTCCCGTTTGGAATTTTCGGCCTGAACCTCCCGGGTGACATCCCGCAGCACGGCGACCGCGCCCAATTGCTCACCGGAGGGGAGTCGGACGGGCGCCGCGCTGACCGCAATCTGTTTCCCCTCCAGTTCAAAGAGAGTGTGAAGTGGCGATTGGAGATGCGCCACGTCCCCCAGGGGCTGTGCCACGAAGGTCTCCAGCGCCGGCTGTACCGGGCGACCCAGCAGTCGTTCCCGGGGAACGCCCAGGATGCGCTCTGCCGCCGCGTTCATCCGAATGGCTACCCCACGCTCATCGGTCACAATAATCCCCTCGGCCGTACTCTCCAGAATCGCTTCCCGCAGCGAGGCCTCGCGCTCCCGCTCCCGTAGCGCCTGCTCCAGGCGCTGAACCTCCCGTTCCAGGCGACGGTAAAGGTACACATTCTCAATCGCCGCCGCCATCTGCGCTGCAATGGATTCACACAGACGGATGTCCCGGCTTTCAAACGGCCCCGGTCGGTGATCGTTGACGACCATGAGCACCCCCACAACCCGGTCCCTCTGGACCATAGGTTGCACCATCACTGTCCCCCCTTTCGGGCTCTGCAGAAGGTCGTAAAGGGCTTGTAGGTCCGGCTGGGAGCGCTGGGGGCGCAAAATCAGGTGTCGCCGTCGGCGGACAGCGTGAGCCAGAAGAGGGTATTGGTCTAATGGCACATCCACAGGATCCGTCAGCGCCAGATGTCCGGTCAAAGGGGCGTATAGGGCCATCAGGCGCAGGTGCCCGGGCGCTTCTTCTCCCGACCCGTCGGGGGATTCTTCCAGGGGATGCAGCAGGACCGCTACCCGGTCAGCATCCAGGGCTTGGGCAACGTGTTCCACCACCTGCTTCAGAATCCGTTCCAGTTCCAGGGACGCGCTGAGCGCCTGGCTGACCTCCAGCAGAGAGAGGAGTTCTCGGGTCTGCTGCAGGGAGCGTTCGCTCAGGGTTTGCAATTCCTGCCGATAGGACCAGAGGTCCTGAAGGGCCGCGCGATACACCACCACGGAGATCAGGGGATACCCCAAAAGGTTGATCAGGCGACCCAGTCCCGCCTGATCCCCTGTGACCAACCCGTTGCCCAGAGCGATAATCAGAAAGGCAATCCCCGGCAGGGGATATTCCACCCGTCGCCGTTGGAGCACCAGATACAGACCGCTGAACAGGGCCAGCAGCGTCGCCCAGAGGTCCCAGACGGTCTGCTGCCAGAAGGCGGTGTACTCAAAGAAGGGAACAGAGCGCGCCAGAGGATACCAGAAAGGGAAAAACATCAGGATAAGCCCCACAATCGCCGCCAGATGAATCAGCAGAAACCACCGCCCTGCCCGCCGTCCGATCAGGGGGGAGAGAAACGCCCAACTCATCACGCTCAGGCTGGCGACCTCCAGCGCATAGAGCAGGGGGGCGAGGAGGTTGTGGCCTTGAGGCCCCAGGACCAGGAGAGGGACCCGCAGGAGCAGGACGACCGTGAACGCGATCAGGAAGCGCCGCTGATCCGGATTTCGGGTGTGCCGGTACTCCACCAGTGCGATCCCGGCGGCGCCCTCCAGGGCCAACAGAATCAGCAGGTGGTAGACGAAGGTGCCGGGTCCCGTGCTGAGTAGGTTATAGATCGGGCCCAGAATTCCCATCAGGCCTCCTTAAAACCAGGATGGGTTGAGCATTTGGTGGGGGCTCAGGCGGCAATTTTTATGCCCCAATGGCTCAGAGCGGCAAAGGTGGGGGAGTGGGAGTAAAGATCATCGGCGCGGTGGGAGTCGGCGTCTCCACTCCACGCGGCGTCCGGGGCGTGAAGGAAACCATCAGGCCGATGGCCATGCTGGCCACTACCAGGATGCTCATCATCCAGAATATGCGCTGGCTCCGGGAAACAGATGCTCTCTTGCGGCGCATATTGCTCATCAGCAAATGGAGAAAGGACTTCATCCAGATAGTGTCACAACTCCAATTATACCCCATTCTGCAAAGCAGGCAATCACGTGCACTGAAGCCACTTCAGCGGTGGGCGAAATGAGCATCCCAACCATCCGGGTGGGTAGTGGCGTGCCCGCAAGTGATATACCCCGTTGCCTCCATTTGTCAGGAAGACCAATAGCGAGTATAATGTTAGCGAAAATACCGATAAGGAGGCACCCCATGTTAGTCGGCGAACGGATGACCAAACGTCCCATCACCGTGACCGAGGAAACGTCCCTTCCGGAAGCGCTGGAACTGATGCGCAGTGAGAAAATCCGTCGTCTCCCGGTCCTGGATAAGCACGGGAAACTGGTGGGCATTGTCACCGAACTGGACCTTCTGCGAGCCTCTCCTTCCCCGGCGACCACGCTGAGCATCTACGAGATTCCCTACCTCCTCTCCAAAGTCAAAATGCGGGATATTATGACCCGCAATGTCATCACGGTCACCGAGGACACGCCGATAGAGGAAGCGGCCCGCATTATGGCCGATAACAAAATCGGCGGCCTGCCCGTGATGCGGGACAACAAGCTGGTCGGCATCATCACCGAGACGGACATCTTCAAACTGATGCTGGAACTCTTCGGCGCGCGCCAGAACGGCATCCGCATCACCCTCTCCGTGCCCGAAGAGAAAGGCGTACTGGCCCGGGTGACCGGCAAAATCGCCGAAATCGGCGGCAACATCCTTTCCCTGGGCACCGCCATGGGCGAGGACCCGTCCACCAGCACCCTGATCCTGCGGGTCGCAGACGTCTCCGAAGAGGCGCTGGTGGCGGCGCTGAACAGCCTGGGCGGCGGCATCCGGGTCACCCATTCCCGCACCTGTACCTTGCCTGCCTGCCCGGTCTGATCCGTCCGACCCATGGACATCCCGAACCTCCGCTGGTGGGGGTGGGGCACTCTGGACCGCTCTTACCCCCTGGAGAACCGGCCGCGCTTCTGGCCCACCCTGCGGGCCTGGCTGGAACTGCCCGACGACCTGACGGAACGTCCACCGGTCCCGCTGGAATCGGTCCACCTCCGACCGTCCCGCCTGGACGACCCGGTCCTGGCTTCCCTGCGCCGGCTGGTCGGTGAGGAGGCGGTCCGGCTGGACCTGCGCGCGCGGGTAGAGCATGCCTGCGGCAAGGCCTACCGGGACCTGGTGCGTGTGCGGGCCGGCCACATCCCCAACCCGCCGGACGCCGTCGTCTACCCGGCCGACGAGGGGCAGGTGGCGGCGGTGGTCGCCTGGGCCGCCGACCGGGACATTCTCATCATCCCCTTCGGCGGCGGCAGCACCGTCCTGGGCGCCGTGGAGCCGCCCCCCGATGACCGCCCCGCCATCAGCCTGGACCTGGCCCGGCTGGACCGGCTGATCGCCATAGACCCCGTCTCCCGGACCGCCCGCATCCAGGCCGGCGCGACCGGGCCGGAGGTGGAGGCTCAACTGAACGCCCACGGCTTCACCCTGGGCCACTTCCCCCAGTCCTTTGAGTTCTCCACCCTCGGCGGCTGGATCGCCACCCGGGGCGCCGGCCAGACCTCTACCGGCTACGGCAAGATAGAACACATGACCCAGGCGGTCCAGGTGGTCACGCCAGTGGGCATCATAGAGACGCGCGACGTCCCCGCCAGTGCTACCGGCCCCAGCCTGCTGGAGATTCTGGTCGGCTCGGAGGGGGCCTACGGCGTCATCACCCAGGCGACGATGCGCATCTCCCCCCGCCCTGAGGTCCAGGATTATCGCGGCTTCCTCTTCCACCGCCTGGATGAGGCCATCGCCGCGCTGCGCGACCTGATGCAGCAGGGCCCCTGTCCCACCATCGCCCGCCTCTCCGATCCGGAAGAGACGGCCGGTTTCGCCGTCCTGGCCCACGCCCACTCCGGCCTGCGGGCGCTGATAGACCGGGCCGTTGACCGCTACCTGGCCTGGAAGGGCCACAGCCTGACCGGCGGGAGTTGCTTCCTGCTCCTGGGCTACGACGGCCATCCGGCGGACGTTCGCCCCCGCTGGCGGCGCGCGACGCAAATCTGCCGGGACCACGGCGGCCTGCCCCTGGGCCGCAGCGTGGGCGAGTCCTGGAAGCGGGAACGGTTCGCCCAGCCGTACCTGCGGGATACGCTTCTGGGCGTCGGCGTTATGGTGGACACGTTGGAGACCGCCACCACCTGGTCCAACCTGCTCCATCTCTACGAAGCGATGACGGCGGCCATCCGGGCGGCCATCCGGGGTACCGGCGGCGGCCCCGGGTACGTGATGACCCACGTCTCCCACAGTTATCCCTGGGGGGCCTCCCTCTACACGACCTTCCTGGGCCGTCAGGTGCCCGGAGCGGAGATTGAGCAGTGGTGGGCGGTGAAAGAGGCGGCGACAGAGGCGATTCTGGCGGCCGGCGGGACCCTCAGCCACCATCACGGCATCGGCCGCGACCACGCCCGCTGGTTCCGGGAGGAGGTCGGCCCGCTGGGCCTGAAGACCCTTCGGGCCATCAAGGACACCCTGGACCCCACCGGCATTATGAACCCGGGCGTCCTGCTCCCACTGGCCCCGGACGACGAGCCATACCGATAACGTTCGCCGTCCGCCACGCAACGGGGCGGAGGGGCGCAGAAGCGGCACTCCACTTCGTTCCGTGCCGCACTGTGAACGAGGGAGGCGCCTGTAGTCCGCCACGCCGCGCTGCGCAGTGGCCCCTGGAACTGAGCACGGAATACGGAGTACGGAGTACGCACTACGGAATCCGGAGGTTTACCCTGGAGCCCACCTCCCCTTCCAACCACCGTCCCTTCTCGGTTTCCGTTCGTGAAGAGAACCTGACCCGTCTGGCCGACGAGACCTTTGACGTCCTGGTCATCGGCGGTGGCATCACCGGCGCCGCCATCGCGCGGGACGCGGCCATGCGCGGCTTCCGCACCGCTCTGGTGGAGAAGGGCGACTTCGCCGTCGGCACCAGCAGCCGCTCCACCCGCCTGGTCCACGGCGGCATCCGCTACCTGGAGTACCGCGAGTTCCGCCTGGTCTTTGATGCCTGCACCGAACGGCGCATCCTGCGCCGCATCGCCCCCCGCCTGGTCCGCCCGCTGGCCTTCCTTTATCCCCTCTACGCCGGCCAGCGGCCCCCGGCATGGAAACTCCGCCTGGGCCTCACCCTCTACGACGCCCTCAGCCTCTTCCGCAACGTCCAGATGCACCGCTGGCTCTCCCCGGAAGAGGCCGCGCGGCGGGAGCCCCTGGTCGCCGGGCGGGGCCTGATCGGCGTGGGCCGCTACTACGATGCCCAGGTCAACGATGCCCGTCTGACCCTGACCATGGCCCGCGCGGCCCACCTGCACGGCGCCGTCGTCGTCAACTATGCCCCCGTGGTGGGCCTGATGAAGGCGGGCGGACGGATTGTCGGCGCGCAGGTGGTGGACGCGCGCACCGGACGGGAGATAGAGGTCCGGGCCAGGGTCGTCGTCAACGCCACCGGCATCTGGGCCGACCGCATCCGCGCCCTGGACGACCCCGGCGCCCGTCCCATGCTCCGTCCCACCAAAGGCATCCACCTCCTCATCCCGCGCGCCCGTCTCCATACCCATCACGCCGTCATCTTCACCTCCCCGCGCGACGGCCGCCACATGTTCGTCATCCCCTGGAAGGACTTCGCGCTCATCGGCACCACCGACACCGACTACACGGGCGACCTGGATCACCCCGCCGCCGACTGGGACGACGTGGCGTACCTGCTGGAGGCTGTCAACCACCTCTTCCCCGGCGCCCGGATCACCGAGGCCGACATCGTCAGCACTTTTGCCGGACTGCGCCCCCTGGTGGCCGCGCCGGGCCATCCCTCGGCCGTCTCCCGCACCCACGTCATCGTGGAGAGCTCTTCGGGACTGGTGACCATCACCGGCGGCAAACTGACCACCGCCCGCCGCATGGCCGAAGAGTTGACCGATCTCGTCCAAAAGCGGCTGGCCGAAATGGGTGTTCCGGCCCGGTTCGGCTGCCGCACCCGGGAGCCCCTGGAGGGCGCGCAGATAGAGGCGGTGGAAATGGCGATGCCGGACGAGCGGGCGGCCCGCCATCTGGTGGAGACCTACGGCGGCGATGCCCGCTGGATTCTGGGCTACATTGAGGAGAACCCCGCACTGGGCGAGCCCATCGTGCCGGGACTGCCGTATCTTCTGGCAGAGGCCCTCTACGCCGTCGGGCACGAAATGGCCGTGACCCTCGGCGACGTCCTCATCCGCCGCACCCACGTCATCTACGACGCCCGCGACGGCGGCCTGAGCCGTGCGCGGGCCGTCGCGATGATTTTGGCCCCCCGCCTGGGCTGGGACGAGGTGGAGATAGAGCGACAACTGGCCGACTACGCCGCACAGGTCGCGCTGACCCGGGCCCCGTCTTAACCGCAGAGAACGCAGAGAGCGCGGAGATTTTACACAATACGGAATACGCAACACGTATGAAACGCCGTCGCACCAACTGGGCCGCCCTCCAGGGCTGTGCGCTCACCGGCTTCGTGCTCCTCTGGCTGATCGGAGCCGGATTGGTGGGCTATACGTTCGTTGCGCTGGGACGGCAGCCGACGCCGACCCCGGTGCCGCCCCCGACGGCCACCCCGTCCCCCACGCCGACGGCGACGCCCACCGCCACCCCGACGGCCACGCCGACCCCGACGCCGACGCCCAGCCCGACCCCCACACCCCCGCCGTCACCCACGCCTACCGCCACCCCGACCCCGCGCCCCACCCCCACGTTCTTCGCGCCGCCGGGCACCCTGGTCGTCCCCTCCCCCTTCCCGATGCCCACGCCCGACCCTAACGCCCCGCCGGACGCGGCCATCCCGACACCTGTCAATCCTATCCCCGTCGCCGCCGACGCCGTCAACATCGTCGTCCTGGGCAGCGACAAACGGCCCCACTGGACGGAGTGGCACACCGACGCCATCCACATCGTCTCCATTCAGCGGAGCCGGGCCGTCGTCTCCGTCATCTCCATCCCGCGCGACCTCTACGTCTACATCCCCGGCGACGGGATGAACCGCATCAACATGGCCGACTATCACGGCGAGGCCACCAGCTACCCCGGCGGCGGGTGGGCCAACCTGCGGGATACCCTTCTCTACAACCTGGGCATCCGGGCCGACTACTACGTCCGCACCGACTTTGACGGCCTCATCGGCATCGTGGACGCGCTGGGCGGCATAGACGTCCCCGTCCACTGCCGTCTGAGCGACCACTGGCCCTACCCCGACGCCAGCGGCCAGTACCCCATCTTCACCCTGGAGCCGGGCGTCCATCACCTGGACGGCGAACAGGCCCTTTGGTACGCCCGCTCCCGGATGACCACCAGCGTCTTCTCCCGGGAGCGCCGTCAGCAACAGGTCCTGCAGGCCATCTGGCACAAACTGCGGGACGGCGGCTGGCTGGCCCAGATTCCCACCCTTTGGGACCAGTTCCAGGATATGTTCGTGACCAACCTGGACCTGCCCACCGTCCTGGACCTGGCGCGGGTGGCCTTCTTCCTGCAGGAGCAGAACATCCGCTACTACAACATCGGCCCTCAGCACGTCACCCCCTGGACGACGCCCTGGGGCGGGAACGTCTTCCTGCCCCGGTGGGAGGTCATAGAGCCGATGCTCCGGGAGGCCATGGCCCCGCCCCCCGAAGGCCGCCTGACCCGGACCTTTATGCCCGTGGAGGTCTGGAACGGGACCTTCAACCCCGACTGGGACCTGCTGGCGGTGGACCGGTTGGTGCGGGCGGGCTTCCCAGCAATCGCCGGCCAGCCGGACCGGCGGGATTACCCCCAGACGATGCTCATCGTCTTCCGGGAACACGCCAAAGGGACGGGCGTGGAGGACCTGCAGCGGATGTTCGGCATTCCCGACGAGCGGGTGTCCTACGAGCCCAACTGGGGCACCGCCTACGGCTTCCGTCTGATCATCGGCGCGGATTATCAGACGTGCTATGAAAGATAGGCCCGTTGTGGTCGTGAAAGGCGGCGGCGACCTGGGCACGGGCGTGGCCTGGCGGCTCCATCGCTGCGGCTTCCGTGTCCTGGTCACCGAGACGGCCCAGCCCACCGTTATCCGCCGCACCGTGGCCTTCGCCTCGGCGGTCTACGAAGGGAGCATCACCGTGGACGGCGTCACCGCGCGGCGGGTGGAGGACGAGGCGGGCATCCGGGCCGCCTGGGCCGCCGACGAAGTGCCCGTTGTGGTGGACCCGCAGGCGGAGTGGGTCGCGCGCCTGCGCCCCCTGGCGGTGGTGGACGCCGTCATGGCCAAGTGCAACACCGGCACCCGCATCACCGACGCGCCCATCGTCGTCGCGCTGGGACCGGGGTTTACCGCCGGAGTGGATTGCCACGCCGTCGTGGAGACCAATCGGGGCCACAACCTGGGCCGGGTCATCTTGGAGGGGAGCGCCGAACCGGATACGGGGGTCCCCGGCGAGGTGGGCGGCGAGAGCGCGCGGCGGGTCCTGCGCGCGCCCGCCGACGGCATCTTCCGGGGGGCCCGCGCCATCGGCGACCGGGTGCGGGCCGGAGAGGTGGTGGCCTACGTGGACGACGTGCCCGTCGTCTCCCAACTGTACGGCGTCCTGCGGGGCCTGCTTCACGACGGGCTGAGGGTCTACGCGGGGATGAAAGTGGGGGATGTGGACCCCCGGGCCGTCGTCGCCCACTGCTTCACCATCTCCGATAAGGCCCTGGCGGTGGGCGGCGGGGTGCTGGAAGCTATTCTCTTCCTGGCCCGGAGCGAGGGCCGATAGCGCGCCCCCCTGCGCGTCCCATCTACATCCACCCGCACAGGTAACGCCGGCCGCCAGGCCGGTGCAGGCGAACCGCCTGCGCACCGCGAAAAGTTCGCGCCGTCGGGCTACGGCGCCCCCCGGGCCGCCTGATAAATCGCCCCCAGCAGCGACGCCTCGCCCTTCGCGTCCTGCGACAGTTCCCAGACCATCACCCCACCCGCGCGCTCCAGCGCCAGCCGCGTCTTGGCCTGGACGGTGGGAATCCCGTTGTAGTGGACGGGGACGCCGTCCACCGTCACCACATCCTTCTGGGGCGCGTCCGGATCCAGGGAGACCAGCGCCCGGTACTCCATCCATTTGGGCCGCCCGTAGAAGGGGATGCCCAGGACGGCCTTCTCCGGTGGCAACCCCCGCCCCAGCCAGTAGTCCAGCGCCTCCACCGCGTAGGCGTACGGGGAGTGCGCCGGGCCGTCCCCGCCGTCGTAGGCCATAATGCCCAGGTAGTCCACGTACCCGAAGACCTCGTCGGGAACTCCCGCCGCCAGTGGCTCCTTGCCGACGACCGCCGCCGTCAGCAGGCGGCCCCGGGCGTGCATCTCCTCGGCCAGCACCCCCATCATCGCCCCGTAGTTCCGCGCCGACTCCCCCGGGTCGGGATACTCCCAGTCTATGTCCACCCCGTCCAGGCCGTACTCGTCGCAGAAGGCCGTCAGGTTGGCCGCGAAGGCCCGGATGCTCTCCGGACGGGCCGCCAGCGTCTCAAACCCCAGGTCGTTCCCCTCGTTCCACCCCCCGACGGCGATGAGGACCTTGACCCCCCGCTCGTGCGCGGCGGCGACCAGGTTCTTCAGTTTGTCCGGGTTCTGAATGGGCAGAAGACTCCCGTCGCCGCGCGGGTGGGGGAGGAGAAAGGCGTAGTGGACGTGGGTCAGGTACTCAAAGGGAATCTCGCGCGTCCGTCCGGACCAGGCCGTCGCGTAGCCGACGATGCGGAATTCCTGAGGGGACGGTCCCGAGGGGCGACATCCGGCCAACAGCAACAGTCCGGCCATCATGCCGCTCAGTGCCAGGTGCTTCCGGTTCATCCCTTCGTCCCTGTCAGCGCCACGCTTTCCAGGATGTAGCGCTGGGTGAAGAAGAAGACGATGACCAGCGGAATCATCGTCAGCGCGGAGGCGGCCATAATGAGCGGCCAGGGCTGCACCCGCACCTGGGGGTTGATGAGGTTGGCGATGACGACCGGAAGGGTGTACATATTGGCCCGCTGGAGATAGATGAGCGGCGCCTGAAGGGCGTTCCAGTTCCCCACGAAGAGGAACACCGCGATGGTCGCCAGCGCGGGCTTGCAGAGGGGCAGGATGATGTGCCACCAAATCTGAAAATGATTGGCCCCGTCAATCAGCGCCGCCTCGTCCAGTTCCTTCGGCAGGCCCAGCATAAACTGCCGGAGGAGGAAAATGTAGAGCGCGCCGCCCGCAAAGAAGCCGGGGATGATGATGGGGTTGTACGTCCCCACCCACCCGATTTTGTTGAACATCACGTACTGGGGGACCAGCGTGGTCTGGTACGGGAGCATCAGGGTGGAGAGCATCAGGAAGAAGACGATGTTGCGCCCCGGCCACTGGATGCGGCTGAAGGCGTAGGCGACGGCCGCCACCGAGACCAGCGTCCCCAATACCGCCAGCGTGGTGACGAAGGCGGAGTTGGAAAAGTAGAGCAGCCAGCGGGAATCCGTCAGCACCTGACGGTACGCGTCCAGTTGCGGCTCGGCGGGCCACCAGGTGATGCGGGGAGAGTTGGCCTCTTCCATTGTCTTGAGGGACGTGGAGAGCATCCAGAAGAGGGGGAAGAGCATAAACCCGCTGCCGGCCAGGAGAAGGAGGTACACGATGCCGTTGCTGAACGCCTGGCGGACTTTGCGGGGCAGGAACGATTCGCGTCGTCCGGTTTTCCGCATGCCTCAGGCCTCCTCGTACTCGTAATAGACCCATTTATTGGCCAGCCGGAACTGGATGAGGGTCAGGATCAGGATGAGGACCAGCAGGATCCAGGACATGGCCGCGCCGTAGCCGATTTTGTTGAACCGGAAGGTGGACCGCCAGAGGTAGTAAGCGACGAAGTAGGTGGACTGGGCGGGTCCGCCGTTGTCGGTGAGGACGTAGGACTGCTCAAAAATCTGCAGCGTGGCGATGATGCCGACGACCAGGTTGTAGAAGGTGGCGGGGGAAATCATAGGAAAGGTGATGCGCCAGAAGCGCTGCCAGCCGTTGGCGCCGTCCACCAGCGCCGCCTCGTAGAGATGGGGCGGGACGCTGGAGAGGGCGGCCAGGTAAATCATCATCATCGTCCCGCAACTCCAGACGCCGATGAGGATGATGGCCGGTTTGGACCACAACTGGCTCTGGTGCCAGAGGGGCATCACCTCCGGGCCGGGAAGCCCCCGCGCCAGGGTCTGGTGGAGCAGGTTGAAGTCCCCCCGCTGCAGCCCCAGGAAGGCCGCGTTGGTGATTTCCGTGAACCAGACCACCCCCTGGCGGACCGGCACCAGGAAGGGGAAGACGCCCTCTATCATCCGAATCAGGGTGTTCAGGATGCCGTTGTTGGGGTTCAGCACCAGCCGCCAGGTGATGAGCATCGCCGAGTTGGCCGCCAGCATCACCGGCAGGTAGTAAATCATCCGGAAGACCTGCTCGCCCGGCAGTCTCCGATAAAGGAGCAACGCCAGGACCAGCGCCGTCGCCAACTGAAGGGGGAGGCCGAAGAGGGTGACATAGAGGGAGTTCAGAATGGAGACCCGGAACTGGTCATCGGTGGTCAGCAACTGGATGTAGTTCTGTAGGCCGACCCACACCGGGGGGGCGGGGAGTTTGAAGCGGGTGAAACTCCAGTAGAGGGAAGCCAGGGTGGGGCCGATGACGAAGATGATGTACCCCACAATCCAGGGCGAGGCGAAGAAGTAACCGGCGAAGGTGCGGGATTGGTAGAGCCGGTTCTTCCCCCGCCAGCGGGCGACCAGTTTCGCCACCGACGCGACGGCCAGACTGGAGAGGATAATGAAAGCGACCGTCGCAATCGCCCAGAGAAGGGTGTAGAGTTTCGGGTTCATGGCCACCTTTCAGGGGTATCCCCCGCAGGCGGAAGCGCCCAATGGAGGCGTAGCGCAGGCCGCCAGGCCTGCACAGGCGAACAGCCTGCGCTACGCGAACAGTCAGCCCCACCGGGTTGAAGCGCCTGCGGGCGACTCAGAACGGTTACGGCAGCCGCCCGGCGTCCCGCAGAATCTGGGTGTACTTCTCCTGGATGTTCTTCAGGGTAGTATCCAGGTCCTGCGCGTCGGAGAAGTAGAGCGGCATCTCCGCCATCAGGACGTCGCGGAACTGGGCGGTCTCCCGGATGTCGGCGAAACCGACGCCGTACTGGCCCATCAGTTCGCCCATCTTCTTCATCACGGCGTCCTGCTCCACGTAGCCGAACCAGGCATCTTTCCGAGGCGGGAAGGAGCCGAAGTGGGAGTTGTAGGTGTTCAGGTTCTCGGCGGAGCCCAGGAACTTGAGGAACTCCACCGCCTCGGGGATGTGCTTGGAGTAGGCGGGGATGGCGAGCCAGTCGTTGAAGACCTGGACCACCGGCTTGCTGTTGGGGAAGTCGGGGTCGGTGAAGCCGGGGAAGAGTTCAATCTTCTCCCAGATGGGGTCGTTGGTCGCCGGGGCGCCCCAGAGGTTGCCCCACTGGCAGGCCACCAGGTCGGAGGCCAGCAGGGCCCCCGTCGTCTCCGGCAGGCCGGCGGTCTGCTCGTTGGGCAGCACGGCCCGGCGGCGGTCGTACATGAACTGGAGCGCGGCCTTCGCCTCGGGGCTATCAAAGTTGGGGCTGCCGTCCTCTTTGTAGATGGACCCGCCCAGCGTCCAGATGAGGGAGATGTACTCCTGCCAGTCGTCCAGCGGCGTGAAGCCCTGGCGCTTGAGGGCCCCGCCCTCCACGATGGTGGCATCGCCCGCCAGTTTGACCATCTCGTCAAAGGTCTGAGGCACTTTGTCCCAACCGACCTCCTTCAGGATGTCCATCCGGCACATATAGGCGCGCGGGGCGGTCAGCCAGGGGAGGCCGCGCGGCTCTCCCTCCCACATCACCGTGTCCAGCGTGCCGGGGAGGAACTGGGCCCAGTCCGGCCAGTCCTTGAAGTACTGGCCCAGCGGGGCCAGCCGGTCGCCGTACTCCGCCACGTACTCGGAACCCAGGTTGAGGATGTCGGCGCCCTCACCGGCCGCGAAGTAGCCCTGGACCGTCTCGTCCAGCGTCCCCCAGTTGACGTAGACGAACTCCACGTTGATGTTGGGGTGCTCCTTCTGGAAGGCCGGGACGACCTCCTCCTCCAGCCACTTGTCGGTCTTGTCGGGGATGTAGTCCACGACCATGACCTGGATGGTGACCTTCTCCGCGGCCGGTGGTTGGGTGGGTTGGGGTTGGGCTGGCGGTTGAGTGGGCTGGGCCGGTGGCTGGGTCGGTGTGGGGGTGGCCTTGGGCCCGCAGGCCGCCAGCAGCACTGCAGCCACGCTCAGAACGGCTACAAGGGTCCACACTTTGCTGCGCATTTCTTCTGACCTCCTTATTGGTAACTGGGAATTGATAAACGGGTCACCGGTGCAGACGGGGGGAATCACCGATTTTTGCTATCGCGCACCACCTCCTTTCCGGAATCGTTTGTGTCGGCGCTTCGCCACCGACAAAAGCGCCATCAAAGCAACCGCGCCAGTTGCTCTTCCACTTCTCGCGCGAAGCGGTCTATCAGCCCGCGCACGTAGGCCGCGATGTCCCGCTCCGGGTCCTCTATCAGCGGGGTCAGGTCTATCGCGAAGGTCGCGCCCGTGCGGACGTCCACCTCGTGGGTCTCGCTGTAGGTGGCGTGGGCCCGCCTGCGGCCCATCGTCGCCAGGTCGTACCGCTTCCCGCCGCTGACCTGGGAGTCGTAGAGGCCCAGCAGCGCCATCTGCAGGTTCTCGCGGGCGGAGAGGTCCAGGATGACCTTCTCCGCGTCGGGGAGCCAATCCAGGTCCCGCCAGACCTCGCAGCCGTAGAGGCGGCGGGGGCGCCTCTCCGCCGGGAGCTGC
>JACIWQ010000076.1 GCA_014360895.1 Thermoflexales bacterium | reverse complement strand
CCCCCCCCCCCCCTCCTCCCCTGGGGACGGGCCTGGGTTGGGGGCCGGGGGTGGGGTGAGGATTCAATCCGCGTACGTTCTCAGCGCCCGTACCTCCGCCGGAGTGAGGAGGCGCCACTTCCCCGGCGGGAGGTCGCCCAGGCGAATCGGGCCGATGCGGACCCGGATAAGCCGGACCACGGGGTGGCCCAGGCGCGCGGCCACCCGCCGAATCTGCCGTTTCCGCCCCTCCCGCAGGACCACCCGCAGCCAGGTCCGCTCCCCCTCCGTCCGGAGGACCTCCACCTGCGCGGGGGCCGTCATCTCCCCATCCAGGTCCACCCCCTGCCGCCACTGCCGGAGGGTCTCCTCGGTGGGGCGGCCCTCCACCAGGACGTGGTACTCCTTCTCGTGGCCGAAGCGGGGATGGGTGAGGCGGAAGGCCAGGTCGCCGTCGTCGGTCAGCAGGACCAGCCCCTCGCTGCGCAGGTCCAGCCGCCCCACCGGGAAAAGCCGCGCCGGGTGTTGGACCAGGTCCAGGACGGTGGGGTGGCGGCCGGAGCCGTCCCCCTCGTCGGAGAGGACCCCCGGCGGCTTGTGCAGGGCGATATAGGTGAACCGGCGCGGCAGTCGGATCGGGCGGCCGTCCACCTCAATCCGGTCCCGCTTCGGGTCGGCTTTCTGCCCCAGTTGGGCCACCCGACCGTTAACGGTCACCCGCCCCTGCCGGATGAGGTCCTCACACTCCCGCCGGGCACCGTACCCCGCCCGTGCCAGAATCTTCTGCAGGCGTTCGTCCATCGCGTATCGCGGATCGCGGATCGCGGATCGCGCATCGCGTATCGCTTATCGCGGATCGCATCTCGCGGATCGCTACTGCGACACTCGCTCGTAGGCTTCGGGACGGCGGTCCTCAAAGACGGTCAGGTAGCGGCGGGCTTTCTGGATTTCCCGCAGGTCGGCCCTGGCGATCAGCAGTCGCTCCTGGTCGTCCCCTTCCACCAGGGCCCGGCCCCAGGGGTCCACCACCATAGAGCGGCCGGGGAAGAGGACGTCGCCGTCCACTCCGACCCGATTGCATGCGGCGACGAAGAGTTCGTTCTCCACCGCCCGCGCGCGGGCCAGCAGGAGCCATGCCTCCAGCCGCCGGATCGGCCACTGGGCCGGCACCAGCAGGAGGCGGGCCCCCGCCACGGCCAGCGCCCGGCTCAGTTCGGGGAAGCGCAGGTCGTAGCAGATGATCAGCTCTGCCGGCCCCCAGGGGGTAGGGCAGAGGACCACCCGGTCGCCCGGGGCCAGGTAGCGCGGCTCGTTCATCAGGCGGAAGAGGTGGACCTTGCGGTAAGCGCCCAGGAGCGCGCCGTCCGGGGCGTAGAGGACGGCGGTGTTGGAGACGCCGCCCTCGTGCCGCTCCAGCAGGGAGCCGCAGAGGTAGAGGCCGAACTCCCGGGCCATCGCGGCCATCTCGGCGAAGCCCCCCTCGCCCAGGGGGTCCGCCCATTCCGCCGCACGCTCCAGGTCGTAGCCGTGCAGCCAGAGTTCGGGCAGCAGCATGAGGTCGGCGCCGGCCTCCCGGGCCTGCGCGGCCAATTCCCGTGCCCGGGCCAGGTTCCGCTCCGGCCGGCCCGGCGGTACATCCATTTGCCCCAGCGCGACGGTCAACTCCAGGGTCATTTGGGTCTACCTCACAGTCGGGTTGTGCGAAGGGCGCGAAGGGTGACCGGCCTGGCGGCCGGCGCGACCGCGTAGCGCAGGCGGTTCGCCTGTACCGGCCCGGCGGCTGGCACTACGTATCATCACACCAGCGAGCGGCGCGGGGTGCGGCGCCCCTCCCGTTGGCGCCGCTCGCGATTGGCCCGCGCCGCGCCCCGAAACGCCTCCACGTTGCGGATAATCGGACGGCCCGGCACTTCCAGCGTGGGCCGGATCAACTTCCGCAGCCGGTCCAGGTGCTCCTTCGTCACTGGGGCGGACCGGTCGGCCAGCCCCTCAGCGGTGTTGGCCGCCGCCAGTGCCCACGTCCACTCGTCCCGCAACTGGTCGGCCCGCACGTGGTAATGCTTCCGGTCCCATACCTCCGCCGACTTCAGGGCGTCCTCCCAGGCCGCCCGCAGCGTCACCCCCACCACCGAGAGCAGGTCCTTCGCCAGTTCCTGGTCGTGCAGGACCCGAGGCAGGTGGACCAGCAGAATTTCGGCGACAATCCGCAGATGCTTCTCCCGCTCGGCGACGGTCATTGTGGTAAGTCCGAAATGGGTGTAGAATTCAGCAAACTTGACCCCGAGGTCACGAAGGGAGTGTCCCTCGCCGCTTTCGGGCAGGCGTTTATGAAGCGAACGGTCATTCTCTGGCTTGTCCGGCTGGTTGTCGGCATCGTCTTTTTCTTCAACGTGACGTGCGCGCTGGCGTTCATCGCCCGGCCCGGGGACTACGCACCGGCCTTTGAGGTGAGCGGCGTGCCCGGGGAGATTCTGGTCCGGGGGATGGGCATCCTCTTCCTGATGTGGAACGCCACCTACCCGCCCGTCCTGGTCCGCCCCGACCGCCAGCGGACCCTCTTCGCCGTCATCCTGGCCCAGCAGGCGATCGGTGTGGTCGGGGAGACGGCGATGTGGGTCGCCCTCCCGCCCGGTCACCCGGCCCTCTGGGCCACCGGCCTGCGCTTCATCGTTTTTGACGGCGCGGGACTGGTGGCGATGGGGTTGGCCTTCGGGTGGATGAACCGGGGCCTGCGCTACTCCACGTAGTAGGCCAGACCCAGGGCCCCCGGACCGGCGTGGACGCCCAGGACCGGCGTGACGGGCTCAATGTAGACTTCCACGCATCGGAACCGGGCCAGGATTTCCTCCTTCAGCCGCTGGGCCTCCTCCATCGCGCCGGTGTGCAGGATGGCAATGTGGACGGAGGCGTCCCCTACCCGCTGGGCCAGGGTATCCAGCAGTTGACGGATGGCCTTTGCCCGGCTGCGCGCCTGTCCGAAGAGAGAGACGTCGTTATCCCGGACGCGCACCAGCGGCTTCACCTGGAGCAGGTTGCCCACCATGCGGGCGGCCCAGGCCAGCCGTCCGCCCCGAACGGCGTACTCCAGGGTCTCCAGAGCGGCGACCAGGTCCACCTTGGGGATGGCCGCCCGGGCCCGTTCCACCACCTCCGCCAGCGACGCCCCAGCGGCCGCCGCGCGGGCCGCCGCCAGGACGACGAACCCCTGGGCCATCGCGATGGTCCCGGAGTCCACGACCTCTATGGGATACGGCGCCAGTTCGGCCGCGGCGGCGCGGGCGGCCTGGAAGACGCCGCTATACCGGCTGGTGACGTGGATGGAGACGATGGAGCGGGCCTTCTCCTGGAGCCGTCGGTAGAACTCCAGAAACTCCCCCAGCGATGGCTGAGAGGTCTGCAGCCGCCGGAACCGCTCCTTCAGCCGCTGGAAGAACTCCAGCGGCTGGATGTCCACGCCGTCCCGGTAGGATTCGTCGTTCATCTGAATCCAGAGGGGGATGACCTCTATCCCCCACTGCTGGACCAGCGAGCGGGGCAGATTAGCCCCCGAATCGGTGGCGACAATCACTTCTCTCATCTTTCACCTCTCTCCCCGAACATCCGGGGAATGGAAACGCACATTGGGACTACCTGTGCGGTTATCCACCCAATGGGTCAGTCCAAGAAGGGCCTTTTCAAAACCGCAAAGAGCGCCAAGAACGCAAAAATCTCCAGAACCTTCGCGCCCTTTGCGTTCTTTGCGGTTCCAAAACCCCACCGCTCTGCGCCCGTCCGCGTTCATCCGCGTCCTATTTGCCTTCCCAGACTTCCAGGACGGCCTGGCGCAGGAGGGCCACCACCTCGTCTATTTCCGCCTCGGTGATGATGAAGGGCGGGGCCACCATGAGATGGTCGCCCAGGATGCCGTCTATGCCGCCGCTGCCCGGGTAGATGATGAGGCCGTGCTCAAAGGCCCGGTCGCCCACGCGGCGGGCAAAGGCCGCCTCCGGCGGGAACGGCGCCTTCGTCTCCCGGTCGGCGACAAACTCCACGCCCCACATCATCCCGACGCCGCGCACGTCCCCCACGCAGGGCAGGTCCGCCAGCGCCTCCCGAAGTCTCCGGCCCAGGGACTCCCCCCGGACCGCCGCCGCTGTTACCAGGTCGTGCGCTTCCAGATAGCGCAAGGTCGCCAGCGCGGCCGCCGCGCCCACGGCGTGGTGGGAGAAGGTGCCGCCGTGGTTGAAGTCGCCGTGGGCCCGCCGAACCGTCTCCACATCCGCCCCCCGGGCGGCGACGACCGAGAACGGGAAGTAGCCGCCGGTAGCCCCTTTTCCCATCGTCATTATGTCCGGGCGGACGCCGAAGTGTTCTATGCCGAACCAGCGCCCGGTGCGGCCGAAGCCGGTCATCACCTCGTCGGCGATGAGGAGGACGCCGTAACGGTCGCAGATTTCCCGAACCAGGGGCCAGTATCCCTCCGGGGGGACAACCGCGCCCAGGGTGGCGCCGCTCACCGGCTCGGCGATGAAGGCGGCCACCCGTCCCGGCCCCTGACGGCGAATCTCCGTCTCCAGCGCCCGCGCGCAGGCCAGGTCGCAGGCCGGGCGGGTGGCGCCAAAGGGGCAGCGGTAGCAGTACGGCGGCGGGATATGGGGTTGGTCCCGCATCATCGGCGCGAAGAGGTTGCGCATGGACGGCTTGCCGGTGACCGCCAGCGCCCCCAAGCTCAGGCCATGGTAGGAGCCCCAGCGGGCAATGACCAGGTCCCGGGCCGGTTCGCCCCGGGCCACCTGGACCTGACGGGCGAATTTGATCGCCCCTTCCACCGCCTCCGACCCGCTGGTCAGGTAGTAGAAGCGGGGATCGTCCAGCGGGACATGTCGGCTCAGGGCGTCGCTGTAGGCTTCCAGGGAGGGGGTGGTGAAGAGACTGCCGTGGACGTAGGCGACGGCGGCGGTCTGGTCGGCGACCGCCCGGGCCACCTCCGTCACCCCGTGGCCGATGTTGACCGCCACCGGCCCGCCGGACGCGTCTATGTAGCGGCGGCCGTCGGCATCCCAGATGTAGATGCCCTCGGCGCGCACGGCCTGGGGGTGGCGAAACGACATCCGGCGACGAAAGACGTGGGGGGAATCCGCCGTTGCGGTCACGAGACCTCCAGTATCCGAAAAGTGATGGGGCCGGCCGGGGCGTCCACCGTCACCACATCTCCGGCCCGACGGCCCAACAGGGCCTGCCCCAGGGGGGATTCGTGGGAGACTTTGCCGTTCAGCGGGTCGGCCTCCGCCGGACCGACGATCCGAAAGACCTCCGGTATCTCTTGCCCTTCTTCCAGAACGGTGACCCGGCTGCCCAGGTCCACGATGCCAGCGGAGCCGTTGCTCTCAATGAGCACGGCGTTGCGCAGCATCGTCTCAATCTGCTGGATGCGCCCCTCCAAGAACGCCTGCTCCTCTTTGGCCGCGATGTAGTCGGCGTTTTCGGAGAGGTCGCCCTGCTGGATGGCCCGGCGCAGGATGCGGGCCAGTTCCGGGCGCCGTACGTTCACCAGATAATCCAGTTCCCGACGCAGTTCCTCTATCCCTTCTGCGGTCAGCAACACCGGTTGCA
Source organism: Thermoflexales bacterium (assembly GCA_014360895.1). GTDB lineage: Bacteria > Chloroflexota > Anaerolineae > B4-G1 > DUEL01 > SpSt-77. The sequence continues at coordinate 9,943 of JACIWQ010000076.1, read as the reverse complement.
GCATACACAACTCCTCTTGGCTACAGTATACCGTAATCCTACCGCAAAACGGGATTTTGGCAAGAAGCGGGAGGGATGGTATACTGGGAGTTGGCAGTTGGTAGTTGGTAGTTGGTAGTCGGTAGTTGGCAGTTGGTAGTCGGTAGTCGGTAGTCGGTAGTTGGTCATTCCGTCATCCTCCCTCTATGCGGCGATTCTGGGTTCTGGTGGCTCTGGTTCTGCTGGCCTTCGGCCTGCGCGCGGGCTCCCTCACCGCCCAGTCCCTCTGGCGGGATGAGGTGGATGCCCTCTGCTACGCCTACGAGTTCCCTTACCTGCTGGCAGAGGCGCTGGCACCGAATCGGGCCGGGGACCTTCAGACCCCCTGTGCCTGCCCCCCGCCCCCCATCGCCACCGACTGGACGGCGGGAACACTCCGGGAGCGCGCGGTCGGGCTTCTGGGGGCGATGATCCGGCAGAACGGCCCCCTCTACTATTTCCTCCTCCGGGGCTGGGTCGGGCTGGCGGGTCATACCGAGTACGCTATGCGCTTCTTCTCCCTGCTCTTCGGCGTCCTCTGCGTGCCGCTCACGGCCGCGCTGGGCACCCGATTGCTGGGCCGGAGCGCCGCCACCGTCGCCGCCGCGCTGATGGCGATTTCCCCCTACCTGGTCTGGTACGGGCAGGAAGTGAAGATGTACACGCTGGTACCGGCCCTGGTTCTGCTGGCCCTCTACGGCCTGCGGCGGGGGATGGACGAGGGAGGAAAATGGTGGGCGGTCCAGGTCGTCGCGACGACCGTGCTCCTCTACACCCATATCTGGGGCGCGCTGCTCATCCCGCTGCAAATCCTGTGGCTGGCGGTGGAGGGGCCTCGCTGGCGGCCCCGGTGGCGCGGCGCGCTGGTGGGGATGGCCCTGCTGACCCTCCCCTACCTGCCGCTGGCCCTCTGGCAGGCCCCGGCCGTCCTGGCCCGGCGGGAGACGGGATTCCCCCACCACTCGCTGGGGGAGATGGCGCTCATCCTGCTCAACGGCTGGAGCACGGGGATTCTCGCCCGGGGCTGGCCCTGGGGTGCGCTGGTCTGCGGGGGGACGGCCGCGCTGGGGCTGGCAGCGGACTTTTCCCGCCCCAGCGCTCGGCGGGCCCGGCTCTTCCTGGCCCTCTGGCTCGTCTTCCCCCTGCTGGTCATCTGGCTCATCTCCCTGCGCCAGCCGCTCTTTACCGACCGCTACCTCATCTGGTGCGCGCCGGCTTTCTACCTGCTGACCGGCGCAGGGTGGGCTGTTTTACAGGAAACCACGAAGACACGAAGGCACAAAGGGAAATTTTCAAATTTCGTGTCTTGGTGTCTTTGTGGCATATTGCTCCTGGCTCTGCTGGCCGTGTTCGCCCTGAACCTGCACGCTCAGGCCAACGTCCCCGTCAAATCGGACCTCCGCGCCGCCGCCGCGTACGTGGAGGCCCACTACCGGCCCGGCGACCTGCTCATCTTCCAGATTCCCCACGTCCGCTACACCTTTGACTACTACTTTGGCCCGACGGACTACCTCTGGGCCGACGGCCTTTACACCAACCACCGCACCGAAAGCGGGGAGTACCGGCTCTCGGAAGACGCGGCCGGTCGGTGGATGGCCCTCATCGTCGGGGAGCGCGCGCGGGTGTGGCTGGTGGCTTCGGAGGTGGAGATGTGGGACGAGCGGGACCTGGTGCAGCGGTGGCTGGAGAGGTCATTCGTCCGGGCCGACGAGGCCCACTTCGCCCGCGTGGACGTGTATGAATATCGGCGATAACTGCTATTCCAGAAACCGGGCCAGGAACTCCACCCGGCGCCGTTTGGCGTCCACCACGTTCTCCGTCTTCAGAAAGCCGTGCCCCTCGTCCGGATAGAGGACGAAATCACATTCCTTCCCCAGCGCCCGAAGCGCATCCCGCGCCTGGATGGACTCCTGCGCCGGACAGCGCGGGTCGTTGGCTCCACAGATGAGTTGCACGGGTGCCCAGACGCGGTCCAAAAAGAAGAACGGGGAGCGCTCGTAGTAGCGGTCCCGGTCTTTCTCCGGGTCACCGAAGTTCTCCCGGTCCCACTGCTGCAGGTCTTCCCGCTCGCTGGCGTATTCGGTGAACCAGTTCAGGAACGGCACCACGGCCGAACCGGCCGCCCAGCGGTCGGGGTAGCCGGTGAGCGCGGTCATCGTCAGGTAGCCGCCGTAACTGGTACCGGTGACAGCGATGCGCGCCGGGTCCGCCACCCCCTCCCGGACCAGATAGTCGGCGCCCGCCACCACATCCCGGGTGTCGCCGCCGCCCAGATCAAAGCGGTTGGCCAGTTGCCACTCCCGCCCGTAGCCGGTGGAGCCCCGATAGTTGGGGGCCAGCACCACCCACCCCCGGCTGACCATATGCTGGACCAGCGGGTCCCAGGTGACCTGGGTCAGCCAGGTCGGACCGCCGTGGACGTAGACGACGGCCGGAGAGGGCCCCTGTGTGGTGCGCGGGCGGTAGAGGAGCGCCGGCACCTCCCGCCCGTCCAGGCTGGGATAGCGGACCTCCTCCGGCATCACGAAAGGGGCACCCTGCAGGTCCGGCGGCAGAGATTGGGTCATCTGGCGGAGAGTCCCGTCGGCCAGGCGCAGATGCCAGAGGTCGGCGGGACGGCGAGGGTTATCAAAGACGAAGAGGAGACCGGTGCCGTCGGGGGTGAAGCGGGGGAAGGCGTGAACGCCCAGATCCACCCGATAGGACGCCACCGCGCCGGAGGAGAGATCGGCGACCTCCAGCCAGTTGACCGGCCCCTGGCCGTGCACCCAGGCCAGGCGGCGCCCGTCCGGGGACCAGGCCGGATGGTCCCGGTCCCCCTCGCCCTCGGTCAGCCAGGAGACCGCGCCGGAGGTCCGGTCCCACAGGGCGACCTGGAAACACCCGTCCCGCTCGGCGACGCAGGCCAGGCGGGAGCCGTCCGGGGACCAGGTCGGATGTTTGGCGCAGAGCGGCTCGTCGGGTCCGGCGACGGGCCGGGGCTCCCCACCCTCCGCCGGAACGACGAAGATGCCCGTATCCTGCCCGCGCGTCATACAGACCACCGCCAGATGCCGCCCGTCAGGCGACCAGACCACCGCCAGGTCGGAGTACGGGAGGCTCAGGACCGGCCGGACCGCCCCACCCCCCACCGGCAGAATGTGCGTATCCATCCGCCCGGAACGGTTGGAGATGAAGGCAATAGACCGCCCATCGGGCGACCAGGCAAAAGAAGGGGCAATCCGGTCCGGCGTTTCGGGGGTCAGATTGGTGTGGCGACCCGTCTCCCGGTCATAGAGCCAGATGTCGTATTGCTCGCTGCCGTCCAGGTCCAGGACGTAGGCCAGGTGGCAGCCGTCGGGCGACCAGCGGGGGGCGTGTTTGGCCCCCGGCCCTCCGGTAATCTGGCGCGGCGGCACGCGTCCATCCGTCGGCACCACATAGACTTCCCACCGCCCGGTGCAGTTCCAGGAAAAAGCGACCTCCGCCCCATCGGGCGAGAGGTCAAAGAGTTCGTCCACATAGGGGACGCGGAGGAGTTCGTCCAGCGGGAGAATGGGATGGGAGCGCATATCCTGGGAGAAAACCGGGGTGCGGCGGCGACGAGAGGCCGCCGCCGCGAAACCCTTCCTATTTCTGGACCCCCTCGCCGTTGAATCCCCGGCCGATGCCGCGATAGATGAAGCCCAGGGAGCGGACGAAAGCCGGGTCGTAGATATTCCGCCCGTCCACCAGTACCGGGCGCCGCATCCGGTCCCGAATCCGCTCCAGGTCCAGGTTCTTGAACTCGTTCCAGTCGGTGACGATGACGATGGCATCACAGCCATCGGCCAGAGAGTAGGGGTCCGGCGCCATCTCCACATCCGGGAGAATCCGACGGGCAACCTCCATCGCCACCGGGTCGTAGGCCCGCACCCGTCCGCCCTCGGCGATGATGTAGCGGGCGATATCTATGGAAGGGGCATCCCGCATATCGTCGGTGTTGGGCTTGAAGGCCAGGCCCAGCAGTCCCACCACGGCGCCGTCCAGCGAACCCAGTGCGTCCCGCAGTTTCTTCACCACCAGACGGCGTTGGTAGGCATTGATGCTCATCACCGCCTGGAGCATCTGGGGCTGATAGCCGTTGCTGAGGGCCATGTGGGCCAGGGCCTTCACGTCTTTGGGGAAACAGGAGCCGCCGTACCCCACCCCCGCGTCCAGGAACATCCGCCCGATGCGGGGGTCGTAGCCCATGCCGTTGGCGACTTCCTTGACGTCCGCGCCGACGACCTCGCAGATGGCAGCGATTTCGTTGATAAATGAAATGCGGGTCGCCAGGAAAGCGTTGGAGGCGTACTTAATCATCTCCGCCGTGCGCAGGTCGGTGATCACAATGGGGGCCCGCAGCGGCAGGTGGAGTTGGGCCACCTTCTCCGCCGCGTCCCGGTCCAGGGAACCCAGGACGACCCGGGCCGGGTTCATGAAGTCGCTGATTGCGGAGCCTTCCCGCAGGAACTCGGGGCAGGAGACGACAGAAAAGGGGACCGAATCGCCCCGGCGGGCCCGGATAATATCCGCCACCCAGTCCCCGGTGCCCACCGGCACGGTGGACTTGTTGACGATGATGAGCGGGTGGTCCATCACATCGGCGATAGCCTCAGCGGCTGCGCGCACGTACCGCAGGTCCGCCTCGCCGTCCACCCCCTCGGGCGTCCCCACGGCGATGAAGACGAACTCCGCGTCCCGGATGGCCTCCGCGTAGGAAGTGGTGAAGAAGAGGCGCCCGGCGCGGACGTTTCGCTCCACCAGTTCCTCCAATCCGGGTTCGTAGAAGGGCATAATGCCCTGCTTCAGTTTCTCAATTTTTTCTTCACTGATGTCCATGCAGGTCACCCGGTTGCCCAGGTCTGCAAAGCAGGCCCCGGTGACCAATCCAACATATCCAACGCCGATGACCGCGATGTTTCTCACAGCAACTCTCCCTCCGCGAATATAGTTAGCGGCGGATATGATACCATCAAGGGGGAGATTTGGCAACTAACCGCGTCTTGAGGTTCGGACGGGAGAGATTTCCGAAGGGCCGGGGGAGGAGTGAGGGGGTGGCCCGAAATGACAACCCGAACATCTACGCGGCGACTTGCCCTCTCTGCAACCGGGGATACAATATTCCCTGCTATGGCCATAATAGACCTGAACTGCGACATGGGAGAGAGTTTCGGGGCGTACGCGCTGGGGGCGGATGAGGCCCTGATGCCGCTGGTCACTTCGGCCAACATCGCCTGCGGTTACCACGCCGGAGACCCGATGGTGATGGACCGGACGGTCCGGCTGGCCCTCCGCTACGGCGTGGGCATCGGCGCCCACCCCGGGTTCCCGGACCTGATGGGGTTCGGGCGTCGGGCGATGCGCCTGCGGCCTGAGGAGATAGAGAACTACATCCTCTATCAGGTCGGCGCGCTGGCGGCCTTCGCGCATTCGGTGGGGGCGGAGTTGACCCACGTCAAGCCCCACGGCGCGCTCTACAACATGGCCGCGCGCGACCTGGAAATCGCCCGGGCCATTGCCCGGGGCGTCGCCCGGGCCGGGCCGCGCCGGATTCTGGTGGGACTGGCGGGCTCGGCCCTCATCCAGGCCGCCGCCGAAGTGGGTCTGCCCGCCGCCCGGGAGGGCTTCGCCGACCGGGCCTACGAGCCCGACGGGAGCCTCCGCCCCCGCCACCTCCCCGGCGCCGTCCTCACCGACCCGCAAAAGGCCGCCGACCAGGCCCTTCAGATTGCCCGCGAGGGACGGGTCATCGCCAGCAACGGCGAGAGCATCCCCCTGGTCGCCGATACCCTCTGCATCCACGGCGATACTCCCGGCGCGGTAGAGATTGCCCGCGCCGTCCGCTGGCGGCTGGAAGAAGCAGGGGTGGACGTGGTGCCGATGGGGAAGTTTCTGCTATAAGGATGTTCCCTCGCATTCTGCCCGTCGGGGATACGGCGCTGGTGGTGGAGTTCGGGGAGCGAATTGACCCGGAAATCCACCGCCAGGTGCTGGCTCTGGCCTATGCCCTGGAACGGGAGCCCTTCCCCGGTCTGCGGGAGACCGTTCCCACCTACCGCTCCCTCCTGGTCTACTACGACCCCCGACAACTCCTCTGGGACGAGGCCCGAAGGCAGATATCCGGGGCCCTGGAGCAGTGCGCGGACATCCCGCTGCCGGAGCCAAAGGAACTGGAAATCCCCGTCGCTTACGGCGGGGAATTCGGCCCGGACATCGGCTTCGTGGCCGCCCACAACGGCCTCTCCGAAGCGGACGTGGTCCGCCTCCACGCCGGGGGCACGTACACCGTCTACATGCTGGGGTTCGCTCCGGGGTTCGTCTATCTGGGGGGACTGGCGGAGGCGCTGGCAACGCCCCGGCTCCCCACCCCGCGCCCGTCGGTGCCGGCGGGGTCGGTGGGCATCGCCGGCCTCCAGACCGGCATCTACGGTCTCTCCACTCCCGGCGGGTGGCAGCTGATCGGGCGGACGCCGATGCCCATGCTGGACCTGCAGCGTCAGCCCCCTACCCCGCTCGGGCCCGGAGACCGGGTGCGGTTTATCCCCATTTCGGCCCAAGAGTTCGCGGCCTGGCAGAGGAGCGATGGCGCTGGAAGTCCTTGACGGCGGATGGCTGACGACGGTCCAGGACCTGGGACGGCCCGGCTACGAACGATACGGAATTCCCCTCTCCGGGGCGATGGACTTCCTGGCCCTGCGGGTCGCCAACTGCCTGGTCGGGAATCCCCCCGGCGCGGCCGGGCTGGAAATCACCCTGGCAGGGCCGACGCTGGCGGCGACGGAGCCGTGCCTGGTCGCCGTCACCGGTGCCGACCTGGCCTTTCAGGTGGACGGCCGGGAGATGCCGATGTGGATGTCCGTCTTCGTCCGGCGGGGCTCGGTCATCTCTTTCGGGGGACGGCGCCGGGGCTGTCGGGCCTATCTGGCCGTCGCGGGCGGGATAGAGGTTCCGCCCGTGCTGGGCTCGCGGTCCACCTACCTGCCGGGCCGCTTCGGGGGATTGGACGGGCGCGCGCTGCGCCCGGGCGACCGTCTCCCCATTGGGCCGGTCTCCGGGCATCTGCCGGAACGGGCCGGACGAAAACCCCCACCCCACCTCATCCCGGCCTGGGACGATTGCCCGACCGTCCGCGCGGTGCCCGGTCCACAAGACGACCATTTCCCTCCGGAGGGCCTGGAGACATTTTTCGGATCGGAGTATCGGGTTCTGCCCATCTCGGACCGGATGGGCTACCGACTGGAAGGCCCACCCGTCGCGTCCCGTCGGGCGGAGGTCATATCGGATGGCGTGCCGCCGGGGGCGGTCCAGGTCCCGCCGGACGGCCAGCCACTGGTGATGATGGCGGACCACCAGACGACGGGCGGGTACCCGAAAATCGCAGTGGTCATCATGGCGGACCTCCCCCGACTGGCCCAATGTGTGCCGGGCGAAAGCCGCGTCCGGTTTCGGGCCGTGAGCGTCACCGAAGCGCAGTACGCTTATCGGGAGATGATGGGGGCGCTGGAGCAATGGGAGCGGACGAGGGCGGAATAAGAGGGCTGTTGGGCTGGTCCGTTGACTACACGAAGATAATGACTATACGAAAAGCGTTGGCTTGACAGAATTCCCACACCGCATTATAATAAGCCCGCCCGGTCCAGGCGACCGGGCGAAACCATGTATGGGGGAAGCGAATGGAACTAACGAACACCGAAGCCCGACCCACGTCTATCGCCGAACTTCGTCCCAAAATGCAGTTAGAAGGTGTCGTTCGCAAAGTGGAACTCTACGGCGCCTTCGTGGACATCGGCCTGGAGCGGGACGGTTTAATCCACATCTCCCAGCTGAGCGACAAGCCTGTCAGCCGGGTCGCCGACGTGGTCCGGGAAGGTCAGAAGGTCACCGTCTGGGTCACGCAGGTGGACCCCCGCCAGGGCCGTATCGCCCTGACACTGGTCAAACCCCCCGACGTGGAATGGAAAGACCTGGAAGAAGGCCAGACCCATACCGGTCGGGTCGTGCGGGTGGAGCGGTACGGGTTGTTCGTGGACATCGGGGCCGAACGGCCGGGCCTGCTGCACGCGCGGGAAATGGGAAAATTCAACCGCCCGGAGATGTACCGCGTGGGGGATGAGATTGAGGTGCGCATCCTGCAGTTGGACCGGCGCAAGAAGCGGATAGACCTGGCCCTGGCGGAAACGGAAATGCCGGTGGAAGAGCGGGAGGAGCCGCTCCCTACCCCGGTAGAACTGGCATTCCGGCGGGCACTGGAAGAAGCTCAGCGGCAGGGGAAAGCGGTCCCTGTCTCCTCCGGCAAGAGTCGCAGGCGACATCAGGCCGAACAGGACGAAATTCTGAGCCAGACCCTCCGGCAGATCAGCCGGTGAATCACGGAATCGGCGAGTCTCCGATTCGCCGATTCCGTGATTCCCTCTAAAACGCCCCCAACTGGCAGCGGACGATGCGGATGCCCAGCGCTTCCGCCGCTGCTGATACCTCCATTTTGGGGATGTCCAGCGCCCCGGCAATCTCCCAGGCCACCCGGCAGGGCAGACGCCCCTCACTCAACCCGTCCTGAATCGCCTGCGCCAGCCCCGGTTCCACCATCTCGGCGGGCCGGACGATTTTATGTCGGCCTTCCGCCTTCGGCCCGTAGCCGAAAAGGCCCAACTGACACCGGTTCAGCCGGACCCCCATTTCATCCGCCGTCTGACCCACCGCCAGCGGCTCCACCCCCAGTTCTTCGGCAACCCGAAAGGCCGCCGCGCAGGGCAACATTCCCTCTGAGTCCAGATGACGGCGAATCGCATCGGCAATGCGCTCGTCCACGTAACCTCCTCATAGAATCTTTAGAAACCGCATCGCCTGAGAGTCCCACTCGCGCGTTTCCAGAACAACGGATGTCCGTCCGGATTCCCCCAATTCAATCTGAATCCAGACGTGCCCCCCGCCGCCGGTCAGGCGAAGGCAGCAGTCACTCTGCTCCTCCACCGTCAGCCCCAGGCCGCCGGGGCCGAAGAAGGCCAGCGCTTTCTCCAGCACCTTCTCCGGACTCCGACGCGTCTCCGCACTGTAGCGGGCCATCTCAAATCTCCTCCAGCGCCTTCAGAATCTCCCCGATGTCCGGCACCTCCCGGATGGGGTAGATTTTCTTGAAGCGGACGACGCCCTCGGCGTCCACGATGAAGACGGCCCGCTCGCTGAAGCCGTTCTTCTCCCGGAAGATGCCGTAGGCCTGGGCGACAGCGCCGTGGGGCCAGAAATCGGCCAGCAGGCGGGTCTGCTGGATGCCCAGGGATTCGGCCCAGGCCTTCTTGGCGGGAACCGCGTCCACGCTCAGCCCCAGCGCCACCGCGCCCAGCCGCTCCATCTCCTCCCGGTGCTTCTCCAGGTCCTGCATCTGGATCGCGCAGACCCTCGTCCAGGCCAGGGGGTGGAAGGAGAGGACGACCTTCTTGCCCCGCAGGGCGCTGAGGGTGACCTCCTGTTCGTTCTGGTCTTTGAGGGTGAAATCCGGGGCGACGTCCCCGATTTCAACGGTAGTCCTTTCCATTGCTGACCTCCTTAAAGCAGTCACCTGTCGCCGACTAAAGTCGCCCTCACCTGGGCCTGCGGCCTGGGGTCGGCCTTCGCCGACCCTCGTAGAGGGCATCAACGAAGGTCGATGCCCGACGCAAAGCGCCCCAAAAGGCCGATTTTCAACCAGCGCATTCGCCGACTCAAGTCGCCCTTAACTTGGGCCTGTGGCCGGGGGACGGCCTGCGCCGTCCCTTGAAAGCCCTATTGGCGGAGGCCGACAGCCGGCGCAAAACGCCCAAAAAGGCCGATTTTCAATCAGCGCATTCGCCGACTCAAGTCGCCCTTAACTTGGACCTGTGGCCGGGGGACGGCCTGCGCCCTCCCATGAAATCCCAATTTGCGGAGGCCGACACCCCAAGCAAAA
>JACIWQ010000075.1 GCA_014360895.1 Thermoflexales bacterium | reverse complement strand
CCTTCTTATTATCCATCCCGGGGGGGTGGTGTCACTGTGGTTCGCAAATAATTGGTCCGTAAGGAGACGGTCACCTTCAAGGTGACCGTCGCCTGGGGGGGCGGTACCGGCCGGGCGGCCGGCGCTACCGCGTAGCGCAGGCTGTCAGCCTGTACTCTACCGGCCGGGTGGCCGGCGCTACGGTGGCGCACGCCGACAAATTTGGAACACATCCGAAAGGACCAGGTTTCTGGCGCAAAACCGCGCCCAGAGGTATAATGATGCTTATGAAATCCCTAACCGCATATCGCTGGTGGGTCGGAGGCATAATTGGGCTCTGGTTCCTGGCCTCCCTGCTCACCCTGAACACCAACGGCCTCTTCTTTGACGAGGGCATCTACATCACCGCCGGGCTTCGGACCCTAGAAGGGTATGGCTACTCGGACCGATATCTCACCTGGTTCGGCGGGACGCTTCTCTGGCCCACGCTGGCCGGGCTGGGATACCGGGTCGCCGGGGCGGTGGGGGCCCGCGCGGTGGTGCTGCTGGCCGTCTCCGGGGGGCTCCTGGCCTTCGCATACGCCGCGCGCAACCTTTTCGGCGAACGGGCCGGGCTCTGGGGGACGGCCGCGCTGGCCTTGAACGGCGCGCTCATCTCCACCGCCCGGCTGGCCGTCTACGACGGGCTGGCCTGGGCGGGGATGGCCGTCAGTTTCTGGGCCATCACCGAACTGGCGCGCCGGGACCACCGGAAATGGCTTCTCCTGGCCGTCGCCGCCTACGTCCTGGGGGCCCTGGCCAAGTACCCCACCGGGGTGATGCTCTTCCCGCTCCTCGGCGTCCTGGTCCTCACCCGGCGGAAGAAGGCCTCGCTGGACCTCCTGCTCTTCGGCTACCTGGGCGCGCTGGTGGCCCTGATGACCCTCCTTCCCCTGCGGGAGCAGGTGGCGACCTATTTCCAGTGGCGGCTGACCAACACTCCTTCCTTCGGCGTCACCCTCCCGATGATCGCCTGGACCGCTCTCTCCTTCAGCCTCCCCGCGCTGGTCCTGGCCCCCGTCGGCGGATGGCTGCGCCGGGAAAGCCGGCTCCTGGGCGGCGTCCTGCTTCTTGCTCTCTTCATCTGGCCGGCCTACCACATTCTCCGGCACGACCCGGTCAGCATCACCAAACACCTGGCCTTCGGCTACCTCTTCGCTTACCCGTTGGTCGGCGCGGCGCTGGCGGCCCTCTGGGACGCCCCGAAGGGGGAATTCCGGGCCCTCCGCCGGGCTGTAGCCGTCCTGCTGCTGGCCGCGATGGCCCTGCTGGGCCTCACCCAGGCCCTCCGGGCCGACCGGGGCTGGCCCGACCTGCGGCCCCCCGCTCAGTACCTGATCGCACACGTCCGCCCCGGTGAGCGACTGCTGATCAACGAATCCTGGCCCTTCGTTGCCTATCTCTACGGGGAGGGCCGCATCTCCTCCCCATGGGACGTCTACGACACCTACCGGGTGACCCACGGGGAACTGGAGGCCGATCTCTGCGAGGTGGATTGGTTCGTGGACGTGCGCGGCTCCTTTGCCTGGCCGGAGGAAATCCTCCGGCAGATAGAAGCCTGTGGGACGTTCCGGCCCGTCCTCTCCTCCACCAGTTGGGTCGTCAACATCGGGAGCGACCTGCGCTACGTGGAGTATCCGGTGGAGACGGTGGTGTGGAGGAATTATCGGTGAAACGTGAGGAGTGAAACGTGAGGAGTGAAACGTGAGGAGTGAAACGTGAGGAGTGAAGCGTGAGGAGTGAAACGTGAGGAGTGAAACGTGATAAAGAATTGGATGTTCCGATTTGCGGGGATTCTGTTTTTCGGGGCGACGGTCTGGTTTGTCCCCTGGCTGTTTGAACGCCTGAACGGGCAGGCGTGGTGGCTGGCGGTCCCCTTCGCGCTGGCCACGCTGATGACCGTCCTGCTGGCAACCATCACCGTCATCAACGGCTGGTCGCTGTGGGCGCCGCCGGACCGCCGGGTCCCGCCCGGCCAGGAGCCGGACGTCCTGGTGGTCATCCCCACCGCTGGGGAGCCGCCGGAAATGGTCTACCGGACCGCCCGGTCGGTCCTGGCCCAGGACTACCCCACGGAGAAAATCCGTCTGGTCATCAGCGACGACTCCCACCGTCCGGCCATCCACGAGGTAGCCCGGCGGCTCCAGAACGAGTTCCCCACTGCCCGGGTGATGTACTACGAGCCGCCGCTGCGGGGTTCGGCGGAGCGACGGGGGGATGCCAAAGCGGGCAATCTCAACGCCGCGCTGGAAGCCTGTTCGGTGGACGGACCGATCCCGATCACCGTTTTCACCTCGCTGGACCTTCCGGCCCTGGTCCCAGTTTCCTATTGTGAGGACATTCCCTTCATAGAGATGCGGGACGCCGACGATGAACTGACGGACCCGACCTTTCTCCGGCAGGCCATCGGGCAGTTGATAAGCGACCCCCGCATGGCCTTCGTCCAGACCGTCAAGGAGGCGGTGGTCGGCGCGGGCGACCCCTTCAACAACATGGAGCCCCTCTTCTACCGCCGGGGGATGCTGGCCCGCAACGCGACCAACTCCGTCTTCCCCTGTGGCTCCGGCCTGGTCTGGCGGCGGGAGGCGCTGGAGGAGATCGGCTGGCTGCCGGTCTGGAACCTGGTGGAGGACTTTCAGTCCGGGGTGGAGGCGCTGCGGCGGGGCTGGCGGGGCATCTACCTCCCCATCGTCGGCGCGCGGGGGCAGATTGCCCCGGAGGACATCCCCAACTATTTCAAGCAACGGGGCACCTGGGCGCTGGACACGCTCCGCTGGCTCTTCTGGGGCAGGAAACGGGGCCTGAACGGGCGGCAGATGCTTCACTTCCTGGAACTGGGCCTTTTCTACCTGCACAGTTTCGCCACCCTGGTCTTCATCCTGACGCCGGTGCTGGCCCTGACGCTGGGCATCTACCCCGTCGTCGCCACCCACGCCGACTACGCGCTCCATTTCTGGCCCTTTATGGCGGCGACGGAACTGATGCTGGTCGCGCTGGCGGGGGACCTCCCCTACGAGTCCGTCTGGCGCTCCCGCCAGATGTGGGTCGGCCTGACGCCGGTCTACATCTGGGCCGCAATTCTGGCCCTGGTCTACGGCCCGAAGCGGAAGCCGGTCTACAAAGTCACCCGCAAAGTCCACCGGGTTGGCCTCTACTGGCGGGAAATCATGCCCCAGATACTCCTCTTCCTGGCCCTGGTGGGTTCTATGCTCTACCATCTGGCGACCCACTCGTTTCTCTTTGAGGCGGACTGGGGCAGCCTCCTCTGGGCGGCCTACTTCGCCGGACTGCTGGGGCAGGTCATCGGGAACGCCGGGTATGGCCTGGCTCTCGGATTCCGGCGGGTCCGGGGAAAGGGGGTACAATGGGATTCCGCCCGCGCGGGGTAAACGGACAGGCCAGGCATTTCTGGAAGTGCCTGGCACGTTGCTCCGTTTTCCTCCTTCTGGCCCTGGTCGCCTGCACTCCGCGGCCGCCGGTCACGACGCTCTACACGGTGGAACTCCCAACCCGTACCGCCGCGCCCTCTCCGACGGCCCCGGAGACCCCGACTCCCTCCCCGACGGCGGTCCCTCCCTCCCCCACACCCACGTTCACCCCGGAGCCCACCCCAACCCCCACGCCCTCGCCGACGGCAACGCCGACGCCAACCCGTCCCTCGCTCCCGGTCCGGCCATCCGTCCCCCTGAACCGGGAGGGGAGGCTCTCCCTGGGCGTCTACACCGAAGGGGTGCCCCACGACCGCTTCGCCTCCGTCGCGGCCTTTGAGCGGATGATTGAACACCGGGTGGAGTACGTCCTCTGGTTCCACTCCTGGGGCGGGGACGACCGGGATTTCCCGACGGAGGCGGTGGCGCTGGCCCACCGGGCCGGCTGGATACCGGTGCTCACCTGGGAGCCGTGGCGGCGGGATTTCGTCAATCCGACAGCCCCTCAGCCCGCCTACTCCCTCTCCAGCATCGCCGCCGGTCAGCACGACGAGTACATCCGGTCCTGGGCGCGGGCCGCGCGGGCCGTCGGCGGCCCCGTCGTCCTGCGCTTCGCCCACGAGCAGAGCACCGAGCCGGGGGTCCGCTCCTGGTACCCCTGGCAGGGAGACCCGGAGGGATACCGGGCCGCGTTCCGGCACATCGTCGCCCTCTTCCGGGAGGAGGGCGCGACGAACGTCCAGTTCCTCTGGAGCGCGATGTGGCTGAACGGCTGGGCCGACCAGTACTATCCGGGGGACGACGTGGTGGACTGGGTGGGGACCACCGTCCTCAACCACGGGACGGGGGCGACGGCCGACTGGGCCCGCTGGCGGACCTTCTACGAGTTGTTTGACGGACAGTACCAGGCCGCGCTGAAGTGGGGAAAGCCCATTATGCTCACCGAGGTGGCGACGGCGGAGCAGGGTGGAGACAAGGCGGAATGGATTCGGGAGTGCTTCCGCCTGCTCAAGGAGAGGTACCCGCTGGTGCGGGCCGTCCTGCTCTTTGAGGTGACCTCCGACCGGGAGTGGCCGGTCATCAACTGGTCGGTGGCCTCCAGCCCGGAGAGCCTGGAGGCCTTCAAGGAGGCGATCCGGGACCCGTATGTGCGGTAGGACAACTGCTCGCAGTTGTCCTACGGTGCCCCGCGCACGACCATCGGCAGGAAGACCCGGTGGGCGGGCTCCCGCGCCCCCACCAGGCGGAGGTTATCCAGCCAGAACGGAGGGGAGGGGTTGCCGCTGGCGTTCTGAATCGTCAGCCGGACCACCGGGAGGCCCTCCGGGTTCAGGGCCCGCAGGGGAATCCGCACTCGCTTCCAGACGTCCGCCTCCACGCGCCCCCCGGCGATGTGGCGGCAGTCGTTGACCGGCGCAGCGACCAGCCGGACGCCGTCGGCCGTCTCCAGGTAGACCCGCAGGAGCGGCTCCCCCTCCGAGGAACCCCGGATGTCAAACTCCAGCCAGCGGTATTCTTCGGTGGAGAAGGGCGTGCTCCGTCGCAGGGAGATGCCGCCCCAGGGCTCCAGTTGCGCGGCGACCAGCGGGGCATCTCCCCCCTGTACGGACGCCCCCAGGTTCAGGCTGGCTTCCCACGACCAGTTCTGCCAGCCGGGGGCCAGGCCGTCCTGGTAGACCGTCAGCGCCTGGTCGTAGGCCGGAAGCGTGATGGGGTCGGCCTGGCGGGGGGCGCCGCCGTACCAGGCGCGCAGGACGTCCTCGGCGGGCTTCTGGTGGGGGGAGTAGCCGGCATCGCAGGGGCCGCTGGCCCAGGGGTCGGCGGGCCAGAACCACCAGTACATCCCCGCCATCCAGGGCTCGTTGTAGAACTGCCGGAACGCGGCCTCGTAGGCGACGGCCTGCTCCACCCAGTTGATCCGCCCGGACCGCCAGGAGTCCCAGGGGAAGGCAGTACATCCGGCCGTGCTGCGGTAGCCGATTTCGGTGAAGATGACGGGTTTACCGTATCGGGCGGAGAGCGAGGCCAACGTCGCCTTTGGCCCGGCCCACGCCGCCTCCAGTTCCTCCACCGTGGGATTCTCCTCCGGGTCGTCGTTCAGCGGGTAGTACGCGTCCACGCCGATGTAGTCCACCGCGTCCCACCAGGTGATGGAGGTCTCCTCCCCGCTGTGAAGCGACGCGTAGACGATGGGGCCTTTGTAGACGGCGCGGACGTCGGCGATGACCCGCCGCCAGTCTGCCTCCCGGTGGGTCGTCCCCAGGAGTTCCGTCCCGACGACGAACTGGTCCGCGCCCGCCTGCTGGGCCAGCGCGGCGTAGTGGGTGATGAACCGGCGGTAGGCGGCGAACCAGGCTGCCCACTGCTCTTCGGTGGTGAAATAATTGCCGATGTGCCCCCGCCACCAGCCGGTGGTCACCTCGTCCTCCAGGTCCAGGTGGGGCTTCAGCATCACCTTCAGCCCCAGGCGGTGGGCCTCCGCGATGACCTGGGCCAGTTCCGCGTCGGTGGGAGTGCGGGGGCCGGTGTAGTTGATGGTGGTGGACCAGGGGGTCTCCTGGTAGCCGGTGACGACGAGGGCGATCCATTCGGCCCCCGTGTCGGCCAGCAGGGAGAGGGAATAATCCGCCTCCGGCGTGGCGTATTGCCCGGACCACCAGGCCGCGAAGGAGAGGCCCTCCTGGAAGGGGCGGCCCGCCGGGGTCTCCTGGGAACGGGCCGGCGTTGGCCGGGCGATGGCCAGGGTCAGCACCGCCGCGCCCAGGCAGGCCAGTTTCCGGATCAAGGTTCCGCTTTCCGCCAGGACACAAGTCCGCATTAAAAGACCCTCCTCCCGCAGGGTGATGCCATCGTACCACATTTTGGTAGATGGGGCAATAGGAAATTGGTCACCCCTTATCTGTGAGCGGTTGGGGGCGATGCACCATCTGGAGCGGGCTGCCAGTTGAGCCACCCGCATCCGGGGTCCGAAATCTACGGGGCACAAAAGGGCCGGGGCGAGCTTTCCAACCCGCCCCGGCCCAGTGTTTGGGGCTACGGGTAGTTGCGCAGGACCAGGGGAAGGAACACCTGCCGGGCCACCATCACCTGGGTGGCGGCGGTATTGTCATTCGGGTTGGATTCCGACCCGGCAGAGGTCAGTGTCCAGGTCACCGGATAGCGGGTGCCAATTTCGGCCCCAGGAACCCGCACCCAACTGGTCTGGATGGACGGAGAATCCTAGGAGACGGCCCCTGCCATACGGAAAATCATCGGTGGTGTGAGAATGTCGCCATTGCTATCCACCAGAGCATAGTAGAGGGAACTCCAACTCTCGTCCATCCAAGTGAGCACAGCACCGGCAGTAGTGTTTCATCCATCTTTGATTTGGGGATATGACCGAGCCGGTTTTTGACGGGCATCCCGTGAGGTAAACCGCCAATGAATGGTTACTCGCTCTCGGTTCCGGGCCTGAACCCAGGCCGTTGCCTCCCGCCGGAGGGTTTCGGTGTCCCCAATCCGCCGATCCAGACACTGCCGCTCCAGCGCCGAAATCTCTATCTCCGCCATATTCAGCCAACTGGCGTGCTTGGGCGTCGGGTGAAACACAAACCGCTCCGCCCGCTTCCGCGCCTCCTCCGGCGGCAGAACCAGATACAACGCACCCAGGGTGTGCGTGTTCAAATTATCGCAGACCAGATGAATCCGCCGAGCCTCCGGGAAGACCTCATCGGTCAACCGCACCAGCAAACGGTCCCAATCCTCCTTCGTCCGTCGTTCCGTGACGACCACATCTCGCCATCCCTGATCGGGGGCCAGAACTACGAAGAGATTACAGACCCCTTTCCGCTCATAGGTATAGTCTTCCCGAGCTGGCCGCCCCGGCTCCACGGGAAGGCCTGGCTGCGTATCCGCCAGCAATGGATAGGGCCGCTCATCCACACATACTTTCACTTCTCCGGGCTCCAGCGGCCGTTCATAGAGGTCCAGAATGTCCTCCATCCGAGCGACAAATTCTTCGTCTACGGCGGGAATGCACCATTGCTTCTGGACCCAGGGTTTGATTTGGTTTTTTTAGCACCTTCCGTACGGTTTCCGGGCAAACCCCGTCCACCACGCCCAATTCCACCAACCGGTCGGCCAAGAGCCGGAGGGTCCACCGTTGACGGCCCTCTGGAGGGGTGCTCTGGGCCAGAGCGATCAGATAAGCTTCCTGATGGCCGTCCAGTCGGGGAGGACGGCGCGGATGAGGACGGTCGTAGAGGGCGGCCTCCAGCCCTTCCTGGGCATATCGTCGCCGGATGTTGGCCACGGTTGTGGCTGTGACGCCCACCATTGTGGCGACCTCGTGGTCATAGCGGCCCTCGTGGGCCAGCAGGAGGACTCGGGCCCGGTTGAGAACCCGGCGATTATGGGTTCCCTTTCGGAGCATTTCTTTCAGCTTTTGCTGCTCTTCTTCTGTGAGTTGCACAGCCCATTTCTTGGTTCGCATGGTTCATCCCTCCCAGTTGTCTGGGAGAAATGATACCACAAGAAGACAAATAGACAAAGCACTAGTGTTCCACAGCGCCCACGAACTCCTGCGCGTCGCCCCGTCCAGAGACCCGGCGCTCTGGCCCCCCTGGAGCAGGGCCTGGCCTGGGTTCTGGAGAACTACCCGACGTGGCACCGGGCCGTGCAGGCCTATCGGCTGGGCCGTCCGCTTCATCCACCCGGGCTGGCCCAGGGAGTGGCGCCCTACGCCCTGGCCCGGGGCGCGGCCCGCCTGCCGGTAACCGCCGGGCCCGTCTGGGACGCCATCCGGAAGCAGCTGGAGAATGGGGATTCCCGTTTCGCGCTGGATTATCTGCAGGAACTGCGCTTTGTGGCATTGGACGGCCGCCGCCCGGCCCTGGCCCTCCGGATGCTGGAGGCCTGGCACGGCGACTCCCCGCTGGTCGGCCACCCCGACCCGGTCGTCCGGGAGCGGTTGGTGGACCTGCTGGCCTCGGTGCGGGCCATCGCCTCCGAGGATGTGCGGGACTTTCTGGAGCGCTGCGCATCGCCGGAACTGGCGGCTCAGGTCGCCCGGCATCCGGCCGAACCCCCGTCCTATGCCTGGCTCTACTACCGGCTGGAAGAATGGGTTTACCCCTTCCCGGCCCGCTCTCGCGCGGCCCGGTGCCTCGTCGCTGACCTCTTCGCGCTGGCCACGGAGTCGGAGTCGGTCCGGGAATGGGTGGGGTGAGCATCGGCCGGATCCTGCGCGCGCTGAGCCGGTGAGGACAGACGTACCAGGCGGAAGCATAAGCCGAGCCCGGCCATAGACGGCCGGGCTTTCTTTTACCCAACGTTAACATCCCCTTATTTCGGGCTTAACAGAACCACGGTACACTTCTGGGCGAAACGAATCCAGAATTGAAGAAGTAAGGAGGAAGAAAATGAACCGTATCCTGCGACTCTTCATCTTCTTCGTGGCCCTGGCGGCCCTGGTCGCGGCCTGCCAACCCGCCCCCACCGCCACCCTGACCCCCCAGGTCTTCGTGACCGTGGTGAAGGAGCGGGAGGTGGTGGAGGTCACCCCAACCCCCGGCCCGGTGGAGGGGACCATCCTGGTGGATGGCTCCAGCACCGTCGCCCCCATCACGATGGCCGTCGCAGAGGAGTTCCAGAAGCAATACCCGGAGGTCCGCGTCCCCGTGGGCATCTCCGGCACCGGCGGCGGCTTCAAGAAGTTCTGCGCCGGGGAGACCGACATCTCCGACGCCTCCCGCCCCATCAAGTCCTCGGAGGCCGAAACCTGTGCCCAGAACGGCATTGAGTACATTGAACTCCCCGTCGCCTTTGACGGCCTGGCCGTCCTGGTCAACCCCGCCAACGACTTCGTGGACTGCCTGACGGTGGAGGAACTGAAGCGAATCTGGGAGCCGGACGCCGAGGGCAAAATCACCAACTGGAGCCAGGTGCGGGCGGGCTTCCCCGACCGGCCCCTGACCCTCTACGGGCCCGGCGTGGACTCGGGAACCTTTGACTACTTCACCGAGGCCATCGTGGGGAAGGCCCAGGCCAGCCGGGGCGACTTCCTGCCCAGCGAGGACGACAACGTCCTGGTCCAGGGCATCGCGGGCGACCCGAACGCGCTGGGCTACTTCGGCCTGGCCTACTATGAGGAGAATAAGGACAAACTGAAGTTGGTCGCCATTGACGCTGGGGACGGCCAATGCGTCTACCCGACGCTGGAGACTGTCGCCAACGGCACGTACCGGCCGCTCTCCCGCCCTCTCTTCATCTACGTCAACCGGGCCCGGGCCGACCAGAAGGACGAGATTGACCTCTTCGTCCGGTACTACCTGGAGCACGCAAAGACGCTGGTGCTGGACGTGGGCTATATCCCGCTGACCGACGAAATCTACTCTCTGGCGCTCCAACGCTACGAGAAGCGCACCGTCGGCTCGGTCTTTGCGGGCGGCCCGCAGGTCGGCGTCACCCTGGCGGACCTGCTGAAGGCGGAGCAGTAGAGGGGCGGGGCAAAATGTTGCGGCGGTGGCCCTCCACCGCCGCAACAGCCCATCTCACAGCAGGCGCATCAGGTTCTCTTCGGTGAGCAATCCCGGATCCGCTTCCGGTTCCAGAAAGGGACGCACATCGTCCACCGCACGTTTCCAATCTACTTGCCGGAGCCGTTGCCGGACCGCTTCGCGCCAAGTCGCTTCCGTGAGCGGCGGGCCGTCCCAACCGGTCTGCCGCAGCGCGTTGTTCAGCAGGACCAGGTTCGGCGCCGGCCACAACGGGTCGCTCAGATACCAGAGCAGGTCATAGAGGTCGCGCCCTTTGAGATAGGGGCGCTGCAGAACCGCATGCAGTTTGCCCGCCAGAAGCGAGGCCGGGTCGTGATGTTGCAGGTGCAGCAGAACGTGGCGGCGAATCACTGTGGTGGCCAACCCGGCCCCCGCCGGAGGATTCGTATCCACTTCAATTTTGATCGCCAGCACCTCGGTTCGGTGGGGCGAAAGGCCCAATTCGTAGGGCAGACCCGGAAAACGGACAAACGCGCTGTGTACGGCTTTCTGGTCGCTGACCTTCAGTTCAACTGCGTACCCTTCGGTCAGAAACTCCTGTTGAACGGAGCGCAGGTAGGCGCGAAAGTCGTACCGGTCCCGTTCCCGCTCCAGCGCGAAATCCAGGTCTTCCGAATGGCGCGCGGTGGCGTAGAGGAACCGCAGGCAGGTGCCGCCGTGGAACGCCAGGGGGATCATCGCGCCGGCCCGCTGGAGGGCGCCCAGGATGCGGGCCTGCAGGTACTCGCGGGCCCGGTTGCGGGCCTGCAGCGGCGTCAGACTCTGCCGGACCAGTTCCATAAGGTACTCTTTCATAGCGTCTCGTACTCTCCGGATTCGGATTGAAGCATTTCGGCGAGCCGCTGAGCGGCCCGTTTCAGTTTGGGAATGCCGGAGGCCTCTGCCAGGCGCAGCAGTTCTTCCGGATTCAATCGCTCCACGTTCTGCAGGCGGAGTTCCCGCAAATAAGCGGGCGAATCGGCGCCCGGATGCAGGTAGATCAGGTCCAGCAGAGCCTTTTCGGGCGTGGCGACAAAGGCCCATTGCCCGCCCAGGTCCAGCCACCGATAGCCATACCACAGGGCCGGCTGGATGCGGTGAAACTCAAAGGTGCCCAGTACCGTCTCCCAACGGGCCGGACGGCGCAACGTCACGCTGACGGTCGCCGGCACGCTCTCGGGAATCAGGCCGTAATGGGCCAGGGCGGATTGACAACTGACGTAGGAGCTCCGGACCATCTGGTTGGCCATCACAAACGGATGCGGCCGGACTTTCTGGAACGGCGGGGCCAGGGTGTAGAGACCGCGCCGGAGCAGGTAGACCCGTCCGTCCCGTACCCATCGGGATAACTGACGGCGCACGTCTTTCGGGTCCACCGCGCCGGCCAGGAGCACCGCGCTCTCAAAGACCGGCTCGTCACCGACAATCCGGAGCAAGTCTTCAAATTTCATACCAATAAGATACCACAAATGGCAACTTTTCGCAACCAAATGGCCGGACTTGGCAATAGTCTATCCTACATCCGTCGTCGCAGGGCGGAGGAGCGGGCGGTCAAGGCCGTCCTGTTCCTCTTCGCCCTGGTCTCCATCCTGACCACCCTGGGCATCCTCTACGTCCTCTTCCAGGAGACCGTCCTCTTCTTCCGGGAGGTCTCCTTCGCCCAGTTCTTCCTGGATACCCGCTGGACGCCGCTGTTCCTCTCTCAGCGGTTCGGCATCTGGCCTCTGGTCAACGGAACGGTGCTGGTGGCGGCGGGCGCGATGCTGGTCGCGCTGCCGCTGGGCCTGCTGGCGGCTATCTACATGAGCGAGTTCGCCAGCGAGCGGGTCCGCCGCGTCCTCAAGCCCTTTCTGGAAATCCTGGCGGGGGTCCCGACCGTCGTCTACGGCTACTTCGCGCTCACTTTCATCACGCCCATCCTGCGCTCCCTTTTCCCACAGACCCAGGTCTTCAACGCGGCCAGCGCGGCCATCGCGATGGGCTTTATGATCCTGCCGACGGTCGCTTCCCTCTCGGAGGACGCGCTCTACGCGGTGCCCCGCTCGCTGCGGGAGGCCGCCTACGCGCTGGGGGCCACCCGCTGGGAGGTGGCGACGCAGATTGTGGTCCCGGCGGCCCTCTCGGGCATCGCCGCCGCCTTCATCCTGGCCGTCTCCCGGGCGGTCGGCGAGACGATGATTGTCGCCATCGCCGCCGGGCAGCAGCCCAAACTGACCCTTAATCCTCTGGAATCCATAGAGACGATGACCGCGTACATCGTCCAGGTCAGCCTGGGGGATACGCCGCATCAGAGCCTGGCCTACAAGACCATCTTCGCCGTGGGGATGATGCTCTTCCTGATGACCCTGGGGATGAACGTCGCCAGTTACCTGCTCACCCGGCGCTTCCGGGAGGTGTACGAATGACCACGGAATACGGAGTACGCTTTGAATACGGAGTGCGCTTTGAGCCCAACCTGGCGCACCGCAAGGCCCTAGGACGGGTCTGGGAGGGCGTTGCGCTCCTGGCGATTCTCCTGGGCATCGCGATGCTCCTGACGTTGCTGGTGCAGGTCTTTCTGGACGGCCTGCCCTACCTGCGTCCGCAACTTTTTACCGAATTCCCGTCCCGTTTTCCGGATCAGGCCGGCCTGCGCTCCGCGCTCCAGGGCTCTATCTGGCTGATGGTGCTGACGGCGCTCCTCTCCTTCCCGCTGGGCGTCGGGGCGGGAATCTACCTGGAGGAGTTCGCGCCGAAAAACGCGCTGACCCGGTTCATTGAGATCAACGTCGCCAACCTGGCCGGGGTGCCGTCCATTATCTACGGCCTGCTGGGGCTGGGGCTCTTTGTGCGGGGCCTGGGACTGGGGCGCAGTCTCCTGGCGGGCGTCCTGACGATGACGCTGGTCATCCTGCCCGTCATCATCGTCTCCACGCGCGAGGCGCTGCGGGCGGTGCCCGCGTCCATCCGGGAGGCGGCGCTGGCCCTGGGCGCCAGCCGCTGGGAGATGGTCCGGGACCACGTCCTGGTCTACAGTATGGGCGGTATCCTCACCGGGATGATTCTCGCCCTCTCTCGCGCCATTGGGGAGACGGCGCCCCTCATCACCATCGGCGCGCTGACCTACATCGCCTTTGACCTGAGAGGGCCGCTGGACATCTTCACCGTCCTGCCCATCCAAATTTTCAACTGGGTCTCTATGCCGCAGACGGAGTTTCACCAGTTGGCGGCGGCGGGCATCATCGTCCTGCTGGCCCTGCTGCTCACGATGAACGCCATGGCCATCTGGCTGCGCAACCGGCTACAGAAGCGCTGGTGATGGCGTACTGCGTATACGGAAACATCCTATGGAACCAATTGCACTGGACATCCGCAACCTGCGCGTTTACTACGACGATTTTCTGGCCATCAAGGACGTGAACCTCTCCATCCCGAAGAACCAGATTACGGCCATTATCGGGCCGTCGGGGGTGGGGAAGAGCACGCTGCTGCGGGCGCTGAACCGGATGAACGAACTGGTCCCCGGCTGCCGGACGGAGGGAGAGGTTATCTTTGACGGGGTGAACATCTACGACCCGCGCGTGGACCCGGTGGAGGTCCGGCGGCGCATCGGGATGGTCTTCCAGAAGCCCAACCCGTTTCCCAAGTCCATCTACGAGAACATCGCCTGGGGGCTGCGCATCAACGGCTTCCGGGGGACGAAGGCGCAGATGGACGAGGCGGTGGAACGGGCGCTGCGCGCGGCCGCGCTCTGGGACGAGGTCAAAGATAAACTCCATCAGAGCGGCCTCTCCCTCTCCGGCGGACAGCAACAGCGGCTCTGCATCGCCCGCGTCGTCGCCCTGCAGCCGGAGGTCATCCTGCTGGACGAGCCCGCCTCGGCACTGGACCCCATCGCCACCCTCAAGATTGAGGAACTGATGCGGGAACTGAAGCGGGAGTACACCCTCGTCATCGTCACCCACAACATGCAGCAGGCGGCCCGCGTCTCCGACTACGCGGCGATGATGATGCTCACCGGCGAAGGGGAGCGCTCCGGCACGGTCATTGAATTTGACCGGACCAAGGTCATCTTCACCAACCCGCGGGACAAGCGGACCGAGGACTATGTGACGGGGCGGTTCGGATAAGGGACGCGGATTTTTTCGGTGCAGGGGTAGCCAATGACCCGGAAGATTCTGGACCAGCAACTGCAGGAACTGAAGGAGAAACTGCTGATTCTGGGGGCGATGGTGGAGCGGATGCTCCTGGAATCGGCGGAGGCACTTTGGAGGCGGGACCTGGAGGCCGCCCGGCGGGTAGTAGAGGCCGACCAGGAGGTCAACGACCGGCGCTTTGCGATAGAGGCGCTGACCATCGGCCTGATCGCCACCCAGCAGCCGGTGGCGGGCGACCTGCGCCTGCTGGCGGCGGTGCTGGAGATCGCGGGCGAACTGGAGCGCATCGGCGACTACGCTAAAGGGATCGCCCTCATCAATCTCCGCATAGGGAACCGGTCTGAGCCTCTGGTGCCGGGCGAACTGGTGCCGATGGCCCGCAAGGCGGCGGACATGCTCCACCGGGCCCTGCAGGCCTTCGTCGGCACAGATGTGGAAGCTGCCCGGGCCATCCCGCAGGAGGACAACGAAGTAGACGCCCTCTATCTTCGGGTGTACTGGGCTCTGATGGGCGCGGTGGTTCAGGACCCGACTGCGATAGAGCGGGTCAACTGGCTGCTGTGGGCGGCCCACAACCTGGAGCGGGCCGCCGACCGGGTCACCAACATCTGCGAGCGGACGGTCTACGCGGCCACCGGCGAGATGGCGGAGATGGATACCACCTGGGATGAACTGGAAACGGGGAGCGCGGGGCAACGATGAGCGCGGATTTTCCGTTCAGCCGCCGGTGGAGAAAGGGCAACGGGGATTCACCGCAAAGAGCGCAAAGGACGCCAAGGACCAAACTTTTCCTGATTTCCTTTGCGCTCTTTGCGTCCTTTGCGGTTCAAGGAGAAAAATGGCCCTGCGGTTGGTCTGGGCCATTCTGCTGGCGGGGCTGACGGCGGGCGGGCTGAAGCGGCTGGTCCGGCGTCCTCGTCCCGACGGCCCGCCAGATGGGCTCTATCCCGCCCACGACCGGTACGGCTTCCCTTCGGGCCATGCTGTGCGGGTGGCGGCCATCGCGGCGGCGCTGAGCCCGTTGGTTCCGTGTTGGGCCGCGCTCGCCCTGGCCCTCTGGGCCATCGGTGTGGCGCTCTCTCGGGTCGCGCTGGGCATCCACTACTTGCTGGATGTCCTGGTGGGGGTGCTCCTGGGCGGGGCGCTCGGGCTGACGCTGGCGTAGGACAACTGTGAGCAGTTGTCCTACAGAGGATGGATGAACAGGCCGGGGCAGGCCGAATGGCCCGCCCCGGCCCGATGTTCATGGCTACGGATACAAGTAAGCCGTCACTCAGACTGATATAGGACTTACGCCAGTGGTCACAAGTTAAGGTTTTCTGAATCTGTCAAGTCGGCCTGGCGTAAACGCTCAATGTGCGGTATGATTCCGCACGATGAGCAGGAAAACCGCAACCCACCAAAAGAAAAGCACGGTGCGCCATACACGCGCCATCAGCGGGACCGCACCCGGCGCCCGCTGACGGCCCCACCGGCCGAGCAGGTCAAAGCCCGGCTGAAAGAACTCCTCCTGCC
>JACIWQ010000074.1 GCA_014360895.1 Thermoflexales bacterium | reverse complement strand
GACGGTCACCTTCAAGGTGACCGTCACCCGAGTCGTCACCTGAACCTGGCGCTGGCCGGGGTGCTGCTGGGCTTTTCCTGGTACACCTATTTCGGTGCCCGCCTGATGACCATCATCATCGGCCTCTACCTGGCCGGGTGCGCGCTGGGCGAAGGGAACGGGTTTCTGGCCCGGCACGGCCGGGGGCTAATTGCGCTGGCGGTGGGGTTTGCCCTCACCCTCTGGCCGCTGGCCCTCTACTACATTGCCCACCCGGCGGACTTCCTTTCCCGCTACAATCAGGTCAGCATCTTCGCCTCCGGCTGGCTGGCGCGGGAGGTCTCGCTGACCGGGAAGAGCGCGGCCGCGCTGCTCCTGCAACAGTTCTGGAAGTCCGTTTCCGCCTTTAACGTCACCCCGGACCCCACGTTCTGGTACCATCCGGGCGTTCCCCTCCTGGACCCTGTCTCCGGCGTCTTTTTCATTCTGGGGCTGACGGTAGCTTTCTGGCAGGCCCGGCGGCCCGGGCGGGGGTTGCTTCTGCTCTGGTTCTGGACGCTCATCCTTCTGGGCTGGACCCTGACCGAGAACCCGCCGTCCAGCCAGCGGGGGGTGGGGGCCATCCCGGTGGTGGCCATATTGACCGCGTTGGGCCTGACGGAGACTCTGGGAGCCTTCCGCCGTCTGATTGGAGACCGACCGCGTTTCCCGCTTCACATCTCCCTGTTTGCCGTATTGCTGGCCCTGATCTCTCTCGTCAATCTTCGCTTCTACTTCCGCGTCTACACCCCCCGCCGCGTCTATGGCAACCCCACCGCCGAGGTCGCCAACGTCCTCTGCGATGTGCTGGAGGGTCGGGAGGAAATCCCGCCCGTCTATTTTGACGGCGCGCCGATTATGTACTGGGACTTCGGCGCCATCGCCTTCCGCCTGCGGGACGTGACGGGCCGGAACTTCTCGGTGGAGGAACTCCCGGAGGTAGACCTCTCTCGTGGGGCGCTCTTCGTCGTCCTGGCGGAGAAAATCGCCGACCTGAACCGCCTGCGGGACGCCTTTCCGGGCGGTACGGAGACATTCTACTCCTCTGAGGTGGACGGAAGGCTGATGTTTGCCGTGTATGAACTCCCACCAAACGGGCTGGAGGGGCCATGAAGAGTGGGCGAATTCACCCTCTCTGGATGATGAGTGTGGGGGTCGGGGCCGTGCTGCTTCTGTTGCTGGTGCTTCCCGGACCGGCGACCGGGGCATCGGTCCAGGGCGAACCGTTGTCCCTGACTCCTCAGGTGTATCTGCCGCTGATCTGGAAGTCTCCGACCTGCGCGCTCAGCCCGCAGGAAGCGGAAGTGGCCCGCTATATGATAGAACATTCGGAACAGCAGCGGCCGTCCCTGACCTGCCATCCGATTCTGGCCCGGGTGGCGCGGGAGCGGGCAGAGGATATGGCCCGGCGGGGGTACTTCAGCCACGTCACGCCCGAAGGGTACGGCCCCAACTATCTGGTCCGTCAGGCAGGCTATGTGCTCCCCTCGTACTATGACCAGGCTCCGGACGCCAACAACATTGAATCCATTGCGGCGGGCTACCCCAGCGCCAGTGCCGTGTGGAACGGGTGGATGAATTCTTCCGGGCATCGGACCCACCTGCTGGGCCTCCATCCGTTCTTTGCCGAACAGGTGGAGTACGGCGTGGGGTACGCGTACCTCCCCGGTAGTCCCTACGGGTACTACTGGGTCGTCATCACCGCCAAACCCGGACCGTAGGACCGATATGGAACCGAAACAACTCCGGGGGGAAACCTCCCTGTTCCTGCTGGCGGTTCTGCTGATTGGCCTCTCCTTCCGCCTGATCGGGCTGACCTGGGGTGAGGGACAGCCCATCCATCCGGACGAGGAGTTCCTGCGCCAGGTGACGGCGGCGGTCAGCCTGCCCGACCGTCTTTCCCTCTACTTGGATACGGCCCACTCCTCGCTGAATCCCCACAATCGCGGGTACGGCTTCTTCGTCTACGGCACATTGCCCCTCTTCCTCACCCGCGCGGTGGGGGAGGCGCTGGACCGGGGTTGTCGGGACGGCGTGGCGGTCTCCCTTTCGGCCCGGCTGCTGGCCCCGCTGCTAATCGGAACCTCGTCGGCCTGCTGGCCGGGGAGTTTCAGCGGCAGCGGCGCCCGCCACCTGGGGCGGCTGCTGGCGGCCCTGCTGGATACCGGGGCCATCCTCTTTGTCTTCCTGGCCGGACGACGGCTCCGCTCCGACGGCCTGGGGCTGCTGGCGGCGCTCCTCTACGCGCTGGCCGTCCTGCCCATCCAGCAATCCCACTTCTACACGGTGGACGCGTATGCCAACTTCTTTGTCGCGGTCACCCTCTACCTGGCCCTCTGCCTGACCCCGGAGGGCGACGGCGCCGCACCCCCCCACGGACGCCGTGGGAGTCGCCCGTACCTGTACGCCCTTCTGGCCGGCCTGACCACCGGGCTGGGAATGGCCTGCAAAATCAGCGTCTGGCCGCTGGGCCTGCTGGTGGGCCTGGCGGCCCTTCTCTACGGGGTTCGCCGGGCGCCCCGAAGCGATCGCGGAGGGGTGCTCCTACGCCCGGTGGCCCTGCGCCTGCTCCCTCTGGGCCTCCTGGCCCTGCTGGGAGCTTTCCTGGCCTTCCGCCTGGCCCAGCCCTATGCCTTTATGGGCCCCGGCTTCTTCGGACTGCGCCTCAATCCGCAATGGCTCAAAAACATGGCCGAGGTGCGCGGCCTGATGTCCGGCGCGGTGGATACTTACCCCGGCCATCAGTGGACCAACCGGCTGCCGCTGGTCTTCCCCTGGGTGAACATGGTCTTCTGGGGGTTGGGCCTCCCCCTGGGGCTGACGGCCTGGGCGAGCTGGGGATGGGGTGGGGCCCACCTCCTGCGCCGCTGGCGGCGGGAGGGGCTGCTGGCCCTGGCGGGCGAACCGCTCCTCCTCCCCTGGCTCTGGGCCACCGGCTACTTCCTCTACCAGGGCACCCAGTGGGTCAAGTCCGTCCGCTACCTCCTGCCCGTCTATCCGGCCTTCGTCCTCCTGGCCGCCTGGCTGCTGGTCCGCTGGATGGAGAACGGCCGTCGTCGCTCCCTGGCCCGGGCTTCCGGCTTCCTGCTTCTTGCCCTGACCCTTTGCTGGGCCCTGGCTTTCACCTCTGTCTACCGGCGGCCCCACACCCGCATCGCGGCCTCCCGCTGGATTTTCCAGAACGTCCCCGAGGGCTCCGTCCTGGCCACCGAGCACTGGGATTGGGCCCCGCCGCTGCGGGTGGACGGCAAAGACCCCTTCGGCGGGATGTATCGGGGGCTCTCCACCAGTTCCGACGGCACCCTCCAACTCTACTATGACGACACCCCCCAGAAGCGGGCGGACCTGCTGAACTGGCTGGACGAGGCGGATTACATCATCATCGGCTCCAACCGACTCTATGCCTCCATCGTCCGGCTGCCGACCCGCTATCCGTTGACCATCGCCTACTACCGCGCGCTCTTCAGCGGCGAACTGGGCTTTGAATTGGTGGCGGATTTCACCTCCTACCCGTCCCTCGGCCCCTTCCAGTTTCCGGATACGGAGGAGCCGTTCCCCGTACCGGAGGCCCCGTACCAGTACCGCGCCGCCCCCATTTCGGTGCCGATGTCTCCGGCAGAAGAGGCCTTCAGCGTCTACGACCATCCCCGGGTGCTCATTTTCCGCAAGACGGCCGCGTACTCGCGGGAGCGGGCCGAGGCCCTGCTGCCGGTATCGCTCCTGGATCACGTCGTCTGGGTGACGCCGAAGGAGGAGACGCGCCGGACGTGGGAGCAGTTCTTCCGGCAGCTCTTTCCCTTCGGAGACGGGGGCCAGGGAGACCGCCGCCCCCGCCTGGACCCTCAGACCTGGGCCCAGCAGCAGGCGGGCGGGACCTGGTCGGCGATGTTTGACCTGAGAAGCCCGCTCAATCGTTCATCGTTCCTGGCGGCAGTCGTCTGGTACCTGGCGGCGGGAGCGCTGGGGTGGCTGGCGTTCCCCCTGCTCTGGTGGGCCCTCCCCGGCCTGGCCGACCGGGGCTACGGGATCGCCCGCGCCGTCGGCCTGCTGATCGTCTCCTATCTGACCTGGCTGGCGGCCAGTCTGCGCGTCCTCCCCAACACGCGCGGCACTATCGGGCTCTCGGTCCTCCTGCTGGCGGTCGCCGGTGGCCTGACGGCCTGGCGGCGCTGGAGCGAATTCCGGGACTTCCTGCGCCAATCCCGGCCGTTACTCCTGGTCTCCGAGGCTCTGTTTCTGGCCCTCTATGCCTTTTGGGCCCTGGTGCGGGCCCGTAACCCTGACCTCTGGCATCCGGTGGTGGGCGGGGAGAAACCGATGGACTTCGCCTACCTGAACGCCGTCATCAAATCCACCTGGTTCCCGCCCTATAACCCCTGGTTCGCCGGAGGGTACATCAACTACTACTACTTCGGCTTCGTCCTGGTGGGGACCCTGGCGAAACTGACGGGCATCATGCCCTCCATCGCCTACAACCTGGCGCTGGCCCTTTTCTACGCGCTGACCGGGAGCGCGGCCTTCTCTGTGGCCTTCAACCTCACCGCTCGCGGTCGGCGACAGAGCGATGGCGGAGAGGCGTCTTCCCGTCCCTACATCGCGGGCCTTCTTGCTGTCCTGTTCCTCCTGGTCCTGGGCAACCTGGGGGAAGCTCGCCTCCTGTGGGATAGTTTCCAGTTAGTCGCGGGCGAAGCTCCCTTTCGCAGCACCATTCCGGGCCTGGAGGCGCTGGTCCGGGCGCTGAGGGGCTTCGGGATGGTCCTGGGCGGGGCTCCGCTGCCCCTCCGTCCCGAAACCCCCTACTGGTATCCCACCCGGATGATTCCGCCGGATCGCAGTGGGGTGGGGCCCATCACCGAATTCCCGGCCTTTACGTTCCTCTATGCCGACCTGCATGCCCATCTGCTGGCCCTGCCGTACACCCTCTGCGCGCTGGTGGTGATGGTGGAGTGGGCGCTGGGGCCCCGCCGGGGATGGTCGCGAGGGCCATCTCTGCTGCTGGCGGCCCTGGTCATTGGCGCGCTCCGGGCGACCAACACCTGGGATTACCCCACCTATCTCCTGCTGGCGATGGCCGTGCTGGCCTGGAGCACGGTTCGCGGTCAAGGGCGCGGCGAAGCGGAGGGCCGGGTTCAGGGTGAGTCACGAAGCGGAGCGGAGGGGCGTATCATACCCGTCCTTCTCTACCCCCTTCTCCTGGCCGGGCTGACGGTGCTCCTCTTTCTCCCGTACATTCGGGCCTACATCGCGCCGTACAACCGGATGCGGCTCTGGACGGATGCCCGCACGCCGCTGGATATTTACTTCCTGCTGATGGGGCAATTCCTGTTTCCGCTGGGTACGCGGCTGGTCGTGGATGCCTGGCAGGTCTTCCGCCCCCGGCGACTCCTCTCCTTCCTGGCCGGACTGGGCGGGCTGGGGCTCTGTGGGCTGGTCGCCTCCGGCCTGGGCGTGCCGGTGGCAGCGGTGGCCCTACCGATGGGCGTACTGGCGCTGGTCCTGGCCCTGGGGTTGCCCTTTCCCCGCGCGCTGACCCGGCTCTGGACGGCGGTCGCGCTGGCCCTGACCCTGGGCGTGGAGGTCCTGGTCCTGGAGGGGGACATCGGCCGGATGAACACCGTCTTCAAGTTCCATTTCCAGGCCTGGACCCTGCTCTCGGTGAGCGCGGCGGTCGTGCTGGTGGAACTGGCTGACCTCAGCCGGGGCTGGCCCCAGGACGTCCGTCGTCTATGGTGGGGAGGGATGGGGGCCCTTCTCTTCGCGACGGCCCTCTTCCCGGCGATGAGTATCCCCGCCAAAGTGAACGACCGGTTTACCCATGCCACCGGCCCCACCCTGGACGGTATGGCCTACATCCAATACAGCTGGACCGGGGATGTCCGGGGGGAGGTGGACCTGGGGCCGGATTACGGGGGGATTCTCTGGCTGCTGGAGAACGTCCGGGGCTCGCCGGTGATTCTGGAGGGGCTGGGGGAACGGGAATACCTCTGGCAGAGCCGGATTTCCATCTACACCGGCCTGCCCGCTGTCGTGGGCTGGCGCTGGCATGAGGTGCAACAGGGGATGGGGGAGGAGGTGGAACAGCGCCATTGGTACGTCCGGGAGTGCTACAACACCCCCGACCCCGACCGTGCGCTGGCGATTCTGCGCCAGTACGGGGTCCGTTACATCTACGTGGGCCCCTACGAACGCCTCTACACCGACCCGGCCGGGTTGGCCAAGTTTGATGGAATGGTCGCCCGGGAGCTCCTGCGGGTAGCCTATGACCGGGAGGGCGTCCGGATTTATGAGGTGATAGATTCCTGGTGAAGGAGGTCCGATGCGATTCCCCTTAGCTCATACGTTCTCCATTGTCGCCCGCGACCCGCAGACGGGCCAACTGGGGGTGGCGGTGCAGTCCCACTGGTTTTCTGTCGGGTCGGTGGTATCATGGGCGGAGGCCGGGGTGGGGGCCGTCGCCACCCAGGCATTAGTGGACGTCCGCTACGGTCCGCTGGGGCTGGCCCTGATGCGGGCGGGCTACTCCGCCCCCCAGGCCCTCTCCGCCCTCCTGGCCGCCGACGACGGCCGGGACCTCCGGCAGGTCGCGATGGTGGATGCCCGGGGACGGGTCGCCGTCCACACCGGCCGGCGGTGTATCCCGGAGGCCGGGCATGAAACCGGCGAGGGCTTCTCCGTCCAGGCCAATATGATGCTGGGGCCGGAGGTCTGGCCGGCGATGGCCCGGGCGTACCGGGAGTCCTCCGGCGACCTGGCGGAGCGGCTACTGGCCGCGCTGGAGGCCGGCCAGGCCGCCGGGGGCGACATTCGCGGCCAGCAGAGTGCCTGTATCCTCATCGTGGAGCCCGTCTCCACCGGCCGCCCCTGGGCCGATACGGTGATGGATTTGCGGGTGGAGGACCACCCCCAACCCATCGCCGAACTCCGCCGCCTGGTCGGGCTCCACCGGGCCTACCGGCACATGAACCAGGGGGACGAGTGGCTGGGGAAAGGAGAGGTGGAGCGGGCCCTGGAGGAGTACCGCGCCGCCGACCGGACCGCCCCCGACCACGAAGAAATCCGCTTCTGGCACGCGGTGACCCTGGCCGACGCCGGGCGGCTGGAGGAAGCCCTGCCGCTCTTCCGGGAGGTCTTCGCCCGCAACCCCCAGTGGGCCACCCTGCTGGAGCGGCTGGGGATGGTGGGCCTGGTCGGCTACGACCGGGAGACGATGGGCCGTATCCTCTCCGGTTTGTAGTCCGCTACGAAGCGGAAGCGGCACTCCACTTCGTTCCGTGCCGCACTATGAACAAACGAGTGTCCTGCGACTTTGCGACATGCGCCCTGCGACGTTTTGCATCCACGGTCACTTCTACCAGCCGCCCCGGGCGGACCCGTTCACCGGGAAGGTCCCGCGCGAGCCGGACGCGGCGCCGTACACCAACTGGAACGAGCGCATCACCGCCGAGTGCTACGACCCCCTGGCCCGGCGGGGGCTCTTCGGCCGCATCAGTTTCAACCTGGGGGCCACGCTTGCCCGCTGGCTGGACGAGTACGCCCACGATACCTACGAGCGCATCGTCGCCGCCGAGCGCGCCGTCTATCAGGCCCACGGCGCCGGCAACGGCCTCGCCCAGGCCGTCCACCACACCATCCTCCCCCTGGCCCGCCGTCGGGACAAAATCTGCCAGGTCCGCTGGGGGATCGCCAGTTTCACCCACCGCTTCGGCCATCCGCCGGAGGGGATGTGGCTGCCGGAGATGGCGGTGGACCTGGAAACACTGGAGGTCATGGCCGCCGAGGGGGTCCGGTTCACCGTCCTCTCCGACCAGCAGGTCCGGGGCGACCTGACCGACGGGGCCGGACCGTACCGGGTCCGACTGCCCAGGGAGCGGGAGATCGCCGTATTCGTCCGGGACCGCGCCCTTTCGGACGCGCTGGCCTTCGGGATGCCCGCGCCGGAGGATACGGAGCGCTGGCTGCGGGAGCAACTGGAGTGGCGCTGCGGGCGCGGCGGGCTGGTGCTGATTGCCACCGACGGGGAGACCTTCGGCCATCACCACCGCCAGGGGGTGGAGGTCCTGGAGCGCATTCTGGACGGCGCGGCGGCGATAGGCTGCCCGCCGGTCTCGTTGGGGACGTACTTCCGGGAGCATCCGCCTCAGGCCGAAGTGGAAGTGGTGGAGAACACGGCCTGGAGTTGCGCGCACAACCTGAACCGCTGGGCGCTGGGCTGTCCCTGTACCCCTGGCGACGGGCGCTGGAAGGCGGCGCTGCGGCGGGCGCTGGACAACCTGACCAGCGAACTGGACGAGGTCTACGCCTGCGAGGCCCAGCGGCTGGGGCTGGAGCCCTGGCCCCTGCGGGATGCCTACATCGCCGTCGTCCTGGGGCAGGTGAGCGGCCAGGCCTTCCTGAGCGGCAACGGCCTGGGCCATCTGACCAGCGACCAGGCCCGGCGGCTCCTCTGGCTGCTGGAGGCGCAGTTCTACCGGCAGCGGATGTACGCCAGTTGTACTTTTTTCTTTGAGGACCTGGACCGGCACGAGCCGCGCTACGCCATTGCCAACGCCGTCCGTGCCCTGGCGCTCACCCGCTACGCCACCGGTGAGGACCTGACGGCAGGCTTCCGGCGCGACCTGCGCCTGGCGGTCAGTTGGCGGACCGGCCGCAGCGGAGCGGACATCCTGGACGAGATTCTACAGTAAATTTTGCGGCGGGCGGCAAAGCCGCCCGCCGCAAAATCTTCATAGAAGCAGTAGCATCTCCTCCAGCAGCCGCTGCGTCCGCTCTTTGGTCCCCTCTTCCTGCTCCCCCACTGGCCCCACGCAGGCCGGGCAGCCGTCCGCACAGGGGCAGGTCGTCACCCGCTCCCGGGCCGCCTCCAGGAGCACCGTTCCTTCCGTCAGCAACTCGTAGAGGCGCGCCGAAAGCCCGGCCCCGCCCGGCACCCGGTCGTAGACCGTCACCCGGGGGAGGCCGGTCTGGAGCGCGCGGGGCTCCACCGCCGTCTCCAGGTCCCCCGGCGCACAGAGGACGTAGAGGGGCGCCAGGCCGCGCAGGAGATAGGCCAGGCCGGAGAGCGCGCTGCGGGCCCCGCGCGCCCGCTCGGCCCGTCGGTGGCAGGCCCCGCAGAGGGTGATCAGGTTCTCCAGCCGGTTCGCCAGACGGTAGAAATCGTTCACCCCCGGGATGTAGCCGAACAAGGCGAAGGGCACCAGGTGGTGGACCTCCAGGGGATGCCCTTCCCGCTCCGGGGCCCCACAGTGGCGGCAACGGTAGCCATCCCGGGCCAGCGCCGCCGCCCGCTGCGCGGGCCAGTCCGGGCCGTAGTCGGTGGGCAGTCGGAGCACCCGCTCCTCCTGTAGCCGCTCCACCAGTTCCGGACCCAGGTCTATCCAGACCCCCACCGTCTCCATGCGCTGCTCCGGCAGGTCCACCTCCCCCCATCCCAGCACTTCGTGGGTGTAGCGGCGAACCTGCCGGTAGCCGGTGACGCGGGTGGTGACCTCCACCGTCCCCCAAGAGACTTCCCAGTCCGTACCGGCCGGGCGGCCGGCGCTACCGGCACGGGACGGGGGGCCGGCGTGCTCCAGTATCTCCATTACCCGGACCTCCGTTGTCGCGCTGGCGCGGGTGTAGTAATCCACTTCCACCGCCCGCACCCGCGCCAATCCCCCCTCCCAGTCCAGGTCCTCCACCCGGTACATGTCGGCCTCGTGCAGGTAGATGGCCCCTGGGTAGACCAGCATCGGCGCGCTGGGCCGGTCTATCTCGCCGACGACCTGCGGCGGGTCGGCGCCGACGTCCTGGATGACCACCACGTCCGGCGTACCCGTGCGCAGGTTGACCGCCCGCGCCGGTTCCCCCTCCCCGACCCAGGTATACCGGCCGTCGGAGCGGTACAGGTCGCCCGTCTCCTCCAGCAGACGGAGCCACTCCTCCACGTCCGGCAGGTCCCCGAAGGACTCGCCCCGTTCAAAGGGCAACTCGTACGCGGCGCAGGCCACATGGTCGGCCAGGATGGCCGGGTTATCGGGGTTCAGGTGGGCCTCCTCCACCGGCCGGCCGAAGAGGAACTCCGGGTGGGTCGCCAGGTACTGGTCCAGCGGCGAGGAGCTGGCGATGAGGACGACCAGCGACGCGCCGGCCCGACGCCCGGCCCGGCCGGCCTGCTGCCAGGTACTGGCGACGGAGCCGGGATAGCCGACCAGGACGCAGGCCGCCATCTGCCCGATGTCCACGCCCAGTTCCAGCGCGTTGGTGGCGACGACGGCCCGGACGGTCCCCTCCCGCAGGCCGCGCTCAATCTCCCGCCGCTGCAAGGGCAGGTAGCCGCCCCGGTAGCCCCGGATGGCGGCGGGGTCCTGTCCCCACGCGGGGGCCCGCTCCCGCAGGTAGCCCAGGAGGATTTCGGTGCTCAGGCGGGAGCGGGCGAAGAAGATGGTCTGCAGGTCTGCCCGGAGGATGCGGTCGGCGATGTCCAGCGCGGCCAGGAGGAGCGGGCGGCGCAGGCCCAGCGCCGGGTCCAAAAGCGGCGGGTTGTAGAGGAGGACGTGCTTCTCCCCGCGCGGCGCCCCGTCCTCCTGAACCTCGTAGACCTCTGCCTCTATCAGCTGTTCCGCCAGGTCCCGGGGGTTGGCGAGTGTGGCGGAGGCGCAGAGGAAACGGGGGTCGGCGCCGTAGAAGCGGCAGACCCGGCGCAGTCGCCGCAGGACGTTGGCGACGTGGCTCCCGAACACGCCGTGGTAGACGTGGAGTTCGTCCAGGACGACCCAGCGCAGGCCGGAGAGGAAGCGGGCCCAGCGGGTGTGGTAGGGGAGAATCCCCAGGTGGAGCATATCCGGGTTGGTCACCAGAAGGCGCGCCTTCTGGCGGACCGCCGCGCGCTGGGCAGTGGGAGTATCGCCGTCGTAGGGGGCGGCGACGATGGGCGGGAGGGAAGCCAGCAGCGGCTGGAGGGCCGCCAGTTGGTCGTGGGCCAGCGCTTTGGTGGGGAAGAGGTAGAGCGCGGTGGCCGTCGGGTCGGTCAGCAGGGTCTGCAGGACGGGGAGGTGGACCGCCAGGGACTTGCCGGAGGCGGCGGCCGTCGCCAGGACGACGTTGTGGCCCTCCAGTGCGGCGGCGATGGCCTCCGCCTGGTGGGTGTAGGGGGCCTCCACCCCGGCGGCGCGCGCGGCCGCCACCAGCCGGGGGTCCAGGGCGGCAGGCCAGGGGGCGGTGCGGGCCGCCCGGGCCGGCAGCCGCTCCCAGGCCGTCACACAGCGCATCACTTCGGGGTCGGCCCGCAGACGGGCCAGAAGGGAGAGGACGGGGTCCATTCCCTCGTCTATCCACTGGAAAATGGGGGTCAAGGCGGCAGGTAAAGAAGATAGAATAAATACCCTGTGTGACCTGATTATATCACGCGCCCGCGCCTCCGTCAACGGATCGCCGCCTCCCTTGCCAGGTCCAGGTACTCCCGCCGCACCAGTTCCTGCTCCCGGACGCCGAAGAGTTCCAGCAGTTCCCCGATGAGTTCCGCCTTCCGCTCCGCGTCCTGCGCCGACCAGGTGCGGCTCTTCAGTTCCAGGAAGTAACCCGATAGCGCCGGATGGACCACCCGGTCCAGGTTGACCGCGAAGTCGGTCCCGCCGTAGCGGATGTGGTACCGTCGCCGCTCTTTGTGGACTTCCCACTCCGCCGCTGGTTTGAAGTACTCCCGGTAGAAGCGCAGGCTCCGGGTCGCGGGGGCGTCAAAGCGGGAGCGGGAGAGCAGAATGGAGTGGGGGAATTCCCGCTCCTTCGCGTCGCCCGTCAGCGTGAGCCGGTAGCGGACGTCGGTCACCTGGTCCTCCTCGTCCAGTATCTCCTCCTCCCGGTAGCGCAGGCGGCTGTGGTCGGGGTCGTCAAAGAGGAAGTACGTATCGTACTGGCGCCGCCGGGACTGCTTGACAATGGGCAGGGCGCCGCCGGTCAGCACGGCCAGGACGCCCGCGTCATCGGCCAGGTGGACCTTGACCTGGACCTCAAAGGTCTTCTCCCGGGCCACGCCGCCGATGGCGACCAGTTTGCTGAGGACGCTCTCCTCCCGGACGCTGAGGAACTGGTCAATCTTCCGGGCGATCTCCCGGGCCTGGGCGCGCAGGCCTTCGGGGTCCACCGTCAAAAGAACCCGGTCCCGCATCAGCCACCGGCCGTCGCAGAGGACATGGCGCACGTCGTGGCCTTTGGCCGCGTAGACCAGCAGGGAGTAGACGCTCTCGGGGTCGCGGTGGAAGCGGGGGGTCAGGTGCAGGTCCTCCAGGCCGACGACGGTGATGTCGGCCCGCTTGCCGACTTCCAGCGAGCCGGTCAGGTGGGCGATGTGGAGGGCCCGGGCGCCCATAATGGTCGCCATGGCCAGCGCCTGGCGGGCGGGGAGGGCCGTCGGGTCGGCGGTGACGCCTTTGGCCAGGACCGCCGCCAGCCGCAGTTCCTCAAACATGTCCAGGTCGTTGTTGCTGGCGGGGCCGTCGGTGCCGATGCCCACGTTCAACCCCAGCGCCAGCATCTTCGCCACCGGCGCGACGCCGCTGGCCAATTTCAGATTGCTGGTGGGGTTGTGGGCCACGCCCGTCCCGTGGTGGAGCAGGGTGTGCATCTCCCCCTCGTCCAGGTGGACGCAGTGGACGGCGGTGGTTTTCGCCTCCAACAGGCCCTGCTTTTTGATCCAGGGGACGATGGGCATGCCGTATTCGGCCCGGTGCTCCTGGACCTCCAGCGCGGTCTCGGCGACGTGGATGTGGATGGGGACGTCGTAGGCCAGGGCCAGGCGGGCGCACTCCTGGAGCATCTCGGGGGTAGCGGTGTAGGCGGCGTGGGGCCCCAGCGCGGGGACGATGAGGTGGTGGCCCCGCCAGCGCCCGATAAAGGACTCCGCCAGGCGCAGTCCCTCGTCGTAACTGGCCGCGTCCGGGGTGGGGAATTTGAGGATGGACTGCGCGCAGATGGCCCGCATGCCGACCTGGGCGGCGGCGTCGGCGACGGCCTCTTCGTAATAGTACATATCGCCGAAGCAGGTGATGCCGGAGCGGATCATCTCCGCGCAGGCCAGTTGGGTGCCCAGCCAGCAGAAGTCGGGGCGGACGAACTCCCGCTCCACCGGCATCATGTAGCCGATGAGCCAGACGTCCAGGCGCAGGTCGTCGGCCAGGCCGCGCACCAGGGTCATGGGGGCGTGGGTGTGGGCGTTGACCAGGCCGGGGATGACGGCGTGGCCGGAGCAATCCACCGTTTCGCGCGCCGACCATTCCCGTCCCACCTCCTCTGCCGGCCCCACGGCGACGATGGCCCCGTCCCGCACCGCCACCGCCCCCGGCTCCCAGATGTCGTACCGGTCATTCATGGTGACGACGACGCCACCGGTGAGAATCAGGTCTGCGGTTTTCATCCTCCCTCCTTTGGGGGGATTATAGACGCGAACGGGTTGGGGGGCAAGTGGGAGTGCGGCGGCCCGGCCCGGGTAGCCTCCCGGCGGGCGAGGGGAGGAGGCCCACTTTTATCTCAGCATGACCCGCCGGAAGCGCTCCACGTAACGGACGGTGCCATCGGGCTCCTCTTTGCGGTACCATTCCCGCAGCCGGGCCTCCAGGCCGTCCGGGTCGGCAATCTGGGAGCGGTGCTGGCGGAGGGCTTCCAGTTTCAGGGGCAGGGTGTCGGTGATGTCCACCTCGGTATCCGGCTCGGCGGCGCCGGCGATGTAGACCTCCCGCACCCGATGGGGCTCCAGTCCCTCCGCCAGGAGTTCGGGGAACTGGCGGGGGTTGCGGGCATCGGGATAGACGGCGTCCAGCGCGGCGTCGCCGATGGCCCGGTGGTCGGGGTGATTCAGGTAGCCGGAGCGGTAGCGGACGGTGGGGTCGCAGGTGATGACCAGGTCCGGCTTCCAGCGGCGAATCTGGCGGGTCAGGTCCCGGCGCAGTTCCAGGGTGGGGGTCAGGGAGCCGTCGGGGTAATCCAGGAAGACGACCTCCCGCACGCCCAGGACGCGCGCGGCGGCCCGCTGTTCCTCCTCCCGGATGCGGGCCAGTTGCTCCGTGGGAATGGACGGGTCGTCGGAGCCCCGCTCCCCGTGGGTCGCCAGGACGTAGACCACTTCCCGGCCCTCCCGCACCCACCGCCCCACCGTCCCTCCGCAGAAGAACTCCGGGTCGTCCGGATGGGCCAGGATGACCAGAACCCGTCCCCCTGCGCTCATTCTTCCTCCTCCTTCGGGGCCGGTTGGGAGTCTTTGGGGAGGATTTCTATTTCGCCAGCGGGCACTTCCACCCGCTGGTCCTCTATCTGGACGATGACCGTCCCTTTGAGGGGGGCCAGGTCCACCACCTTGCCCACGCCCCGGGGGGTACGGACGATGCTCTTGAGTTTGGGCAGTCCCTGGAGGGCCTCCTGGTAGGTCTCGTACTCGTAGGCGATGCAGCAGCGCAGCCGTCCGCACATCCCGGTGATGTCGGAGGGGGTGAGGGAGATGCCCTGGGCCTTGCCCATTCGGATGGAGACGGGGCTGAAATCGGCCAGGAAGCGGGAGCAGCAGCGGAGTTCGCCGCAGGCCCCGTACCCGCCCAGCAGTTTGGCCCGGTCCCGGGGGCCAATCTGCCGCATCTCCACCTGGGTCTGGAGGCTCTCGGAGAGTTCCTGCCGGATGCCCTCCAGGTCCACTTTCCCCTCCGTCTCGTAGAGGATGGTGAGCCGTTTGCCGTCCAGGGTGTACTCGGCGGTGGCGAACTTGACGGGGAGGGATTGGCGGAGGGCCCGCTCCCGCAACTCCCGAAGGACTTCTCCGGCTTTTTCTTCCCACTGTTGCCGGAGGGCCAGGTCGGCGCCGGTGGCCCGCCGGAGGATGGTCTTCAGGTCGTCCCGGCGCTTCTCCGGGGGGAAGGATCGGATGAAGACGACGCGGCCGATCTGCCGCCCCCACGCCGTATCCACGACGACGAAGTCGCCCGGCACCAGGTCGGTGCAGGCGCCGGGGAGGAAGGAGTAGATTTTGCCCCCTTCCTGGAAGCGGACACCCACGATGGGCTGTTCGGACCGCTCCGGACGGGGCGGTTGTTCTGGGGTCTGGGTTTCGGTCTCAATGGTCA
The DNA here is from genome assembly GCA_014360895.1 of Thermoflexales bacterium. GTDB lineage: Bacteria > Chloroflexota > Anaerolineae > B4-G1 > DUEL01 > SpSt-77. The sequence continues at coordinate 752 of JACIWQ010000074.1, read as the reverse complement.
CGTTCTCTTCTGCCATAGGGTTCCTCGTGCTGGTTAAACTTCATCGGAAATAGGACGCGGATGAACGCGGATAAGCGCAGATTTTCCTCAAGAAGATACGTGCTGTGCCATCTGGCGCGATTTCCGATAAAGTCTACTCTGTCGGCGCAGGCCGACAGGGAGGCCGCAGGCCCAAAGAGGCCGCCTTCAGTCGGCGCCTCCCGCCGCCCGCACCAGCGCGACCAGCAGCGCCAGGGCCTGCTCGTCGGCGACCGCCCGCTCCGCCAGCGCCAGCACCTGCTCGTCCACCGCATCCAGCGCCAGCCCCCGGCGGAGGGCCTGCGGGTCCCGCTCCCCCGCCGCCAGCCGCCCCAGCGCCTCCGCCAGCGCGCTCCACTCCTCCTGCCGGCGCATCCCCGCCAGCGCGCCCTCTACGGCCTGGGCCACCTCCGGCCCGGCCTCGCCCCGCGCCAGAGCGACCACCGCCAGCAGGAGCGGCGCCAGCCCTACTACAGCGGGGTGGACTGCCACGCCTGGCTGCCCGATATGCTGGAGGGCCTCTTCCGCCAGCCCCGCCTCCGGCTCCTCCCCCGCCTCCTCGCAGGCCCGGAGGTAATCCCGCAGGAGCGCCCCGGCCAGTTCGCCGAAGGCGGCGGGGAGGGCCCGGGCGAAGGGGAGGACGGCCCGCAGCCCTTCGGCGCCCCTTCCTCACCCCACCCCCCGGCCCCCTCCCCACTCCTGACCTCTGGTCAGGAGAGGGGGGGGGGTGGCCC
>JACIWQ010000073.1 GCA_014360895.1 Thermoflexales bacterium | reverse complement strand
TGCCGTCCCCCCTGTATCCCCTCGCCCTGCAGGATGTCTATCCCAGGTGGGAGAGCAGAAACTCCTCCAGCGCCCGCTTGGGGCGATAACCGACCACCCGATCCACTTCCCGGCCGTCCTTAAAGAGAATCAAGGTGGGAATCCCCATAATGCCCAACCGGGCCGGAGTCTGGGGATTGAGGTCCACGTTCATCTTGACCACCTGGACCCGACCACTGTAGTCCCGCGCGATTTCCTCCACGACCGGTGCAATCATCCGGCATGGGCCACACCATTCGGCCCAGAAATCCACCAGTGTCGGCAATGGCGATTTGAGAACATCGTCCTCAAAGGTGGCATCCGTCACTTCTTTCATGGCCCTTTCCTCCTGCAGAGATAGTGGCCGAATTATCGCCCCGACAGGCGAAGTTGTCAAGTCAGGTGACTGTCACCGGACTGACATCTGCCTCTATCGGCGCAGGTGGTACGGAATATCTATAATGACCCGCTGGAAGCCCAGACGGCGTCGCCGGTAAAGGAGCGCGGCCTTCAGGAGCCAGGCCGTCTGGTTGTGGAGCAGGTTGTGCCACCAGTGCGCCGGGACGAATTCCGGCAGGATGATGACGGCCTGTTGCCCGTCGTTGTGCTGACGGTCGGTCTGGTCCAGAAAGTCCAGCAGCGGCCCGATGATGGAGCGGTACGGCGACGGCAGAACGACCAGCGGCACGTCGGGCCACCAGTGCTCCCACTTCTGGCGCACCCGCTCCCCGCTCCCCGGCTCCAGTTCCACGTAGACCGCCGTCACTTCCCGCGCGATGGAGCGGGCGAAGTTGACGGCGTCCACAATCCCCCGGTGGACGCCGGAGATGGGGATGACCACCCGGGGGCGCGGGGGGATTTCCAAGGGGGGAGGCAGGCCGTGAAGGGAGAGTTCGCGGGCCACCTCCTGGTAGTGGGCCCGCACCCGGAGGAACCAGGTGACCAGGAGAGGGAGCACCAGGATCGTGATCCAGGCCCCCTCCACAAATTTGCTGACGGCGATGACGATCAGCGCCAGGGCCGTCGCCAGCGCCCCCAGGCCGTTCAGCGCGGCCTTCGCGGCCCATCCCCGGCCCTGTTCCCGTGCCCAGTGGACCACCATCCCGGCCTGAGAAAGGGTAAAGGCCAGGAAAACCCCGACGGCGAAGAGGGGGATCAAAGCATGGGTATCTCCCCCAAAAAGGAGAATCAATCCGGCGGTGGCCGCCGTCAGAAGGACGATGCCGTTAGAATAGACCAGCCGGTCTCCCAGGCCCGTCAGTTGCCGGGGGAGGAAGCCATCGGTCGCCAGGATGGCCGCCAGGCGCGGGAATCCGGCGAAACTGGTGTTGGCGGCGACGGCCAGGATGAGCATCGTGCTGACCTGGACCAGGATGTAGGCCGGCCCACTGCCCAGGATGCGCCGGGTCAGAGCGGAGAGAATCGTCTCATCCGGGCGGGGAATGACCGCGAAGGCCTGGGTCAGGCCCACGCTCCCGGCGAAGAGCACGGCCATCAGAACGGCCATCGCGATGAGCGTCCGTCCGGCGTTGCGGGCCTCCGGCGGCTGAAAATACGGCACCCCGTTGCTGATGGCCTCAATGCCGGTCAGCGCGGTGCAGCCCGAAGCGAAGGTGTGCAGGACGAGAAACAGGGTCAACGGCTCGGTCGCGGGCAGGGCCACGGACGCCAGCGAGCCCGCCCCTTCCCGCAGCAGACGCAGGAGCCCCCAGGCCAGCATCGGCAGGAAGGTGAAGAGGAACAGGTAGACGGGAACCGCCATCGCCGTCCCCGTCTCCTGAAGCCCGCGCAGGTTGAGGAGCGCGATGACCGCCAGCATCAGCAGGGCCAGTTCCACCCGATAGGGCCAGAGAACGGGGAAAGCCGAAGCGATGGCCTCCACGCCCGCCGTCAGGCTGACCGCCGCCGTCAGGACGTAGTCCACCATCAGCGCGGCCGCTGCCGTCAAGCCCGGGATCGTCCCCAGGTTCTCCTTCGCCACGGTGTACGAGCCGCCGCCGGAGGGGTAGCCGTGAATGGTCTGGAAGTAGGAAAGAGCCACCAGGACCAGCAAGCCCGTGATAGCTATACCGATGGGGAAGGCCAGAGAAAGCCCGGCCGCCCCGGCGACGGCCAGTCCCAGGTAGATTTCCTGATTGGCGTAGGCGAGGGAGGAAAGGGCGTCGGGGGAGAAGGCGGCCAGCGCCCGGACTTTGTTCAGCCGCTTGTGCGCCAGTTGCCCGGTCGGCAGCGGCGGGCCAACCAGCAAAAATCGGAGGCGATCCAGTATCATCGCCGACAGTTTCTCCTTTCTCCCGCGTCCAGCGGGATCGTCGCCGCCACCGCATCGGGAAGGGAATCCAGGGATACGACCCGGCGCTCCTTTTCCGCGCGCGCTTTGACCTCCACCCCACCGGCCTCCAGGCTCCGGCGGCTGATGGTCAGCCGGAGCGGACAGCCAATGAGGTCGGCGTCGGCGAACTTGACTCCGGCGCTCTCGTCCCGGTCATCACAGAGGACGCGGTCGGCCAGCAGGCGGCGGACCCGCTCCGCCGCCTCCCGCACCAGCTCCTCCTTTCCCAGGACGACCAGGTGGACGGCAAAGGGGGCCAGGGTGGGAGGCCAGATCAGGCCCGATTCGTCCCGGCAGGTCTCGGCGACGGCGGCGACCCATCCCTCCGGCTCGGCCCGGCACCATCCCACCGCCAGTGGGCGGAGCGTGCCGTCGGGGTCGGCGTAGAGGTGGGGCGCGGCGCGGTCAGCCCACCAGGAGGCCAGCACCGTCCCCGGCGCCGATTCCAGCGGCGCGCCGCAATGCGGGCAGGGGAGGCCGGCCCGGGCCTGCGCCACGTCTTCCAGCAGGGTGACGGCGAAATCGCGCGGGTAGTTGACGCCGGTCAGGTGATACCCCTCCCGGTTGGCCCCGGCGACGAAGTCCGCCCCGGCCCGGATGGAGCAGTCGCCGACGACCAGCACCCCGGCCCCGTCCTGCGTGGGGCGCACCCGCAAGCCCATCGGCGAAGCGTACCCCGGCACCGCGCCGACCGCGCGAATCTCCCCCTCCGTCGCCGGGCGCAGGTCCGAGACTCCCAGCAGGCGGCGCAGTTTGGCCTCGTTCACCTCCAGGTCACCCCGGATGACGACGAAGACCAATTCCCCCTGCCCCTCCGGCCCCGTCGCGTAGAAGACGGCCTTGAGGGTTCGGGATGTGGGGACGCCCACATAGGCGGCGACGTCGGCGATGGTGGGGCAATCCGGGGTGGCCACAGGGCGGACTTCCTCCAGAGGCTCCGGCTCTCCGGAGGGGAGGGAGAACCGGGCGGCCTCGGCGACCGCCGCGTAGCCGCAGGCCGGGCAGGAGAGGACCTCCGTCTCGCCGGAGGGGTAGGGGAACAGGAGCGCCGCGCCGTCCAGCGTTCCGGCCCGGCGGACTTCCAGGCCGGCATGGGCCAGTTCCCGGTGGAGGGCCTCCAGAACCTCCTCGCAGAGGCCGTCCCGGGCCGCCGGGTCGGTGTGGAGGACGGCGGCCCAGAGGGTCTCCCGCTCCCGCCAGCGCCAGAGGCCCCAGGGCGGGTCCGCCGCCTGTCGGCGAAACCCGTAGAGGAGGCGCGGGAGGTCCCGGTGGGAGGCCACGTGGCGGGGAAGGAGGGCCCGCAGCGCCGGCTCCTCGGGGATGGAGACGGGGAGACTCATAGCCTGCCCGCCCAGTCCGTCCAGCGCGGCCGCAAGGCGCGCCCGGGCCTTCTCCAGGACACGCGCCCCCAGCGGCAGCCAGGCGTACCGCCCCGGCTCCACGGGGGTCACCATCGCCGCGCGGATAGCCAGCCCCAACCCAGGGGTGGTGGCATCGGCGGGAGGTTCCCGCAGGGTGCGGCCGAAGAGGTGGGAGGTCAGCATGGTGCGCACTCCGTGTTATTCTACCCTCAGCAGGTTTGAGCTTCCGCAGGGGTGACGATGTGCACCCCGGAGCGATGAGGGGCCTACTTTTTGCGTTTTGGGGCAACCCCGCTGCCCACCTTCTGCTGCAACTCGTAGAGTTTGTTGATGGCCTCCAGTGGGGTCATCTGAGAGACGTCCAGTTTGCGCAGTTCCTCCACCACCGGGTGCTCGTCGGCGAAGAGGACGGGCTGGTACGGACGGGGGGCCGGGGTGCCAGGGCGGAACTTGCCGCTCTCCAGTCCCTCCAATAGCTCCTGTGCCCGGCTGATGACCGGCCGGGGGACGCCTGCCAACTGGGCCACGTGGATGCCGTAGGAGCGGTCCGCGCCGCCGGGGACGACCCTGTGCAGGAAGACCACCTCCCCACCCTCCTCCGCCACCGCCAGGTTGACGTTCTGCACGCCGGGGAGCCGGTCCGCCAGTTCTATCAGTTCGTGGTAGTGGGTGGCGAAGAGCGTACGCGCCCGCCGCCCGGGGTGGTTGTGCAGGTACTCCACCACCGCCCAGGCAATGGAGATACCGTCGTAGGTGCTGGTGCCCCGCCCGATTTCGTCCAGGATGAGCAAGCTCCGGGGGGTCGCGTTGTTGAGAATGTTCGCCGTCTCCACCATCTCCACCATGAAGGTGGATTGCCCCGACGCCACCTCGTCCTGCGCGCCGATGCGGGCGAAGATACGGTCCACGATGCCAATGCGCGCCCGTTCTGCCGGGACGAAACTCCCCATCTGGGCCATAATCACGATGAGGGCGTTCTGCCGGATGTAGACCGACTTCCCGGCCATATTCGGGCCGGTGATGATGAGGATGCGGGTCTCTTCATCCAGGTGCAGGTCGTTGGGGACGAAGGGCTCGGCGAGGGTCTGCTCCACGACGGGGTGGCGCCCGCCGACAATCTCCAGGACGTTCTCGTCGGTCAGGTCGGGGCGGACGTAGCGGTTGCGGACGGCGACCTCCGCCAGTGCGGTGGCGACGTCCAGCCGGGCCACCGCTCGCGCCGTCTCCAGCAGCATGGGGGCGCGCGCGGCGATGCGGGCGCAGACCTCCCGGAAGACGCGAGTCTCCACCTCCACCTGCCGCTCTTCGGCGTTGAGGATGAGGGTCTCCACCTCCTTCAGTTCGGGGGTGATGAACCGCTCGGCGCCCACCAGTGTCTGCTTGCGGATGTAGTCGGGCGGGACGGCGTGGAGGTTAGCTTTGGTAACCTCAATGTAGTAGCCGAAGACTTTGTTGTAGCCGACCTTGAGGTTCTTGATGCCGGTCCGCTCCTGCTCCCGGCGCTCCAAAGAGGCCAGCCACTCTTTGGCTTCGCGGACGGAGCGGAGCAGGCCGTCCAGCTCCTCGGAGAAGCCGGGGCGGATGACGCCCCCATCGGAAAGCGACGCGGGCGGGTCGTCCACTATCGCGCGGGCGATGAGGTCGGCGACGGCCCTCACCCCCACCCCCCAATCCCCCTCCCCCTCTCCCACTATTTGGGAGAGGGGGAAGGGGCAGGGGGAGGAGGTGAGGGCATTCACCGCCTCCAGCGCGCGGCGGATGCCCACGAGGTCGCGCGGGGTGGCGACGCCGCCGACGACCCGGTTGACCAGCCGCTCCAGGTCGGGCATGTCCCTCAGGGCCTCCCGGACGCGTGCGCGGAGGACCCCGTCCTGGACGAACCGCTCCACCTCGTCCAGCCGCCGCTCTATCTCCTCCCGGTCCACCAGCGGCTGGGCGATACGGGCCCGCAGGAGCCGCCCGCCCATCGGCGTGAGGGTCCGGTCCAGGACGCCCAGCAGGGAGCCCTGGACCCTCCGCTCCCGCAGGCTCTCCGTCAGTTCCAGGTTGCGGCGGGTGGTGGGGTCCATCACCAGAAAGCGGTCGGTGGAGTAGGTGCGGAGGGTCGCCAGTTGCGCCAGCGCGCCCTTCTGGGTCTCCTGAAGGTACTGAAGGATGGCCCCGGCGGCGCGGATGGCCAGGGGCTTTCCCTCGCAGCCGAAGCCCTCCAGTGTCGCCACGCCGAAGTGGTCCAGGAGGGACTGGCGGGCGGTACCCGGCTCAAAGCGGTAGGCCGGGTAAGGGGTGAAGTGGATGCCGGGGAAGTTCAGTTCGGGGAAAGGCGGGCCGGCGGGGCCGGCGGACTTCCATTCCCGCGCGTCGGGGAAGAGGCATTCGCGGGGCTGGAGGCGGGCCAGTTCCCGGGGCACTTCCTCCCGGGCCAGTTGGGTTGTGGCGAACTCGCCGGTGGTGATTTCGGCGTAGGCCAGGCCGGCCCGGTCGTCCTCTACGACCAGCGCGGCCAGGTAGTTGGGGCGGCGGGCGTCCAGCAACGCCGGTTCCACCACCGTACCGGGGGTGACGACCCGGACGACTTCCCGCTCCACCAGTCCTCTGCCGGTAACCTCGCCCACCTGCTCGGCGATGGCGACCCGGTAGCCCTTCTCAATCAGCCGGGCGATGTAGTTCTCCACCGCGTGGTGGGGGACACCCGCCATGGGCACCCGGACCCCTTTGGCGACAGGGCGCGAGGTGAGGACCAGGTCCAGTTCCCGCGCCGCGATCTCCGCGTCGGCGTCAAAGGTCTCATAGAAGTCGCCGAGGCGGAAGAAGAGGATGGCGTCGGGGTGCTGGGCCTTCAGGCGCAGGTACTGTTTGCGGATCGGGGTGACGTCGTCCATAACGCAGGTCGCCAGGCGCAAGGATGTGGCTCACCGCAGGGGGAGGTAACGTACCTGTCCTTCCCACTCGTTCTCCAGACTGCACTCTGTGATCAACAGGATGTCCTCCACAGCCAGCCTGACAGGAACTTCGCGCCCAACCTCAAAGACGCCGGGCATCGGCTTACCCGCCTGCACTCGTTCGTAGGCGTATCTGGTAATGGTAGAAAGATCGTGGGTCAAGAGAACCCTTCCTTCAGTGGCAGCCCATTCCAGGACCGTCGGGTCATCTGCTCCCGAAAGGCTGACATCTTGAACCCGTACAATGTCTATATCTGGCTTCCGTCGTTTCAGAGCACGAAGGATGTCGTTGTTGAAATTCTCATCAACCGCCCATTTGATCATGTTTCCCCCCGTCGGAAGTGATTCTCTGTCACATATATACACATAACTACTTCCGACGGGCCAGAAGGCGCGCCCGAACTCCGATGGGGTCAAAACGGGCCTCATTTTCTCGCCGGACCCGCTGGGCCTCTTCCCGCCGCAGTTGAAGGTACGCTTCTATCTCTGAGCGGTTCTGCAAGTAGTAACTAATCACCGCGTACACATCCGCCAGGGACAACGATGGGTACTGCTGGACAATCTCTTCAGCCGTTGCGCCCTCCAGGAAAGCGGCAATCACTGTATCCAGGGTAACGCGTGTGCCTCCTACCCGAATCACGCCGTCGGCGTCTTTCTGCAACGGAACGACCGTCACCACCACCGGAACGGTATCCACCGAATTCATGCTACCTCCTCGCATTTCCGATGACCTCCACTCCACATTCTTCTGCGGCCCGCCGCAACCCTTCATCCAGAGTCGCTATGGGCAAACCCAGGCGCATGGCCAGGTCCAGGTAGCAGGCATCGTAAGTTGAGAGACGGTGAACTCGCGCCAGGCTCAGAATCTCCCCCAAAATACGCGCGGGCGGGATTTCCTCTGCCTGAAGGGGTAACCGGCGCAGCAATTCCAGAAAATAGGCGCTTTCCGTCGGCGTCAGGTGGCCGTGCCGCTCTGCGCTGAGCAGGGCATTCCCCACCTCCAGAAACCACAGCGCCGGCACAATGGCTCTCTCCCGCTTCAGGCGCTCCAGTACCTCAACCGCCTCAGCGCTCTCCTCATCCTCAAAACACCATGCCAGGGCAACGGAAGCATCCAGCACAAAGGAGACGCTCATAGCCGCCCCTCTTCAATCAGTGTTTTGAGCGGAATGCCGGCCCTGCGCCCTTTTCGGAAGGCATGGATGGCCGCGATGGTCTCATCTACCGGACAGGCAGGGGCAGGTTCGGGAGGAACCAGGACAGCTACCGGCACCCCATGGCGCGTGATCGTAATGCGCTCTCCTTGCTGGACCCGCCGGAGCAACTCCGGAAAGCGGGTCTTCGCCTCGTATGCTCCTATGACAGACATGTTGAAGTCCCCTTTCTTATGAAATTAGACCGGTCTCCGACCAGTCTAATTATAGGGGAGAAACCATCGTCTGTCAATTCGCAGGTGGGGAAAACCCCATGCCCTCTGCGGTAAGACGAAAAATCCGCGTCTCTCTGCGTTCATCGGCGTCCCAATTCCTCTCCCTGCTCCGCCGGGCGGCCCGTCACCAGGGCGACGACTTCGGCGGCGGCCTCCTCCACCGGCTTGGAGGTCATGTCCACCACCTGCCAGCCGTGGCGGTGGAAGAGGTCCAGCGCGTAGACGACCTCAGCCCGGACGTGGCGCAGGTCGGCATATTCGCTGACCAACTGGCTGATGCGGCGGACGCGGGCCTGCCGCAACTGGGCCAGCCGGACCGGGTCCACCGTCAGGCCGACCACCCGCTCCGGCGGCAAGCGGGAGAGGATAGACGGGGGATGGACGCCCAGGACGACCGGGACATTCCCCACCAGCCAGCCCCGGTAGGCCAGATAGATGCTCAGCGGGGTCTTGCCGGTGCGGGAGACACCCACCAGGACAATCTCCGCGTGGACCAGTTCGTCGGCGTTCCGCCCGTCGTCGTGGCGGAGGGCGAAATCCACCGCCTCTATCCGACGGTTGAAGTCCTCCATCCGGTAGAGGCCAGGTTGGGCCAGGGGCGGAGTCCCCAGAAGGTCGGAAACCCGCTCCAGGAGCGGCCCCATCAGGTCCAGCGTGTGAACGTGGTGGCGGCGACCCTCTTCAAACATCGTCTGGCGCAGGTCCGCGCTGACCAGGGTGTGGACGATGAGGGCGCGGGCCTGGGCGGCCTCCCGGACCACCGCCTGAACCTGCTCCGCCGTCCGTACCTCTCCGAACCGGCGGACCTCCACTTCCTGCGGGAACTGGGTCAGCGCGGCGCGGGTCACCCGCTCCGCCGTCGTCCCGGTGCCATCGGAAACGGCAAAGATAACGTAGGGGTGGGATGATCGGGCCGTCATGCCGTCACGACTTCTACCCGAAGAGCGGTCAGAACCTCGGCGATGGGGTTGATGATGGTGGCGGCATCGGAACCGGCGAAGAGCAGGCCGACCACCCGCCGGTCCATATCCAGGACGGCGGAGCCGGAATCCCCCGGCTGGCTCATCGGTGAGGCGATCAGTTGGCCCTCAAAGAGGGCGCTGGGGCCGGAGTAGTCAATCCGCACCGTGGCGTCAATCTGGGTAATCATACCGGTGGTATGACCGGTCGTCCGGCCGCTCTTCTGGATTTGCATCCCCAGGGTCGCCTCCCCGATGCCGGTGGGGACGCCGATGCCCAAGATGTCCGGGCGGACCAGGTCGGCGATCAGAGGACGGGCCAGCGCCGCATCCACCCGGTTCACCCCCGGGGTCTGCTGGACCGGCTCCAGGCGGTGCCGGGAGCCGGTCAGTTCGGCCAGAGTGTTCAGGCCCGCCGCCAGGAGGGTGGCAATCCGGCACTCCGGCTCGGCCGTGCCGAAGTCCAGCGGGACGAACTCTTCCAGCGTGGCGATGAGGTCATCCGCTGTCCCGCCGTCCGCCGGGCCGGGCTGGAGGATGGGGTCGCCGGGCTTGCCTTTGTTGACGTCTGCCAGGACGTGGTTGTTGGAGAGGATGAAGAGTTCGTTCCCCCGCCGCACCAGGCCGCCGAAGGTCCCGGCGGTAATGTGGATGTGGCCGATGGAGATGCCCGGCACTGCCGGACGCCAGCGGTCGCGCGGGCTCTGGAGGGCCCGCAACACCCCCAGTTCCACCACGTCGGTGGGAACCCCATCTATTTGGGCAGGGATAAGGTCATCTCGCGCCAGGGCGGAGGGGTGGACTTTATGGGTGACGGAGACGACCAAGCTCAGTTCGCCCGTCCTCAACCCCTCCCGAACCTTGTAGCCGATGCCGCAGGCGACGACGTTGCGGCGCCCCAGCAGGTCGGGGAGATACCGCTGTTTCAGAGCCGCAATCTGCGCGATGTAGGATTCCATGGGGCCTCCGTATTGTGATAGAGATTCTTGTGGCAGCTTCGCCGCCGTCATGACCGACCGGGTCACTGCGAGCGAAACGAAGCAGTCCCCCGACGGTGGCAGAGATGGCCTCGGGCGCTGCGCGCCCTCGCCGCCGTCATGACCGACCGGGTCACTGCGAGCGAAGCGAAGCAGTCCCCCGACGGTGGCAGAGATGGCTTCGGGCGCTGCGCGCCCTCGCCATAAACCCGGGAAAGCGCGCGTTGCGACTCGCGGGCCGGTAATGGCTTGCCGCCACAAAAATCACCTCCTGAAATACCAGTCCAGGATTTCCTGCGCCACCGGTACCGCCGCCGTGGAGCCCTCGCCGCCGTTGTAGATAAAGACGATGAGGGCAATCTCGGGGTTCTCTACCGGCGCGTAGGCCATAAACCAGGCATGGGTCGGCTGGGCAAACCCTTCCCGGCAAATCCCCATCTGCCGGGCGATGTCGTCGCAGAACTGGGCGGTGCCGGTCTTGCCGGCCACCCGGACCCCCGCCACCTGTGCGCGGGTCGCCGTGCCGTAGGCGACAGCCCCTTCCAGCCCCTGCTGGATCAGGCTCCAGTTCTCCGGAGAGATGGGCAGAGTGCGAATGATTTCGGGCCGGAACGGCTGGACGACGTTCCCCTGCGCGTCCGTGATATGATGGACAATGCGCGGGCGGTAGAGGGTGCCGCCGTTGGCCGTCGCCGCCATCACGTTCAGCATCTGCAGCGGCGTCACCAGCAGGTACCCCTGACCGATGGAGATGTTGTAGGTATCGCCGGTGGACCAGTTCTCCCCGATGGTCAGCCGCTTCCAGCGGGCCGTGGGGACCAGCCCCGGTGCCTCCTGTTCCAGTTCAATCCCCGTCAGCTCCCCCAGGCCGAAGAGGTGGGCGTACTGGACAATCCGGTCCAGCCCCAGCCCCTCAAACCGTTCGTACCCTCCGCCGACCTGATAGAAGAAAATGTCGCAGGAGAAGGCCAGCCCGTGGACCACATCCAGCCAGCCGTGGCCGGACTTTTTCCAGCAGTAGAAGGGCTGAGCTCGCTCCGGGTCGTTGGGATAGTACTTGTTGGGGAGCATAATGGTGCCAGGGCAGTTCAGACGGGTGCGCGCCGTCAGCACCCCCTCCTGCAGCGCGGCCGCCGCCGGGACAATCTTGAAGATGGACCCGGGCGGCAACTGGTCGGCAATCGCGTGGTTGACCAGGGGACGGTGGGGGTCCTCCAGCAGTCGGGTATATTCCTCCAGCGAAATCCCCTCGGCGAAGAGGTTGTTGTCGTAGGTGGGCAGGCTGACCATCGCCAGAATCTCGCCGGTCTGCGGATTCATGGCGATGACCACGCCCCGGCGGGAGTTGACCCGGTCCATTCCCCGCTGGAGCGCTTCCTGGGCCACCCGCTGCAGTTCCAGGTCTATGGTCAGATAGACGTTGTGGCCCGGAGTCGGCGGGATTTCATCCCCCAGCACCCGGACTGCCCGGCCCAGGATGTCCGTCTCCTGGTAGCGTTGGCCCGGGGTGCCCCGCAGCCAGGACTCAAAGGTCATCTCCACCCCGGCATAGCCGATGCGGTCGGTGGCGGGATCGTAGCCCTTCTCCGTGTACTCCTGGGCCCTCTCCGCCGGGATGGCCCCCAGGTAGCCCACCAGTTGGGAGACCAGGGAGCCATAGGGGTACTGGCGCCGGGAGACGACGTCCACCCGGACGCCGGGGAAGGCGAATTCCTGCCCCTGGGCGATGATCAGCGCGACGGTCCGGTCTACGTTGGTAGCGACAATCAGAGGGTCGTAGGGGGCATAGGCGACGGAATTCGGGTCCGACACCCGCTCCACCCGTTCCCGCAGGCCCGGCTGGGCCGGATTCCCGCTGCTGTAGGGCATGCCCAGCAGGGCGGCCAGGCGGCGCAGTTCCGTCTCCCGCTGCACTTCATCTTCCGGCAGGTAGGCCGGGATGATGACGACCTGGAAGGCGGGGACGTTGCGGACCAGCGGCTCCCCGTCCCGGCTGTAGATGAGGCCGCGTGGAGCAGGCAGGGAGACCAGTTCGGTCCGCTGCTGGTGGGCCCGGGCGACCCACAGTTCCGTCTCCACGACCTGCAGGCGGTAGAGGCGCAGGGCGTAGACCGTCAGCACCAGAGGCAGGAAGAGTCCCAGCAGAAGCAGACGGGGCGCGGTGAAGAAGAGCGCCAGCCGTCGCAGCGGCCCGCGCGCCGGGAGGACCGGGGGTTTTTCGTCCTTGCGATTCGCCTGCAAATTCCGCGCCATAGAATTCGGAAGAATATCGCAGATTCTCCGATTCAGAACGTGATACCCTCCGGGCGGGTGCGACGGTCCAGCCAGGAGAGGGGCAGGTGGACGACGGGAGCCAGCAGGGCGTTCAGGAGAGCGGACGGCCCGGCGGTATGAGAAAGGGCATATTGCCAGTTCACGGGGTAGCCCGTTGCACTCATAGCCAGGAGCAACACCGCGTGGGAGAGGAAGCAGGCCACCAGGACCAGCAGCATCAACTGGAACGCGGTGGAGCCCAGTTCCCGACCCCACTGCTGCCCGACCATGAGGGCGGCGGCCAGCAAGGCCAGAGTGAAACTGCCAAAAGGCCCGCCGGAGAGCGTATCCAGCAGCAGCCCGCCGATGAAGGCCCAGACGGCCCCCTCCACCGGACCGCGCAGGAAGGCCCAGACGGCCACCAGCAGGAAGACCACGTCCGGCCGGGCGCCGAAGAGGGAGACCCCAGCCAGGGCCGTGCTCTGGGTCAGGGCGGCGGCGGTCAGCAGGGGCAGGACGACGTAGAGACTGAGAATGGCTTCCCTCCTACTCCCCCGGCTCTTCCTGCACCAGGGGCTGGAACGACCGGATGACCAGGGTCAACTCCACCCGGCGGTAATCCACCGCCGGATTGACGACGGCTTCCTGGAAGAGGGCGAAGTCCTGCTTCACCACTTGGACAACCTGTCCCAGGACCAGGCCCCGGGGGAACGCGCCGCCCAGGCCGGAGGTGAGCACGATGTCTCCGACCTGGACGGTGTCCTCCTGGGGGACGTAGAGCAGGCGCAGGGAGCCGTCGGCCTGGCCGACCACGAGGCCGGTGGCGCGGGACTGCTGGAGGATGGCGGCCACGCTGTGGCCGGTGTCGGTGATCAGTCGCACCTTGCTGGTGTGGAGGCCCGTCTCCACCACCCGCCCCACCAGGACGGCGCCGCCGGTGACCACCGGCATCCCCACGGCGACCCCATCGGCCTGCCCGACGTTGATGGTGATGGTGCGCAAGTAGGGGTTGGGCTCCTGCCCCACCACCTCGCCGCAGGGGGCGTTGATGCAGGCCGACCGCCCCACCACGTCCGCCCCCAGGAAGGCCCAGGTGGGATTGGCCTCCACGAATCCCAGCAGCCCCCGCAACTGCACCACTTCCGCCTCATACTCCCGCAGGCGGACGTTCTCAATGGTCAGCGTGTTGACCTGCTCCTCCAGTTCGGTCACCCGGGCGCGCAGTTCCCGTACCTCCCGGACCGTCTGGAAGAGGTTTCCCACATCGCGGACCAGAGCGGTCGTTGCGCGCTGGAGAGGGGCCAGGACGACCTGCAATCCCTGTTCTACAGGGGCCAGAATGCGGGTTTCGTGGAGGGCCAGGAACAGGATAGAGAGGATGAGAAACGTCAGAGGGAGCCACGAACGCCAGGTCCTGCGCCGCACCGCACCTCCCCATCAGAAGGTCAGGAGACCAGTTCCGTCCCCCGGCGGTCGGTGGCCATCACGACCTTCCGCAGCAGGTCCACATTCTCCAGCACCATCCCAGCTCCCCGGGCCACGCATGTCATCGCGTCCTGAGCTACCCATGCCCGGATGTGCGTCTCCTGAGTGACCCGCTCGGCCAGTCCTTTCAGCAACGCCCCTCCACCGGTCAGGCAGATGCCGATGTCCATCAGGTCGGCGACCAGTTCCGGCGGCGTGTCGTCCAGCGTATCCCGGATCAGGTCCACGATAAGGCCCACCGATGCGGAAAGGGCCTCCCGAACCTCTATGCTGCTGATCTCCACCGCTTCGGGCAGGCCCGTGACCAGGTTGCGGCCTCGCAGCAGCATGGTCTTTTCTTCGGGGAGGGGGTAGGCGGAACCGATGGCGATTTTGACCCGCTCGGCGGTCTGCTCGCCGATCATCAGGTTGTATTTCTGGCGGGCGTACTGGATGATGTCCTCATCCATCTCGTCTCCGGCGACCCGGATGGAGCCACTGACCACGATACCGCCCATCGCGAAGACGGCGACTTCGGTGGTACCGCCGCCGATGTCCACCACGATGCTCCCCCGGGACTCGGTCACCGGGAGACCGGCTCCGATGGCGGCGGCCATGGGCTCTTCTATCAGATAGGCCTCCCGGGCTCCGGCTGCGATGGTCGCGTCGTAGACGGCCCGCCGCTCCACCTCCGTCACCCCGCTGGGGATCCCCACCACGACCCGGGGGCGGGGAAAGGGAGTGAACATGTGCTGATGGGCTTTCTTGATAAAATAGTCCAGCATCGCCTGGGTCACCTCAAATTCGGAGATGACCCCGTCCCGCAGCGGACGGATGGCGACGATGTTGGCCGGCGTCCGGCCGACCATCTCTTTCGCCTCGGCGCCGATGGAAAGAACCTGGCGGCTATCTCGCTCAATGGCGACCCACGAAGGCTCGTTGATGACGATCCCTTTTCCCCGGACGTAGACCAGGGTGTTGGCCGTGCCCAGGTCAATGCCAATATCCAGGGAAAAGAGGCCCAGCAACGCGTCTATCGGATTCCACAAAGGCATTTCTTCACCTGAATTTCGGGTTTACCTGTGAATGACCTGACCGAAACGATTATACCACAATTTGGGGCTTTGGGTAGTGAAGGCGACAACAACGTCCACCCACCGCGACTTGACAGAACCCCGCCCTTATGATAAAACCTCAACAGGTGCAGAACAAAAGGAGAGTTGGGCTTGCCCCGAGAACTATTCGTCGTCACCCATAACCCCGGGAAGATACGGGAGTACCGGGCCCTGCTGGCCCCCCTGCCGGTCCGGGTCTGCTTTCCGCCCGACCTGGAGCTGCAGATAGAGGTTTCGGAGGACGGTACGACCTACACCGAGAACGCCATCCGCAAGGCCCGGGCCGGAATGGAGGCATCCCGGCTCATCACCCTGGCCGACGACTCCGGCCTGGAGGTGGACGCGCTGGGTGGCGCCCCGGGCGTCCGCTCCGCCCGCTACACCCCCGGCTCCGATGCCGACCGCATCGCCGCCCTGCTGGCCCGTCTGGATGGCATCCCCTGGGAAGAGCGCACCGCGCGCTTTCGCTGCGTGATCGCCATCGCCACCCCGGAGGGCGACCTCTACACCGCCGAAGGGACCTGCGAGGGAATGGTCGCCACCGCGCCCGCCGGCACCGGCGGCTTCGGCTACGACCCCGTCTTCTACCTGCCCGAATTCGGCTGTACGATGGCCCAACTCCCACCGGAGACGAAGAACCGCATCAGCCACCGGGCGCGCGCGGTGGAGGCCGCGCGGCCCATCCTGCAGCGGTTGTTGAAAGGACACAGATAAACGCCGATCGGCGCGGATTTCTCCCCCTGGAGTGATTCCCTCCCAATCGCCTGCTCCCGCACTTGCCATCTGGGAGAAAGGGAGTATAATATACAAGGAACAATCGGGTAGGAGGGAGGTGAGAGGATGCCCATCTATGAGTATCAGTGCAAGGCGTGTGGTGTGCGGTTTGAGCGCTTCCAGCGGTTCACCGAAGAGCCCCTGAAAGTTTGCCCGGAATGCGGGGGCAGCGTCTACCGGTTGGTCCAGCCGGTAGGGATCATCTTCAAGGGCTCTGGCTTTTACGTAACCGACCATCGGGGCTCCTCCTCCACTACAACGGCGGGAAAGAAATCCGCCAGGGAGAATGGGGGCTCGGAGAAAAGCGAAGGGGATTAGAAAGCCATTCCGGCCATCAAAAAGCGGACGCGCCAGAGGGCAGCGTCCGCTTTTGTTTTTTCTCAGGACTTACATACCTGGGAGTTTGCTTCGGCCCGTTGGGCCTCGCAATGACGTTTGCTTCGGCCCGTTGGGCCTCGCAATGACGTTTGCTTCGGCCCGTTGGGCCTCGCAATGACGTGTGCTTCGGCCCGTTGGGCCTCGCAATGACGTTTGCTTCGGCCCGTTGGGCCTCGCAATGACGTTTGCTTCGGCCCGTTGGGCCTCGCAATGACGTTTGCTTCGGCCCGTTGGGCCTCGCAATGACGTTTGCTTCGGCCCGTTAGGCCTCGCAATGACGT
>JACIWQ010000072.1 GCA_014360895.1 Thermoflexales bacterium | reverse complement strand
CCACGTACATAGACTCGGGGCCGTAGCCCACCAGGGGGCGGATGACGTTGAAGGGGTCGGGATGGCCGGTGGGGTCGGCGGTAGTGGCGGGGTACCGGATGGGCTCGTGGGGCAGGATCAGGCGCAGGGCCCCCTCCCAGATGAGGGAGCGGACCTTGCCGGTGCCCGTCTCTGCCTGGAGGACATCGTCCAGACGGCCCATCCAGGGCTGCTCCTGGGCCCAGGCGTGGACCGGCTCGGCCAGGTTGACCGTCAGGAAACCGGCGGCGAAGAGGAGGACGGTGACCAGCGCGCTGGCCCAGAGCCAGCGCCAACCCCGCCCGTTCACGATGAATGCCAGCCAGGAGCCGGCGATGACCAGCAGGGCGCCCACCGCCGGTGCCCATTGCAGGGACGGGTTCGTCTGGGCGGCACCGCGCAGGGCCAGATAGAGCCCGGCCCCTACCACCCCGGCCCCGATGATGCTCCCCAGGCCGAAGAGAATGCCGGCCCGGACGTCTTCCAACAGGTCCGCCGGGCGGGGTGTTTCCCGCAGGGCGGCCCGCCGCAGCGCCAGCAGTCCCATGAACGCCCAGACGGCCAGCCCCATCACCAACCCCATCAGCGGCCCCCGGCTGTGGGTGTACCAGATGCTGATAACCTGGACCAGGAAGATAAAGACGTAGGCGGCGGCCCGGAGGACTTCGGAAGTCCCGGCCTTCTCGTCGGTCAGCAGGGAGCGGAAGGCATCCACCGCGCGGGCCAGCGTGGGGAAGGCGGCCATAATCATATACGCGGCGACGAAGATGGGGTTGCCCATGTTGGAGGCCACCCGCTGGGTCACGTCGCCGCCCCAGGGGAGGGGGTCCCGGCGGGCATGCTGGACGAACCCGTAAAGCGCAATGGGCAGACTGTTGAGGATGAGCGTCGTGATGAACCGGTCCACCTGCGCGCGGGTGCGCATCCGGTCCAGGATGATGAGGAAAATGACGATGTAGGAAAGAGTGGTGAAGGTGCCCTGGAGCCGCTGGTACGAGCCGAAGAAACTGGTGTACGGAGTGACCGAGAAGCCGGTGCTGATGAGGTAGACCAGGACGGTGAAGAGGGTCGGCAGGACCAGCGGGGTGCGCCAGGAGAAACGCAGGCGGCCTCCTCCGGCGGCCCGTTCCTCCACCCACCGTGCCAGCCAGACGGCGGCCATCACCAGGGCGATGGAGCGGAGGGTGGTCAGTTTGTCCGGCTCAAAGACGCGGCTGGAGTAAATGTTAAAGAAGAGCGGGGTGACGATGATAGCGGCCAGCCAGCCGGCCTCCAGGATACCGTCCAGAATCGCGCTGAATCGGGTGGTGTTCATTGCTCGCCCCCGGAGCCCGACTCCACCAGTTCACCATAGGAGAAGACGATGTGGAAGCCCAGGGTCCGGATTCGTTCCTGCACCTCCGGCCGGGCCCGGTAGCAAAAGCAGACGGGATAGATTTCTCCCACCAGATTCCGGCGGGCCATCTCCACGGTCCGGGCGAACTTCTCCACCTCCCGCATCGTCAGATTGTGTTTGGCCTCGCCGACAATCCAGATACGCTGTTCGGATCGGGCCGGGTCGTGGGCCTCGCCGAAAATGTTGACCTCCCGCTTCTGGCCGTCCCACCGGTGCCAGACCCGTTTCAACTCTCCGACTTTCCAGCCCTTCTCCCGCCCGAGGACCCGATGGATGACAATGTAGGCGATGTCCTCTATATCCCCGCCGACGGTTTCGCTGAGGCCGCCGACCTGGCGGGCCAGTCGGTCCACCTTGCGTTCGGTGCGGGCCTGGGCGGCCTCCAGCCGGGCGAAGCGCTCCTCCACAGTGCGGCGGAACTCCTGAAGTTCTCGCTCCGTCCGGGCCTGGGCCTCGGCCAGCCGGCTCAGCGCGGCCTCTATCCGCTCAAAGCGAGCGTCGGAGGCCTCCCGGTACTTCCGGAACTCCTCCTCCGTCCGGGCCTGGGCCTCGGCCAATTCCTGGACCCGAGCCTCCGTCCGGGCCTGAGCCTCGGCCAATTCTTGGACCCGAGCCTCCGTTCGGGCCTGGGCCTCGGCCAACCGGTTGAGCGCTTCCTCCAGCCGGGTCACCCGCTCCTCCGTCCGGGCCTGAGCCTCGGCTAATTCCTGGACCCGCGCCTCCGTCCGGGCCTGGGCTTCGGCCAGTTCCTGGATACTCGCCTTCAGGTCCTGGAGGTCCTCACGGGTGGCAAACTCTCCCCGAATCTGCCCCGCGATCAAGCCGAGGGTGTCGGCCAGGATTTCGGCCTGCGGCTCATCAAACGCGTTCAGAAAGCGCCGGAAGAGTAGAGAGCGTTCCAGATTGGTAATGGTAATGCTCATGTTCCCTCCCGAGACCGGCAAGAATTCCTGCGAGGCGCAAGAGGAGACTACATCCCATTCAACGCCCCACTCCGAAACCACTCCAGCGTCCGCCGGAGGCCCTCCTCCAGCGGCACTGCGGCCTCAAAGCTCAGGATCTCCCGCGCCCGGCGCACATCGGGCACCCGGCGGCGGGTCTCCTCAAAATCGGGGCCGTAGGCGGCGGCGTAGGGAACGAGGACGATCTCCGACCGCGAGCCGGTCAGGGCCAGAATCTGCCGCGCCAGGTCGGCGATGGCGATTTCCCGGTCGGAGCCGATGTTGAAAATTTCCCCTACGGCCTCCGGGACCGTCCCCGCTAGGACCGTTCCCCGCACCGTATCGGCGACGTAGGTGAAGCAGCGAGTCTGCCGGCCGTCCTCGTAGACGGTGAGCGGCTCACCCCGCAGTGCCTGGGTGAAGAAGCGGGCAACGACGCTCCCATAGCCGCGCGGGTCCAGGCGCGGGCCGTAGGCGTTAAAGTACCGCACCACGGTGACCGGCAGCCCCTTCCGAGCGTAGGCCAAGGCGATGTATTCGTCTATCGCTTTGGCGTCCGCATACGACCAGCGAGGGACGGTGGTCGGGCCCAGGAGCCGGTCCCCGTCCTCCCGCAGCGGGACATCGGCCGATTTCCCGTAGACTTCCGAACTGGAGGCGATGACGGTACGCACCCAGTACTTGTAGGCCAGTTCCAGGACGTTCTCCGTCCCCCGGACGTTGACGGTGATGGCAGTCAGCGGGTCTTCCACGACGTACTTGACGCCGACGACGGCAGCCAGATGGAAGATGAGGTCAACTCGGCGGACCAGCTGCTCCAGAGTGGCGACGTTGAGGATGGAGTCGTTAACGAACCGGAACCGCTCGCTCCCCAGGTGGTGGGCGATGTTGGCAACTTTGCCGACCGAGAGGTTATCCAGGACGGTAACCTGGTGCCCCTGGGCCATCAGGGCGTCCACCAGGTGGGAGCCGATAAAACCCGCTCCGCCGGTGACCAGAATCCTCATTCTCCGGCCTCCAACGGGAGATGCTGTCGCCCATACTCCAGAATTTTTCGGGCACCGGCGAGGGCGTCTTGAGCCTGGTCCGCCGTGTACACCTCCTGCGGAATCCCATCCGGAAGACCGTTCGGGTAGCGAGGGGGGATGTAGTCCTGGTCCAGCCGTCGGCAGATGCCCCGCAGGGCCTCAAAGGAGGAGTCATACTCCTTCATAGATGACTTTTCCCTCTCGCAACACCTGTTCAATGAACGGGTTCCGCTCCTCTACCAGGTGGGCAAACTCCGCAGATGTGTAGACCAATGGCTCTACCGGGAGTAGTGAATCGCAAAGCGCCAGGACCTCGCCGATTCGCTCCACGAACGGCCGGTCCGTCTCCCTAATGATCACCAGGTCCACATCGCTCAGGCCGTGATCATCCCCTCGGGCGAAAGAGCCGAAGAGGATGACCTTCTGCGGGCGATAGGGACGAAGGGCCTGGAGGATACGTTCCAGTTCCTCCTGGAATCGGGCCGATGACCAGCGCCGCATGGTTTTGCTCCGGGTATAATCTTACCCCGAATCGGAGAAAAACGCCAGTCCTGATGATGATGTGCAGGCCCCCGGAACAAAAAGAAGGGCCGGAGCGGCCCTTCTCTATGTCGGGATAGGGTGAGATGGTGCGGGCCTATGCCTGCCGCGCCATCTCTGCCAGACGGGCGAAGGTGGCGGCATCCCGCACGGCGATGTCGGCCAGTACCTTCCGGTCCAGCGCCACACCGGCCCGCTTGAGGCCGGCGATAAAGCGATTGTAGGAGAGACCGTGCTGGCGGGCGGCCGCGTTGATGCGCAGAATCCACAACCGCCGCAGGTCCCGCCGCCGCTGCCGGCGGTCCCGGTAGGCATACCACATTGCCTTCATCCACGCCTCGTTGGCGCGGCGCCAGAGGCGATGGCGGGTGCCGTAATAGCCGCTGGTCTGGCGGATGATTTTCTTGTGACGACGACGGGTTCGGAATCCTCCTTTAACTCTCACGGCCTCACTTCCCCTTTTCTCTCAGATACGGCGCCAGACGACCCACGCGCTCCCGGACCGCCGGAGACTCCACCACCAACATCTCATCGTAGAGCCGCCGGGCCCGCGCGCTCTTCTTCCGGCGCAGGTGGGACTTTCCCAATTTGGTGCGCATCAGTTTCCCTTTACCGCCCTGGCTGATGCGGAATCGTTTGGATGTAGACTTATGGGTTTTGATCTTCGGCACGCTTCACCTCGCTCTGCTGACCTCCCGATGCTTTCTTTGGCTTCGGCGCCAGAATCATCAACATGGTCTGCCCTTCCATATTCGGGGCCTGTTCCACCACCGCGATGTCGGTCAACTCCTTCGCCACTTCCTGGAGTTGTTCCATGGCCAGTTCGGGATAGGTAATCTCCCGGCCCCGGAAGCGGACCCGCACCTTGACCTTCATGCCCTCTTCCAGCCAGCGGCGGGCGTCCCGCACTTTGATGGCCCGGTCATGGTCGTCCGTTTTCGGACGCAGGCGGATTTCCTTCACCTCCACCAACTTCTGGGAGCGCCGCGCCTCCCGCTCCTTCTTGGTCTGCTCGTAGATAAACTTCCCGTAATCCACGATGCGCACCACCGGCGGGTCGGCGTTCGGCGAAATCTCCACCAGGTCCAGGTTCGCTTTACGGGCCTGCTCCAGCGCTTCCTGGAGGGAGACGATGCCGATGTGCTCCCGGTTCGGGCCAATCAACCGCACCTGCGGAGCCTGAATCTCGCGGTTGATGCGGTACGCGTAGCGCAGGTCACGCTTGAATTTTTTGGGTGGTCTTCGCTTTATTTCGGCCTCGCTTTCGTGGATTCTCTGGATTCTGGCGTTTTCTGCAATGTGGCGTCTATCATAACACAAGACGCCCAAGGTGTCAAATGGCCCGGAGGATTAAATCTCCTCTTCCGGGCGGGCCGGCTCCACGTCCACAATGGTCCCCGGGGCCGGGCCGGAAGGGCCAGCCGCAGGCGCCGGGCTCTGCTTGGGGGGCTCAATCAACGGGGGCTCAATATCCGTATGCATGGTGGTCTGCCCTCGCAAATAGGCTCCCTCGCTGACCAGCAGGGAGTTCACCGTCAGGTCTCCCCAGACCCGGCCGGTCTCCAGCACTTCCACCCGGTTGCCCGTGATGTTCCCCTTGACGGCTCCGGAGATGGAGATATTGTTGGCCTGAATATCGGCGATGACTTTGGCCGATTCGCCGATCACCAGATTGCCGGTCGTCTGGATGGTCCCCTCAAAGATGCCGTCAATCCGGATGCCCCCTTCGGAGATCAGATTTCCCCGGAAATGGGCATTGGGTCCGATGACCGTCTCAATGCGAGCGGCAGGCGCAGCGGGCGCCGCCGGTGCGGCGGCCGGGGGCTGCGGCCTTCTTTCGGTTTTCTTTTCCTCTCTCCCGAACACGTTGACCTCCTTTTGCAATAGGTGTGAAGGAAACGTTTACAATATTCCCGGATGGGCTCAGTGGTGGTTCCCGTGCAAATGGAACGGCACATGGGTGACCATGACCTCCCGCCGGAAGAGGAAGGCCAGATGGATGAGCCAGGCCGTCTGGTTGTGGAGAAGGTGATGCCACCACTTCGCCGGGACAAACTGCGGGAGGACAATTGTCACCACCTGGTCCCGCCGCCGCTTGTCGTCTATCCGGTCCACGTACTCCACCAATGGCCCGACAATGGACCGGTACGGCGAGGGAAGGACGACCAGCGGGACGCCGTCCCCCCACTCCTCCCACTTGCGCCGGATCTTCGGCGTCTCGTTGGGGTCCACCTCCACGTAGACCGCCGTCACGTCGTCGGAGAGGGAGCGGGCGTAGTTGAGCGCGGCGATGACGGCCCGGTGGACCCCCGCAATCGGGACAATCACCCGGTGGCGCCGAACCGGCGGCGGGCTCCCGAAGGCCTCCAGCGAAAGTTGGGCCGCCACGTCCCGGTAGTGCCGGTGGACCGCCAGGAAAAAAGCAATGAAAATGGGGATCCAGAGGACAACAATCCAGGCACCGTAGAGAAATTTCGTCACGACGAAGACGCAGAGGACAACGGCCGTCGCTATAGCGCCGACGCCGTTGATGAGCGCCTTCAACTGCCAGTGGGGTCCCCGCCGTCGCCACCAGCGAACGACCATCCCCGTCTGGGAGAGGGTGAAGGAGAGAAATACCCCCACCGCGTAGAGGGGGATCAGGTTCGTCGTCGTCCCTTTGAAGAGGACGACCAGAGCCGAGGAGGCCACTGCGAGGGCCAAGATGCCGTTGGAGAAGACCAGCCGGTCCCCCAGCAGGGCGAACTGATTGGGCATGTACCGGTCCCGGGCCAGGATGGAGGAGAGACGAGGGAAGTCGGCAAAGGAGGTGTTGGCCGCCAGGACCAGGATGAGCATCGTCGCCGCCTGGAAGAGGTAATAGAGAACGGTGCCGTCGCCGAAGGCCATCCGCCCCAACTGGGAGATGACCGTCTCGTGGGTATGCTCGTCCGGGACGATGCCGAACTGGTGGCTCAGGAAGGTGATGCCCAGGAACATGGTGATGAGCAGGGCGGCCATCGCGATGAGCGTCTTCCCTGCGTTCTCCGACTCGGGCGGTTTGAAGGCCGGGATGCCGTTGCTGATAGCCTCCACCCCGGTCAGCGCGGCGCATCCACTGGAGAAGGCTCGGAGGATGAGAAAGAGGGTCAGTGCGTGGGTGGCGGGGTACTCTATCCGGGGCGGCGCGGCCGGGGGCATCCCCCCCGAAATCCAGCGATAGAGCCCCACCCCCAGCATCGTCATCGTCATCGTGACGAAAAAGTAGGTGGGGATGGAGAAAATGGTCCCCGATTCCCGCACCCCCCGCAGGTTCAGGATGGTGACGATGGCGATCAATGCCAGACACATCCCCACCCGGTACGGGTAGAGGGCCGGGAAAGCGGAGGTGACCGCCGCTACGCCCGCGCTGACGCTCACCGCGACGGTCAGGACGTAGTCGGTGAGCAGCGCCGCCGCCGCGACCAGGCCTGGCAACTGCCCCAGGTTGTCGTGGGCGACGATATAGGCGCCACCGCCGCCGGGGTAAGCGTGAATGGTCTGGTAGTAGGAGAAGGCCACAATCGCCAGCAGGGTGGCGATGCCCAGGGCGATGGGCCAGGCCAGCGCAGTCGCCGCGCTCCCGGCCAGGACCAGCACCAACAGAATCTCCTCGGTGGCGTAGGCCGTGGAGGAGAGCGCGTCCGAGGCGAAGACTGCCAGCGCCTTGACCTTGGTCAGCCGCTCGTGCCTTAGTTGCGATGTCGCCAGCGGACTGCCGATGAGCAGCCGCCGCAGGCTGAATCCTGAAAGTCCACTCCACATGTTCGTTAACCGTGCAGTAAATTCTAACACAGAACCCCATCTCCGCAAGACGCCACTTGCGCCCCCGCCGAATCCCGATACAATATGGACGGCAGGTCACGCTTCCCGTTTTCTATCTGGAGGGGACATGTCACCCAGTGATTTCCGCATTACCGCTCACCCTATTCTGCCGGTAGAACCCCGACCGACTTTCTCCTTCTTTTGGCAGGGCCAGGAGATGACGGCACTGGAGGGCGAGACGATTGCCTCCGCCCTCTTCGCCAACGGCGTCCGCATCTTCGGCCACCACCATAAGGACGGCGCGCCCCAGGGGATTTTCTGCGCCAACGGACAGTGTGCCCAGTGCACCGTCGTCGCCGACGGCCTGCCCGTCAAGTCCTGCATGACCCTGGTCCGCCCCGGGATGCGGGTGGAGCCGCTGGAGGGCAAGCCCGTCCTCCCCGATGTCCAGGGGGTCCCCCAGATGCGGCCCATAGAGACGGTGGAGGTGGAGTGTCTGATCATCGGCGGGGGCCCGGCGGGCCTTTCCGCCGCGATAGAACTGGGCAAGGCCGGCGTCCGGACGCTCATTGTGGACGATAAGCACCGGCTGGGCGGCAAACTGGTCCTCCAGACCCACAAGTTCTTCGGGTCGGTGGACGCCTGCTACGCCGGGACGCGCGGGATTGACATCGCCACCAAACTGGAACAGGAGGTCCGCCAGTACGAGAGCGTCCAGGTCTGGCTGAACTCCACGGCCCTGGCCGTCTTCTCCGACCGAAAGGTCGGCGTCCTGCGGGACGGCAACCGCTACGTCCTGGTTCAGCCCCATGTTCTGCTGGTCGCGACGGGCGCCCGGGAGAAATCGCTGGTCTTCCGGGGCAACACGCTCCCCGGTGTCTACGGCGCGGGCGCGTTCCAGACGCTGGTGAACCGGGACCTGGTGCGCGCGGCCCGGCGGCTCTTCGTCGTCGGCGGGGGGAACGTCGGCCTCATCGCGGCCTACCACGCCCTTCAGGCCGGCATCCAGGTCGTCGGCCTCTGCGAGGCGCTCCCGGAGTGCGGCGGCTACAAGGTCCACAAGGACAAACTGGTCCGCATGGGCGTCCCCATCTACACCTCCCACACCATCCTCAGCGCCAACGGCGAGACGGAGGTGGAGTCGGTCACCATCGCCCAGATAGACGACCGCTGGCAGCCCATCCCCGGCACCGAGAAGACTTTCGCCTGCGACACGGTGCTCATCGCGGTCGGGCTGGACCCGGTGGACGAGTTCTACCGCAAGGCGAAGGAGTTCGGCCTGCCCGTCTACGCGGCGGGGGACGCGGAGGAGATCGCCGAGGCGTCAGCGGCGATGTTCACCGGACGGATCCGGGGGCTGGAGATCGCCCGCGCCCTGGGCCGGGATGTGGGGGAAGTGCCGCCGGAGTGGCACCGCACCGCGGAAGTCCTCAAATCCCGCCCCGGCGCGGTGGTTCGGGAGGACATCCCGGAGAAGGAGGAGGGGGTCTTCCCCGTTCTCCACTGCTCCCAGGAGATCCCCTGCAATCCCTGCACGTCCGTCTGTCCCCAGAAGTGCATCGTCATTGAGGGGGAGGACATTCGGGGACTGCCGGAATATGTGGGCGAGGGGTGCATCGGCTGCGAACAGTGTGTTGCCATCTGCCCGGGGCTGGCCATCACGCTGGTGGATTACCGCCAGGACCCCCAGTACCCCACCGTCACCATCCCCTACGAGTTCCCGCCGGAGACCATCCACGAGGGGGATATAGTGACCGTCCTGGATACGGAGGGGCGCGTGCTGGGGAACGTGGAGGTAGTGAAAGTGCGGGCGCCGAAGTTCGCCGACCGGGCGCTGCTGGTGCGGGTCCGGGCGCCCCGGGAGATCGCCCGCCGCATCGCCGGAATCCGCGTCCAGGAGCCGACGGTGGCGGAGCCGGAGGCGGTCTACGTCTCCCGGATGCTGGAGGACGAGATTGTCTGCCGCTGCGAGCGGGTGACGGTGGGGGAGATTCGGGCGCTCATCCGCGCGGGTTTGCGGGACATGAACCACATCAAGGGGATCACCCGCGCCGGGATGGGCGCCTGCGGCGGCAAGACCTGCACCAATCTCATCCTGCGCATTTTCCGGGAGGAAGGGGTTCCGCTGGAGGAAGTCACCGAGAGTGTGCGCCGTCCGCTCTTTGTGGAGGTCCCGCTGGGGGTCTTTGCGGGCGCGGCGGCGGAGGAGGTAGCGGCGGAGGCCCCGCCCACCCGCAAGGACGTGCACCGATGGGGGATGTAGCTGGGCGCAAGGCATCGGTCGCAGATGGAAACACAAAGAGGTTCTGCAAAGCAGAACCTCTTTGTGTTTGAAAACCCGCTTCATCTGTTATGCGGGTTCCGCAATTTCTTCCACCGCCCATCCCAGCAGATAAAACGCGCTGCAAAAGAGCATAATGGAGATTACCGGAGGCAAGAGGGCATTCCAGGGCTCTCCGGCAGGCGACCAGCGGAAGGTGATCTGGGTGAACCAGATCATCGTTCCCCAACTTAGCCGCATCTGGGTGCGGCCGAAAAAGGAGAGGATGGTTTCCGTCAGAACGGCCCCTGTAGCCGTGAAGGCCAGGAACAGAAAGGAGAGGGGCAGGACAAAGGGCAGGAGGTGACGCCGCACGATGTGCCATCCTCCGCCGCCCGCGATCCGGGCCGCATCTACAAACGGGCGGACCTTCACCGAAACGACATGGGTACGGGTGATGATAGCGGGGACCCCCAAGCCCGCCAGAAATCCGTAGATGACACCCAGAGATAGCCAGTCCAGGTCCAGGAGCAGGCCGATGATGAGCAGGACGACCGGAGGCGGCATCAGCACAACGATGTCGCTCAGGCCCATCAGGAGGGTATCTGCCCAGCTGCCGAAATAGCCCGCCCCAACCCCGATGAGGGTGGCCAGAACGGCAGCCACCCCTCCAGCCACCAGTCCGACGCCGAACGAGGTCCTAGATCCATAGAGTAACTGACTGAGGACATCTCTGCCCATCGGGTCGGTGCCCAGCGGGTGTCGCCAGGAGGGAGCGGTGGGATGAGGAACAGCGTCCGGGTCAAAGCCGATGGTAGGATGGTAAAGTGAGGAAGGCCAGACCGTTATCAATAGCAGTGGATGTAGCAAGGCCATCAGGCCAAAAAACGCGATCAAAAGAAGCCCTGCCCGGCCGAAGGGATGCTCCCATAGAGACCGAAAAGTAAGGGCTCTTTTAAAGGTCCGTTCTTTCGCCCAGCCTGCCATCACCAATGCTCCACGTACCTTCTCTCGCGCAACCGAGGGTCCAGCCAGGCATGGAGAATATCTAAGGCCCCGTGGGCGATCAACATCAGTATGCCCACCACCGAAAAAACACCCATAATGACCGGAATGTCTTGAAAATCTATCGCGGAGAGGAGGGTTGAACCCAGTCCCCTCCAGAAGAAGGCGATTTCCACAACCAGGCTTCCCAGGAGCACAAAGGGCAATTGGATCAGGAAGCGAGTGAGAATGGGCATTACCGCCAGAGGGGCCATGTGGCGATCCCGAATCTGTGCGGGAGGAAGCCCTCGGGCTCTGGCGAAATAGACGTAATCTTCCCTGACCTGCTGACGCATAAAAAGGCGCATCAGCAACATGGTCTCCCCGAAGGAAAAGAGAACAACGGTAGCTAGAGGAAGCGTCAGGTGCCAGAGCAGGTCCAGCGCTAGGGGAGCCAAGCCGGAAAGGTACCAGCTCAATGCAGCGACGCTTATCAATATCAGCAAGCCCGCGCGCCGCACCCAGGGAGAATACGGCCTCCATCGCTGGGCCCAATAGCGCAGCCCGACAAACGCAACGGCGACGAGAGCGACCGTCAGAAATAGCAGAGCCACCACCCGGGCCACCGATACCGGGACGCCGATCCAGCGGTTGAAATCCAGCATCTTCTCGGCCGGAAACCAGCGCAGCCTCAGGGCAAAAATCTGGACTAGGACGAAGGCCAGCCATAGGGGAAAGGAATTGTACGCCATCACGGACAAGGCGATGAGACTCCCCTCCATGAGGGAGCGGAGGCGCCCCTTGGGCCCAGCCGCCCATCCGAGGCGTTTTCCCAACCAGATACCCAGGCTAAAAGAGATGAGAGTAGCTGGCATAAACAGGAAGAGGGTAGGAAGCGCCATTTCCAGGAGAATCTGGCTCACCGGACGATGGGGGAATCGGAAGGTAGTCCCCAGGTCTCCTGTGAAGAACCGCGCCATCCAGCGTAAATACTGTTTCCAGAGGGGATCGGTGAGCCCGAGGGTGGCCCGGAAGCCCTGCCGCAAGGAGGGAGGGAGTCCGATCATCGTGCTGACGAAGTCCCCCGGCATGGCCTGAATGAGGGCGAAGAGGAGGAACTGGTAAATCAGCAGGATAATGGCCGCCCGGAGCAGGCGGCGTAAAATGAATCGGACCATTTAGCGCTTCGGCTGGACATAAAGAAAGCGTTTGCGCCAGCGGCCAGGCCGCTGACGCAAACGGATTCCTGATGGGAGCAAGGGCTCTATTACGCTTTGTAACAGGCCACGTAATGTCCTCCGCCCACATCTCTAAGCGGAGGATGGTCGTTCTGTTCGCAGAACGCGTCGGCGATGGGGCAACGGTCGTAGAAGCGACAGCGGGGAGGAGGGTTAATGGGTGTAGGGATGGAGCCTTTGATTTCTATGGCCTGACGTTTGATCCGGGGGTCAGGGATGGGAACAGCCGAAATCAGAGCTCGCGTGTAGGGGTGTTGCGGGTGTTGTAGTAGTTCCTCAGTCTCTGCCTGCTCCACGATTTTTCCCAGGTACATCACCGCGATCCGCTGGCACATGTAGCGAGCTACCGCCAGGTCGTGAGTGATGTAGAGATAGGTCACCCCCAGCCGCTGGGCCAGGTCCTGCATCAGGTACATGATGCCGGTGCGGATGGAGACATCCAGCATAGAGGTCGGCTCATCGGCCACAACAAACGTGGGACCGACCACCAGCGCCCGGGCAATCGCTACCCGCTGACGCTGGCCGCCGGAGAGTTCGTGGGGGAAGCGGAACATAAAGGATGAGGGCGGGGTCAAGCCGACCAGCACCAGCATCTCCGCCACCATCTCCTCCCGCTCCAGCACATTTCCGATGCCCTGAACCATCAGCGGCTCGGCGATGGTATCAAAAATGGTCAGCCGGGGATTCAGGGATTCGTAGGGGTCCTGGAAAATCATCTGCACCCGGCGGCGGAACGCTTTCAGGTCCTTTCCCCGCAGGGTGGCAATATCCACCTCGCTGCCATTGGAGCGCAGGTAGATATGGCCGGCCGTGGGGTCCAGGAGCCGCACCAAGAGTTTGCCCGTCGTTGTCTTACCGGAGCCGGATTCGCCCACCAGCCCCAGGCTCTCCCCCGGCGCGATGGCAAAGGATACGTCTTCCACGGCGTGGATGAACTCCCGGCTCTCCCGAAACAACCCCCGGGTGAGGGGGAAGAATTTGCTCAGTCCCTCTACTCGTACCAGTACTTCGGTCATCTCAGCCCTCCAGGGGATGCCAGCAGGCAGCAAAGTGGTCGCCCCCATAGTCTTTGAACTCCGGTACCTGCTCCCGGCAGATTTCGGTAGCGTAGGGGCAGCGAGGGTGGAACCGGCAGCCAGGCGGGGGGTTGAGCAGGTCGGGCGGCTCGCCGGGGAGCATCGTCAGTTCCCGCTTCGGCCCGACGATGCTGGGGAACGCCGACATCAGGCCCGCCGTATACGGGTGGATAGGGTGGTGGAAAATTTCCTCGGTGCAGGCCTTCTCCACCAACCGCCCGGCATACATCACACCAACGCAGTCGCTGACCTCGGCGATAACGGCAATGTCGTGGGAGATGTAAATCATGCCCATATTCAGTTTCTGCTGGATGGCCCGCAATTCCTTAAGGATGCGGTCCTGCACAATCACATCCAGCGCCGTCGTCGGCTCATCGGCAATGATGATGTCCGGGTCACAGGCCAGGGCCATAGCGATCACGGCCCGCTGACGCATCCCGCCGCTATATTCGTGGGGATATTGCTCCATCAGCGCCGGGTCCAGCCCGACCAGTCGGAACAATTCGGCCACTTTCTCCCGCGCTGCCGGATACGAGAAATTCTCCAGGTGGGTCTCCATCGCCTCCACAATCTGGTCGCCCACTTTGTAGACCGGGTTCAGGGAGTTCATCGCCGCCTGGAAAATCATAGAAATCCGCCGCCAGCGATACCGGCGCACCTGCTCCTCGCTGAGCGGCACCAGGTCCACCCCATCCAGGTAGATATGGCCTCCCTTGATGCGGGCATTATCGGGAAGGAGTTTCAGCAGGCAGATAGCCACCGAGGTTTTACCGCATCCCGATTCACCCACCAGTCCCAGGGATTCGCCTTTGGTCAGGGTAAAAGAGACGTTATCCACCGCCGATACATCGCCGGCGCGAGTGGTGTAATGCATGGTCAAATCGTCTACGTACAGAATCGGTTCGGTCACTGGACTGCTCCTTTAAACAGACTTTCACGTAGCACAGGCTGTTAGCCCCTACAGGCCTGGCGGCCTGTGCTACCAGTTATCGCTTCCGCAGGCGGGGGTTGACCACTTCATCCAGTGCGCGTCCGACCAGATAGAAGGCCGCGCAGAGGAGAGTGATGGAGAGGCCTGCTGGAACAATCAGCCACCAGGTCTTGGTGTTCAGCAGGTACCCGGCCGTCTGGGCCGTGTGGATCATCAAGCCCCACGACATGCGGATGTTCAGCAGGCCGAAGAAAGAAAGGGCCGCTTCGGAGAAGATGGCCGAGGTCACGGTGAACATCATGTACAGGAAAGAAAGGGGCATCAGGTTGGGAACAATGTGGTAGCGGATAATGTGCCAGTGGCTTCCGCCGGCCACCCGGGCAGCCTCAATGTACGTGCGTACTTTGATGGTCAGCGCCTGGGACTTGATGATGATCGTCGTCCCGCCGAAGCCGGAGAGGACGCCGATAACCAGCGCCAGTTTGGGCAGGTCCAGTTTAAAGAGTGCGCTGAGAACGATGAGGATGGTGACGAAGGGGAGCATGATGATAAGGTCCGCCAGGCGCATGAAGAAAGTGTCTATGGGCCCACCGAAGTAGGCGGAGATGGCGCCGATGGTAGTGCCAATGGTGACGGTAATCAGGGCGGCCACCAATCCCAGGATAAACTCAGAGCGGGCGCTGAACATCAACTGGCTGAGCACATCCCGGCCCAGGGGGTCCGTGCCCAGCAGATGGCGAGGAGAGGGCGGCGCCGGTTGCATCGTCTCCTCGTGGGCATACCCGACCACCGGGTCGTAAATGTTGGGGTCCCAGACATATTTCATTAAAATTGGATGGGCAATAGCCAGCAAGGCGAAGAAGATAATGATCGCCAGGCCGATCAGCCCAATCCGATTTTCGGCGAACAGTCGCCAGTTGGTGCGCAGGGAACGGAGAAATAGACGCAAGCGGATTTTCCAGAGCGGCAGTTGCCGCAACCGCTCTCGTTCTTCCGGGGAAAGAAACTCGTCCAGGCGTCGTCGGGGTTCCTGCATTCCAGGTCCTCCTCATCAGCCGTACCGGATGCGGGGATCCAGGTAGGCGTAGAGAATATCGGCAACCAGGTGGGCCGTCAGGGCCAGGGTGCCAGTGAAAACCAGCCCTCCCATGACCATCGGAATGTCCTGGGTGAGGGCCGCCTCCAGCAGGGTCAAGCCCATACCCGGCCAAGAGAAAATAGTTTCGGTGATGACGCCGCCGTCTATGGCGAAGGCCAGGCTGAAGACGAAAGAGGTCACCACCGGAAGCATCGCGTTCCGGGCGGCGTGTTTATCCCGGATGCTTTTTTCGGGCAATCCCTTGGCTCGCGCCGCCATAATGTAATCTTCCCGCAGGGTCTCCAGCATACTGTTGCGGGTCAGGAGCATCGTCCCGGCGAAGGAGATGCAGGTCAGGGTGAAGACCGGAAGGACCAGGTGGTGAAGGATGTCTAGGATGTAGCGGGTGAGACCGGTGGGAATCCAGTAGGCCGCCAAGCCGCCCAGAGCCAGCAGAGCCCCCAGCCACTGGACCGGTCGGCGACGGTCAGGTCGCACCCGGCGAGCCGCCAGTAGCCAGAAGAACAAGAAGATCAGGGCAATCAGGACCGTCAACAGCATCCTCTGGAAAAGGCGGGTGGCCTCAATTGGAGCTTCCCGCCAGAGGGTCGGCGTGATGAACTTGCCAATCGGGAAGAGTTTGAGCGTGGCGGCGAAAATCCAAATCATCATTAGGCCGAACCAGGGAGTGAAGACAGTGTAGAGGGTCACCCCGCCCACCGTGGCCACGTATTCCAGCGTCTTGCCCCGTTTCCAAGCCAGGACTTTGCCGGAAAAGAAACCGATAGTGAACGAAACCACCGTCGCGGTCAGGAAGAGGGTGAGCGTGCGCGGGGCACGTTCAAGAATGATGTCAATCACCTGGCGAGGGTAGTTGGAAAAGGAAATACCCAGATTCCCGCTGAGCAGAGAGCGCATATACCGGAAGTACCGTTCGTGGACCGGACGGTCCAACCCAAAGGTAGCTCTCAGGGCCTCTCGCTGTGCCTGAGTTAGTCTGGGATTGGAGAGAAAAATCTGACCGTAATCTCCTGGCTGCGCTTCCAGAAGGAAATAGGCCAGGGTGATAAAGACGAAAAAGGTAATTACAATCTGAACCAGGCGTCTCAGAATATATCGGCGCATCCCAACTCCTTATGCTGGAGGTGACGGTCACCTCA
>JACIWQ010000071.1 GCA_014360895.1 Thermoflexales bacterium | reverse complement strand
GGGGGATGAGGGGGTGTTCCCTCACAAAAGGCTACTGCCGGAATAATTTGTTAAACCGCAACAAGGTGACCGTCACCTTACTGCGACAAATGTGGTATAATTGTCCCAAAAGGAGGTCAACGTATGCTCATCATCGGCGAGAAAATCAACGGCACTCTGAAGAAAGTCGGCGCGGCCGTCCTGGGACGGGACGCGGCGTTTATCCAGGACCTGGCCCGGCGGCAGGCCGAGGCAGGGGCCAACTACATTGACGTCAACGCCGGGACCCCGGCGACGCGCGAGCCCGAGGACCTGGTCTGGCTCGTGGAGACCGTTCAGGCGGTGGTAGACGTCCCCCTCTGCCTGGATAGCGCCAACCCGGAGGCCCTGAAGGCCGCGCTGGAGCGGACGGCCCGCCCGCCCCTCATCAACTCCATCAGCGGCGAGGAGTCCCGCCTGACGGGGATTCTCCCCCTCATTCCGGGCCGCACCGCGGGCGTCATCGCGATGCTTCTGGACGACGCCGGGATGCCCAAGGGAGTGGAGGACCGGCTGCGGGTGGCGCACAAAATCATAGAGCGGACTCGCGCTGCAGGGATTCCCGACGAGCAGGTCTACGTGGACCCGCTGGTGATGGCCGTCGCCACCCAGCAGAACGGCGCGCTGGTGGCGCTGGAGACGATGCGCACCCTTCGGGCCCAGTACCCCAACATCCGCTTCAGTATGGGGCTGAGCAATGTCTCCTTTGGACTGCCGCTGCGCTCCCTGGTCAACCAGGCCTTCCTGACCCTGGCCCTCTACGAGGGGCTGGACGCGGCCATTATGGACCCGCTGGACCGGGGAGTGATGGGCGCGCTGCTGGCGACGGAGGTCGTCCTCGGCCGGGACCGGTTCTGCCGCCGGTACACGGGGGCGTATCGGGCCGGACGCCTCTGCAAGCCGCAGTGAACTTCCTTCGCGAGGGCAAGACCTGTTCCTGAGGGGACGTTTTCGCTGCGGCGGCATCGCCGCCGCAGCGAATTCTGTCGGACACAGGTGGATGGAGCCGATGTCGGAGACGATACCGAAGACCACCACTCACCGGGTGCTGGCCCTCATCCCGGCATGGAACGAAGCGCCGAGGATTGGCCGCATCGTGGAGGGCGCGCGCGCCTTCCTCCCGGTCCTGGTGGTGGACGATGGCTCCACCGACGGGACGGCGGAGGTAGCCCGCGCGGCGGGCGCGACAGTGGTCCAGCACCCTCACAACCGGGGCAAAGGGGCTGCCCTGAAAACCGGTTTTGCCTGGGCTCTGGAGCACGGCTACGACGCCGTCCTCACCCTGGACGCCGACGGGCAACATGACCCCACCGAAATCCCCAAATTTCTGGCCGCACTGGAGGCGGGGGCAGGAGACCTTATCATCGGGCGGAGAGAGTTCCGCCGCATGCCCTGGCCGCGCTGGTGGTCCACCCCCCTGGGGACTCTCCTGCTCTCGCTGGCCCTGGGCCGCTACATCCCGGATAACCAGAGCGGCTACCGGATCATCACCCGACGGGCACTGGAGGCGTTCCATCTGACCACTACCGGATTTGAGATGGAAGTGGAGATGATTGCCGAGGCGGTCCGCCTGGGACTCCCCATTGGCTGGGTCCCCATTCGCACCATCTACGGCATCGGCAAGCCCAGTTATTTTCACCCCATCAAGGATACCCTGCGCTTCCTGCGTATGGTCTGGTGGATTGGGAAGAGGCGGCGATTGGCCCGCCGTTCTTCCTGAGAGCCCCCCTTCTTCTCCAGAAAGCCTCCCCCCGAACCGCCGCTTGCGCTTATAACGGAGTGTGGTATAATAGCCGCTACCTATCCCCTACATATGGTGGTTTGATGGGTTTATACCACCATATCTGGTAGTTTCCTCAGAAAGGAGCCCCATGCAGTGTCCATATTGCGGTGCTTCACGCACTCATGTCATTGCTACGGACCACGATGCCCGAGGAATCCGGCGGCGCCGGGAGTGTCCTCAGTGCCGACAACGCTTCACTACGCTGGAGCGCGCCGTCCTCACGACACCGTTGGTGATCAAACGGGATGGCCGTCGGGAGGAGTTCAGTCGGGAGAAGTTGCTGGCGGGCCTGCGCACTGCCTGCGCCCGCCGGCCCATCTCCGCCGACGCGCTGGAGCGGTTGGCCGACCGGGTGGAGGAGTACATCCGCCAGACCGGACGGACCGAGGTCCCCAGCAAGGTGATTGGCGACCGGGTGATCGCGGAGTTGCGGGAACTGGACCCGGTGTCCTACATCCGCTACGCCATTGTCTATCTGGGGCTGGAGGACCTGGCTGCAGTGCGTGCGGAGATTAACCGCCTGCTGGAAGGCGAAACATCTTCCAGCACTCTTCGGTGACCAGAGGGAGGGAGCCATGTCGCGGGAGAAACCTCAGGATTCGGTCATAGACCGCCTGTCGCCGAATGCGCTGGAGGTGCTGAGGAGACGCTACTTGCGCCGGGGGCCCGACGGGAAGCCCGCCGAGACAGTGGAGGGGATGTTCCGCCGGGTGGCCCACCACATCGCTCTGGCCGAAGAAACCTGGGGCGGCGATGTCGGGGCGGTGGAGGAGACCTTCTATGACCTGCTCACCTCCTTCCACTTCGTCCCCAACTCCCCCACCTTCACGGGAGCGGGAACCCCCCTGGGGCAACTGGCTGCCTGCCTCACCGATCAGATGCGGGTCGTGACCGACAAGGGGCTGAAGCCGATCGCTGAACTGCGGGTCGGCGACCGGGTCCTGACTCACAAAGGGCGCTATCAGCCTGTCACCCACCTCTCCCAGCGCTCCTACGAGGGCATACTGCTCCGGATTCGGGTCCATCGCATCGGTACAGCGTTGGAAATTACACCTGAGCATCCCGTCCTTACCCCCGAAGGGTGGGTCCCGGCTGGTGCCCTGAAAGTGGGAGACCGGGTAGCTATCGGTTTTCCCCAAGGCGAGATTCCGATTCAAACCTTTGACCTGGCCAAACTGAACTATAGCGAAGGCCTGGAACTCCAGGTAGAGGATGAGCGTGTACGGGTTCGCCGCCCTTCTGCTTACCAGAATTCTGGCCGACAGGCGGAATGGTGCTGCCGGTTTCTGAAGCCCACTCCAGACCTGGCGCGATTGTGTGGGTACTACGTTGCGGAAGGAACTCTCGGGACCGATGTAGAGTATGTGCGCTTCACCTTTGGGAAGCGGGAGGAGAGGTATCAGCAAGATGTCATCCATCTGTGTCAGCAAATTTTCGGGCTGGAACCGACAAGGGTGGAATCCAGATTGGGGAACTGGGTTCACATAGACCTCTATAACCGTGCCGTAGCGACCTGGTTCTTGGAGAACTTTGGCAGCCATTCCTACGGCAAGTTCATTCCGCCGTGGCTACAATTTGCCTCGCAAGAGCTGCAGGAAGAGTTTATCGTTGGGGTGATGCGAGGTGACGGCTTTTTCTCCGAACGCTGTTATTCACTCCCCAAACGCTGCTCGCCGAAAACGTTCCGTGCCCTCCGGGTCACGCTGGCAAATCCGGGACTGGTTCATCAAATCTGGCAGATGCTCTGGCGGTTAGGGTACGATCCTGCGATTCGCCCCGTTGACACCCGGTACGTTACCGAGAATGCTCGGCCAGCCGCACAAATCGGACTCCCTCCGCTCCAATCTCGCGCTCTGGTGGAAAAGGCATTTGGTATTTCTTTACCAGAGCCGGATTCCAGATACATCCGGGCAACGACGAGTCGGCGGGATGGGGTTGTCTTTTTGCCTATCAGGAGTATTGAAAAAGAGTTCTTCAGCGGCACTGTTTACAACTGCGAGGTGGAAGAGGACCACACTTACGTAGCCGAAGGCATCGTTGTTCATAACTGCTTTGTCTTGCCCATCAGTGACGATATGGGCCGCCGCGACGACGGCATCTTCCAGACCCTGCGCAACATGGCCCTCATCCATCAGACGGGGGGCGGGACCGGTTTCTCCTTCTCCCGGCTTCGCCCCAAAGACACTGTTGTCCTCTCCAGTGGCGGGAAGGCGACCGGCCCCGTCGGCTTTATGCGGGTCTACGACCTGGCCTGTGAGATTGTCAGCCAGGGCGGCACCCGCCGGGGCGCCAACATGGGCGTCCTCCGAGTGGACCACCCCGACATAGAGGAGTTCATCACCTGCAAGACCGACGAGCACGCCATCACCAACTTCAACATCTCCGTCGGCGTCACCGACGCCTTCATGCGGGCTGTGGAGAACGATGAAGAATGGGAGTTGCGCTTCCCCGACGTTCTCCATCCAGCCTACCGCACGTTTAACGGGACGTTGGAGGAAGCCGAGCAGGCCGGTATCCCCATCCGGGTCTACAAGCGGGTGCGGGCGCGGGACCTTTTTGACAAAATCGTCCGCCAGGCCCACCGCAACGGTGAGCCCGGCATCCTTTTCCTGGACACGATGAACCGGGCCAACCCCTGCCCCCACCTGGGCGCCTACGAGGCGACCAACCCGTGTTTAACGGGCGATACCTGGGTGGTGACCGACCGGGGCCCGGCCCGGGTGGAGCAGTTGGTCGGCGTGCCTGTCCGTCTGCTGGTCAACGGCCACTTTCATCCCACCTCTGCCGAGGGTTTCTTCTGTACCGGGGAGCGGGAGACGCTGGAAATTCGTACCCGCCGGGGCTTTCGCCTGACCGTCACCCCCGAACACCCGCTGCGGGTCGTCACCCGGATGACTCGCTACACCGTGGAGTCGGAGTGGCGGCGGGCCGGCGACCTGAAAGTGGGGGACCGGGTCCTCCTGGGCGAACACCGGGACGCCCAATGGGAAGGCCGGGGAACCTGGGAGGAAGGGTACCTGCTGGGGCTGCTGGTGGGCGACGGCACATTCGCGGATGGGTGGGCCGTCCTCTCCGTATGGGGAGAGGGGCCGGGCCCCGAATCGGTTCGCCGGAAGGTAGAGTCCATCCTGGCCCGCTTTCCCCATCGTGCCGACTTCCAGGGCTTTGCCCCCATCCCGGATCGCGGGGAGTATCGCCTCCGATCCAGAGCCCTCTATGACCTGGCACGTGCCTACGGCCTTTCCGAGGAATCAAAGAACGTCACACCGGAGATAGAACAGACCAGCAGCGACTTCCACATTGGGTTCCTCTGCGGCCTCTTTGACGCGGATGGGACGGTTGTCGGAAGCCAGCGGAAAGGCCTTTCCGTCCGCCTGGCTCAGTCCGACCTTTCCCTGCTGGAGACCGTGCAGCGGATGCTCCACCGGCTGGGCATTGTCTCCACCCTCTATCTGAACCGGCGCAACGGGGGCGTCTCCCTGCTTCCGGACGGTAGAGGCGGAGTTCGGCCCTATCCGGTCCGCCCCCAGCACGAACTGGTCATCAGTGGGGAGAATCTGGCCTGGTTTGCCCGGCGGGTGGGCTTTGTCCACGCGGAGAAAGCCGCGCGGCTGCATCGGGGGCTGGAATCGTACCGTCGGCGGATGAATCGGGAGCGGTTCGTGGACGAGGTCGTCGCCGTAGAGCCGCGCGGGAAACATCGGGTGTACGACGCCCGGGTCCCCGGTGTCCATGCTTTTGACGCCAACGGCTTCTACGTCCACAATTGCGGCGAACAGCCTCTGCTCCCCTACGAGAACTGCTGCCTGGGCTCCATCAACCTGGCCCGCCATGTCGTTCGGTCCGACGGCCGTGCCCGCATAGATTGGGGCCTTCTCCAGAAAACGGTGGAGCAGGCCGTCCGCTTCCTGGACAACGTGGTGGAGGTCAATGCCTAC
Source organism: Thermoflexales bacterium (assembly GCA_014360895.1). Lineage (GTDB taxonomy): Bacteria > Chloroflexota > Anaerolineae > B4-G1 > DUEL01 > SpSt-77. Next base: position 10,915 of record JACIWQ010000071.1, on the reverse strand, counting down.
GTCCCCGCCATTCCACAACTGAAGGAGGCGGCCCACCGGACCCGCCGGATCGGCCTGGGCATTATGGCCCTGGGCGACCTGCTGTATATGCTGGGAGTCCGCTACGGAAGCGAGGAGTCGCTGGAACTGGCCTCCCAGGTGATGGAGTTCATCCGGTACCACGCGATGCGGGCCAGCATCGCGCTGGCCCGGGAGCGGGGCCCCTTCCCGGCCATCCACGGCAGCGTCTACGACCCGGACAACCTGACCTGGGCGTTGCCGACCCCCCTGGTCCCCTACACCCGCCCGGACCGGTGGGGCCGCCCCCCGCTGAATTGGGATGAGATTCTGGCGGGTATCCGGCAGTACGGCATCCGCAACGCGGCCCAGTTGACCGTTGCTCCCACGGGGACCATCGCCACCATCGCGGGCTGTGAGGCCTACGGCTGCGAGCCCGTCTACGCCCTGGCCTATACCCGCAAAGTCCACGACGAGGGGAAGGAGATAGAACTCCGCTACGTCAGCCCCCTCTTCCTGCGGGCCCTGGAGCGGGCCGGGATAGATGAGCCGACAAGGGAGCGCATCCTGGACCAGGTCCTCTTCAACGGGAGTTGTCAGGATGTTCCGGAGGTGCCGCCGGAGATTCGGGAGGTCTTCGTCGTTGCGGGGGACATTACCGCAGAAGAGCATATCCGGATGCAGGCGGCGCTCCAGGCCTTTGTGGACGCGGCCATCTCCAAGACCATCAACTTCCCCTCCAACGCGACGGTGGAGGACGTAGCGCGGGCCTATATGCTGGCCTGGAAACTGGGCTGCAAGGGGCTAACGGTCTACGTGACCGGTTCCCGGGAGAAGGTGGTCCTGGAGACGGAGGCGGTCCGGAAGGCGCGCGCGGGGGGTCAGGCCGGGGCGTCCGCGGGGATTCCCCCGACGGCGCCAGCGCTGACGCCGATTCGTCCTCGCCCCCATATCCTGGAGGGGCGCACGTATCGCGTCAACACCCCTCTTGGTACGGCCTATGTCACCGTCAACTGCAATGGGGAGGGGGAGCCGTTTGAGGTCTTCCTGAACGTGGGAAAGGCCGGGTCGGATACGGCGGCGGTGGCGGAAGCCATTGGGCGGCTGATTTCCCTGATCCTTCGGGTCCCCTCCCCCCTTCCGGCCCGGCGTCGTCTCCAGCAGGTGGTGAAGCAATTGCGGGGCATCGGCGGCGGGCGTCCCACGGGCTTCGGGCGGGACCGGGTGCAATCTCTGCCCGACGGCGTCGCCCAGGTGCTGGCGGAGTTTCTGGGGCTGGAGGCACCGCCGGAGCAGGAGGCCGCCGTTGCCCAACTCCCGCTTTTCCCCCTGGGGGACCTCTGTCCCGAATGTGGTCACGCGACGCTGGTGAACGAAGAGGGCTGCCGCCGTTGCTACACCTGCGGGTATTCGGAGTGTTAGATGGCGCGTTGGGACTTGTCAAAATTGGCCGGATTGAGTATAATCAATGGCGGAGAGGTAGCGTAGTCTGGCCTAACGCGCGCGCCTGGAGAGCGCGTGAGCCGAAAGGCTCCGCGGGTTCAAATCCCGCCCTCTCCGCCACCGGGCCCCCTGGAGCGGGGGCCTTTTCTTTTCGCCCACCCGGTTGCCTCTATCCGTTCTTGGGCTATAATAATCTCTGCCGATTCGGGAGACCCGCATCCGGCGCGGGAGGCGGCATGATTCAACTCTTATCCATCCTGGTCCTGACTTTTTCCCTGACCCTGGTCCTCTTGGGGGGCCTGACGCTGTGGCTGGAGCGGGGGCCGGGGCGCTGGCAGGGGATCGCGGTGACCCTGCTGGGGCTGCTGGTAGGTGCCGGTTATTCGCTGCTGGCCAGCCGGTATTCCATCCTTCTCTTTGGAGACCTCATCGTTCGGGTGGACTTGCCGCGCCTGATGGCGACCGCCCTGGCCTACACGGTGGGTGTACTAGGGGGCGCCGGTCTGGCCCTGGGCCTCTTCCTCTGGGTCACCGGACGCTACCAGGCCTGGCAGATTCGCCGCCGGGTCATCGCGACGGTGCTCCTGGTACTGGTACTGGGCATCCTGCTCACCTTCCTGGCCATCTGGCTGAGCCGCCGCCTGGGGTGAGACAGGACGCAGGTCGCACGTCGCAGGGCGCAGGTCGCACGTCGCACGGCGCAGGTCGCATCCTGCATCTTGCATCTTCCAAATGATCACCATAGACGAAGCCCGACAATACTACCAGGGCCACGAGAGCAGCCACGATTTTGACCACGTCTTGCGGGTGCTGGCGCTGGCCGAACGGATCGCCCGCGCGGAAGGCGGCGACCTGGAGGTGGTTCGGGCGGCCGCGCTCCTGCACGACATCGGTCGGGCCCAGGAGGAGGTCACCGGAGAGGACCACGCGGCCGTCGGTGCGGCGCGGGCACGGGAAATCCTGGCCGGCCATCCGCCGGAGAAGGTGGAGGCTGTGGTTGCGGCCATCGCATCCCACCGGTTCCGCAGCGGCCCGCCGCCGGAGACGCCTGAAGCGCGCGCCCTCTTTGACGCCGACAAACTGGACGCACTGGGGGCGGTCGGCGTTGCCCGGGCCTTCGCCCGCGCCGGGGCCCGCCGTCGGAGGCTCTGGGTGCCATCGGACATCGCTGCCGCTCAGGGCGACGGCACTCCGGAGCACACGCCCGTCCACGAATTCGTCGTCAAACTCTCCCAGTTGCGGGACGTGATGACCACCGCCACCGGCCGCGCACTGGCCGAAGAGCGGCACGCTTTCATGGTGGAGTTCTTCGCCCGGATGGACGCCGAAGTGCGTGGCGAGCGCTGAACACCTGCGTGGCGTAGTGCGAGATTGACCTTGTGCTACCCACCGGCCCAGAGGGAGGTGGAGAATGCACCGGTGGCTCCAGTTGTTCTGGATGTTCATCAAAATCAACCTGCTGACCACCTCGGGCCCGGCCTCTGCGGGGTTGCTCTACAAAGAAGCGGTGGGCTCCCTGATGACCGAGGAGGAGTTCATTGAGGCGGTGGGCTTCTCCAGCGTCCTGCCGGGAAGCGACGCACTCCAACTGGCAATGTTCGTCGGCTACGCGGTGGGGGGACTGCCCGGCGCGCTGGTGGCGCTCCTGGGCTCCATCCTGCCGCCCACCGTCCTGATGTTGCTGATCGCCTCCCTGCTGCAACGGGTCCGGGGTGAGGCCTGGGTCAGCAACTTCGTTCAGGGACTGGCGCCTGCTGTGGCCGTCCTGATGCTCCTGGTGGCCTGGAAAATTTTCGGCGAGGACGCCCGTAACTGGAAGGCCATCATCATCGCGGTGGCCAGTTTCATCGCCTTCCAACTCAAAGTCCCGCCCGCGCTGGTGCTCCTGACGGCGGGCCTGGTGGGCATCTGGCTCTTCCGATGAACCTGCTGCTTTGCACCAATGGGAATCCCGACACCCGCCCGGCGCTGGAATACGGAGCCTGGATGGCGGAAGCCGGGCGGACGCTGTTTCGCGGGGTGGTCCTGCTGGGGGTGGTGGAGAAATCAGCTCGTCGCCCGGACGTGGAGGCGTTGTTGGGGGAGACGGCGGACCGTCTGGCGGGGGCCGGTATTCCGTATGAGCGTCGGCTCCTGACGGGCCGGCCCGAGAAGGTCATCCCGCCGCTGGCCCGGGAGGGTGGGCTGACGGTCGTCGGCCCGATGACGCCTCGCCTGGCCTGGGCCCACGCCCTCTGCGAGCTGCTGGCGGCGACGGAGACGCCGATCCTGCACGTGGCCGAGGCCCATACGCGGCTGGGGCGGATGCTCCTCTGTACGGGGGGACTGCGCTACGCGGAGGGGGTCATCCGGACCGGCGGGCATCTGGCGCAGGCCTTCGGGGCGACGGTCACCCTCCTCCACGTCGTGGAGCCGGTCACGCTGGAGTATCCGGTGGCGAACCAGGTCAAGAACCGCTGGTCGCATCTCCTGGAAACGGATACGCCGCAGGCCCGAAGGTTGCGGGAAGCATTGGAGACGTTGGGAGAAATGGGAGTGGCGGCGGAGGTGCGCGTGCGGCACGGCCCCGTCGTCCACGAAATTCTGCACGAGATTCGGGAGGGGGAGTACGACCTGGTGGGGGTAGGCTCACCGTACGCGGCGCGCAGCCTGCGGCGGCTCTACCGGCCCAACGTCGCCGTAGAGGTGGCGGAGGCGGCCGGGCGGCCCGTTCTCATCGCCCGCGCGCCGCGAAATAGACAGGATGAACAGGATGAACAAGATTAGAAGACAGGATTAACAAGATGAACAGAATGATGAAAACTGCCGTAGAAGAAACCGAAGCCACATAAATCCTGTCCATCTTTCCTGAAAGGACAAAAAACTTGTAAATCCTGTCCATCTTTCCTGAAAGGACAAAATAAATCTTGTAAATCCTGTAAATCCTGTCCATCTTTCCTGAAAGGACAAAGAGCGATGCGAGAACTCACCGACCTTGCCCTGGATACGGCGCGCCTGCGGGGCGCCACCTACGCCGACATCCGTATCGTCCATCGGCGCACCCAGCAGGTGGAAGTCCGCAACGGCGCGGTCAGCAACCTGGCGGAGGCGGAGACCCACGGCTTCGGCGTCCGCGTCGTCGCCGACGGCGCCTGGGGCTTCGCCGCCAGCAGTACGCTGACCCGCGAGGAGGTGGAACGGGTCGCCGCCGCGGCGGTCCGCATCGCCCGGGCCAGCGCGACCGCGCTCCGGGAGCCCGTAGACCTGGGCCCGCCGGAGGTCCACGTGGACACCTACCGGACACCCTTCCGGATTGACCCGTTCGCCGTCCCGGTAGAGGAGAAAATCGGCCTGCTCCTGGCGGCGGACGAAGCTATGCGGCGGGTGCCGGGGATTCGGGTCGCCCGGGGGGCCGTCGTCGCCTGGCGGGAAAATAAGACCTTCGCCAGCACCGAGGGCTCCTACATAGAGCAGGAAATCGTGGAGACCGGCGGCGGCATCGTCGCCTACGCGGTGGATGAGCAGGACATGCAGCAGCGCTCCTACCCGAACTCCTTCGCCCGGGACCAGCGTACCGGCGGCTGGGAGATTGTCCTGGAAATGGACCTGCCCGGGAACGCCGAGCGGGTGGCTCAAGAAGCGGTCGCCCTGCTTACTGCCGACCCGTGCCCGGCCATGGTCACCACGCTCATCCTGGGGCCCACCCAACTGGCCCTACAGGTCCACGAATCCTGCGGCCATCCTACCGAACTGGACCGGGTCTTCGGCAGCGAGGCGGCCTATGCGGGCACCAGTTTCCTCACGCCGGAGAAACTGGGCGTTTTCCGCTATGGCTCGCCCATCGTCAACCTGACCGCCGACGCCACCATCCCCGGTGGTCTGGGGACCTTCGGCTATGATGACGAGGGGGTCCCGGCCCAGCGGGTGCCCCTGGTCCGGGAGGGGGTCTTTGTCGGCTACCTCAGTTCTCGGGAGACGGCGGTCCGGCTGGCCCGTCTGCGTGGGCTGGACCCGGCGCAGGCCCGCTCCGGCGGCGCCATGCGCGCCTCCAGCTGGGACCGGATCCCGCTGGTCCGCATGACCAACGTCAACCTGGAGCCGGGGGAGTGGACCTTTGAGGACCTGGTCGCCGACACCGACGAGGGCATCTACATGGAGATGAACCGCTCCTGGTCTATAGACGATAAGCGGCTCAACTTCCAGTTCGGCACCGAAATCGCCTACGAGATCCGCAAGGGCAAAATGGTGCGCTTGCTGAAGAACGCCCTCTACACCGGTATGACGCCGCAGTTCTGGGGCTCCTGCGATGCCATCTGCAACGCCGACCACTGGCGGGTCTGGGGGACGCCCAACTGTGGCAAAGGTCAACCCATTCAGATTGCCCACACCGGTCACGGCGCCGCTCCGGCCCGATTCCGCAACGTGCAGGTGGGGAGCAAGGCGTAAGCGTGAAGCGTGAAACGTGAAACGTGAAACGTGAAGCGTGAAGCGTGAAGGAGGTTGCGATGCGACGAGAACCGGATCGGGAACGGATTCGCCGAAGGAACCGCAAGCGGAAACTGCGCCATCTGCGCCAGCAACTGGCCCAGACAAAGGATGCGGCCCGGCGGCGACGGATCATAGAGAAAATCCGCCGCATCAGTCCGGCCGCGCCCGTCCCGGAAGCGTAGAGTTTCCCCACAAAGACGCAAAGGCACGAAGTGAGTTGTTCATATCCCTTTGTGTCTTCGTGCCCTGATGGTAAAGTTTTTAAGGAGAAAAATGCTGGGAGAGAAGACCATCCGCGAGATTGTCGGACGGGTTCTGGCCCGCTCTCAGGCCGATGAGACCGAAGTGCTGTTCTTCGGCCTGGAGGAGCGGCTGACCCGTTTTGCCAACAACACCATCCATCAGAACGTCGCGGAGACGGACGCCGGGGTAGTGGTTCGGGCGGCGGTGGGCCGCCGGACCGGTGTGGGCATGACCAACGACCTCTCCGAGGCCGGCCTGGAGCGGGCCCTGGAGGCGGCGGTCCGGGCGGCCCGTCTCCAGCCCGAAGACCCGCAGTATCCGGGCCTGCCGGACCCGGTGCCGGTGGAACTGGTGGCGGCCTTTGACGAGCGGACGGCCGCGTACACACCCGACGACCGGGCGCGGGACGTCGCCGAAGTCTGCCGACGGGCGGAAGAGGCCGGGGTCAACGCGTCCGGGGCATTCCGGACCGCCGTGCACGAATTCGCCGTCGCCAACAGCCATGGCCTCTTCGTCTACCATCCGACCACCATCGCCGACCTGACCACGGTGGTGATGACCGACGACAGCGCCGGGTACGCGGCCGGCGCGTCCTGGAGGGTGGCGGAGGTGGACGTCGTCGCTCTGGGGGAGGAGGCCATCGGGAAGGCCCTGCGGGGACGGAACCCGCGCCCGCTGGAGCCGGGGGTCTACCCGGTCGTCCTGGAATCCTACGCGGTGGGGGACATTGTGGACTTCATCGCCGGAATGGCGGGCGGGATGGCTGTTGCCGAGGGGCGGAGTTGGATGACGGGGCGGGAGGAAGGGGAACCGGTCGCCGCCTCCGCGGTCTCCATCTGGGACGACGGACGGGACCCGGCGGGCTGGCCGCTGCCCTTTGACTTTGAGGGCATGCCCCGCCAGCGGGTGGACATCATCCGGGAGGGGCGGGTCGGCAGTCCCGTCTACGACCGGCGCTGGGCCGCCATTGCGGGAAAGTCGCCCACCGGCCATGCCCTGCCCGCCGCCAACCCCTTCTCTCCGTGGATGACGGCAGCGGCGGGCCCTGCGGCCCTTCATCCCGTCATGGGGCCGGGCGAGCACACGGTGGAGGAGATGATTGCCGCCACCGACTATGGCCTCTACGTGACCCGTTTCCACTACACGCGCGTTGTCCACCCGCGCCAGGCCGTCATCACCGGCATGACGCGGGACGGGACCTTTCTGATTGAGCGGGGGGAAATCACGGTGCCGGTGCGCAACCTGCGCTTCACCCAGAGTTACGTGGAGGCGCTGGCGAACGTGGAAATGGTGGGGCGGCGGGTTCACTGCGAGCGCCCGGACTTTACCGTGGTGCGAGCCCCGGCACTGAAAATCTCCGCGTTCCACTTCACCGGGGCAACGGAGTTTTAGGCGTGTATCGCATATCGCGTATCGCATATCGCATATCGTTCTGACATTCTGTTGAGGAGCAGGAGATATGGGTCGGTTTGAGGATGAGTACATGGACGTCCTGCAGAACATAGAATTCGTCCTGGTCGCCACCTACCGGAATCATCCGGAGATGACGGATTGGGATGCGATGGAGGCGGTCAAGGGGCTGGTTCGGACCTACAAGGCGGAGCGGGACGGGCGTCCGGCCCCGCCGCTCCGCCTGGGTCCGCTGGCCCAGGAAGCATACGACGCCGTTCAGGAGATGTGTGAATGGCGGCTGGGACGACGACCGCTGGAAATGAGGCAAGGGAAAGAGCGGAAAGAGCTTTTCCTGAAGCCGGGGGAGGGTGCCATAACCCGGGATGAGGTTATCCTCTGTCTCCAGCGGGTGCTCAAATCCATTGAACGCTGGAACAAGCAGTTGGGGCAGCGGGGCTATTTTGACTTCGTGAGTCAGTTTGTCCGGTAGGTTGGGACAGATGAAAAAACGGACGGCCCGGTTCCCTCTTCTGGTCTACACCCCCTTGCGGCGGTGGAGTTCCCTGGGGTTGTTGACGGCGCTCCTGGTGGGCGTGTTCTGGCTGTTCCTGCCGCGCCTCATCGGCCCCACGCCGCTGCGTCCCCTGGCCCTGCTGGCCGCGCTGGCAGGCACAGTACTTTTTGTGTACGGCCATTTCGCTCCCCGCGTTGCCCATGTCCGCTGCGAGCCGACCGGCCTGCGTCTGCAGGGCCCGCTGATGCCTCTGCTCATCTCCTACCGGCGGGTGGAGCGGACCCGGCTGGCGCCGCTGACGAAGGTCTTTGACCCCCAGAAGGACCGGGCGGCCCGCCGTTGGCCTCTGACCTACTGGGGGATGACCGCCGTGCTGGTGGACCTGAAGGGGTATCCTGTGCCTCCCTGGTGGCTCCGCCTCTGGTTTGACCGTCACCTCTTCCTGCCCGATGGAACCGGGCTGGTATTGCTGGTGGAGGACTGGATGGGACTCTCCCAGCAACTGGACGGCGCGCTCAGCGCCTACCGGGCCCGCCGCGCCCGCAGGTAAGTGGGCTCGCATTGAGCGGAAGGAGAAACAATCCGCGTTCATCCGCGTCCATCCGCGTCCGATTCCTATGAAATGCCGAAAGTGTAGCCGACCCGCCGTCATCAATATGCGGCACCACAAACTGGCCCTCTGTGAGGAGCACTTCCCGGAGTGGTTCATTTCCTATACGGAGCGGGCCATCGGCAAGTACCGCATGTTCAGCCGGGACGAGCGGATTCTGGTCGCCGTCTCCGGTGGCAAGGATAGCCTCAGCCTCTGGGACGTGCTCCTGCGTCTGGGCTATCGGGCCGATGGTCTCTACATCAACCTGGGCATTGACGGCGGCTTCGGCTATTCCCGCCTGTCCTACGAGAAAGTCCAGGCCTTTCTGGCCAACCGTCCGGGGGTCCAACTCCACGTGGTGGACGTGGCGGCCCTCTACGGCGAGACCATTCCCGAAGTGGCCGATCGGAAACTGCGCGGTCGGGGGAAGCCGTGCTCCGTCTGTGGCCTGATCAAACGGCATGAAATGAACCGCATCGCGCAGGAGCATGGCTACACCGTCCTGGCGACCGGCCACAACCTGGATGACGAGGTGGCGGTCCTTCTGAGCAACCTGCTCCACTGGCAGACGGGGTACCTGGCCCGTCAGGCGCCGGTGCTGGTGGAGCGGGAGGGGATGACCCGCAAGGTCAAGCCGTTCTGCCGGTCCTATGAGCGGGAGGTCGCCGCCTACGCGCTGGTCCGGGGCATAGATTACATTTACGACGAGTGCCCCTACGCGGTGGGGAACCTGACCAACTTCTACAAGGACCTGCTGGCGCGGATAGAGATGGAGTCGCCGGGGGCGAAACTGCAGTTCTACCAGGGCTTTCTGCGGGCCCGCGAGGAGGGCTTCTTCTGCGGGGAGGCCGTGGAGCCCCCTCCGATGCATCCATGCCCTCAGTGCGGTCAGCCGACCACCGTGCCGGACCTCTGTGCGTTTTGCCGCCTGTGGAGATAACCCTGTAGGAGGTCCCTGACCGATGCCCCTCTCCGGTATCCTGACCGTTTCCGCCTACATCGCTGCTCAGATGCTCTCCGACGTCCTCAGCCTGAAGATTGCCTGGGTAGCGGGCTTCAGTGTGGATGCCGGGACGTTCATCTACCCGTTCACTTTTACCCTGCGGGACCTGGTGCACAAAGTGTTGGGGCGGGCCGCCGCGCGGGTCATCATCGTGGCGGCGGGGGTCATCAATCTCATTATGGCGGGCCTCTTTGCCTTTGCGGCCTGGCTCCCTCCCGACCCCACCTGGCCGCTCCAGCGGGAGTTTGCGGCGGTCCTCACTCCTGTCTGGCGGATTGTCGTCGCCTCCATCGTGGCCGAAGTCTTCAGCGAACTGACCGACACGGAAATCTATCACCTCTGGGTGACCCGGGTCACCCGACGCTTGCAGTGGATGCGGGTCCTGACCAGCAACGCCATCAGCGTCCCGCTGGATAGCCTCATCTTCTGCTGGGGGGCTTTTGGGGGACGGTTGCCCGTCCCCACGGTCTGGTCCATCTTCTGGGCCAACGTCCTCCTGAAAGGCGCGGTGACGCTGGTGGGATTGCCCACCATCTATCTGGTGCGGGAGCGGCCGACCAGCGGCCCAGGCACTCCCTGATCTGCCACTCCGTCGCCCAATGTACCTGTCTACCGATCCCTATTTTACCGATAAAGGAAAGGAGAAAAATGGAGGTTAATGTTCTGTACCGTCCCTCATATTCCCTGGGGGTCATCCGTCTGGGCCCGAACGAGGAGATTCGGGTGGAAAGCGGCGCCATGGTCAGCATGTCCCAGGGCGTGACGGTGGAGACGAAGGCGGCGGGCGGCATCCTCAAGTCGCTGGCCCGCTCCGTCCTGGCCGGCGAGAGTTTCTTCCAGAACACCTTCCGCGCTCCGGCGAGCGGTGGCGAGGTGACCGTCGCGCCGGCCCTCCCCGGTGACCTCTTCGTCCTGGAACTGCGCAACGAGAGTCTGATGGTCCAATCCGGCGCCTACGTGGCATCGGAGATGGGCATCAACCTGGACACCAAATGGGGTGGGGCGAAGACCTTTTTCGCCTCTGAGGGGCTGATTATGCTTCGGGCTTCCGGCACGGGCAAACTGCTCCTCTCCTCCTTTGGCGCCATCCACGAGGTCCATCTGGGGGCGGGGGAGACGTACACGGTGGATACCGGCCACCTGGTCGCCTTCACTGAGGGCATCAGCTTCAAGGTCCGTCGGGTGGGCGGGCTGAAATCCACCGTTTTTAGCGGCGAGGGGCTGGTGGTGGACCTGACCGGCCCGGGCCGCGTTCTTCTCCAGA
>JACIWQ010000070.1 GCA_014360895.1 Thermoflexales bacterium | reverse complement strand
GGGTTATAATTGAGGGGAGCAGGAAAAGGAGCATTACAATGGAAACTCCTAATACCCTCCACTGCGAGAGGTTTCCTGATTTCCAGTTCATCCATCCGACCAAAATGTTAAGGATGAAAGCCAGAAACACGCAGAGGAGAAGCGCCGTTTTCCTTTTCCAAAACACTGAAAACGCGAAAAGTATTCCCCAAAGGATGATGAAAAGTACCGCAACATCTCCAGCAACCCATTCAAGACGATGCGGCATTTTGAATAATAGGATGTCTTCGTGTACGAATAAAGAAATAAAATAGGTCCCAAAAAGCAAAGCAACAACAATCCCGTAAAGAGAAGTCAATACTCTGAATAATTTGAGATTTCCCATTTTTACCTCCCCTAGTCGTTAACAATCTGGTTTGGTAGATAAATTGCCCGGCCTCGTCCATATAACCCCACTTGATCGGGTATCCAAGATGAGACCGGGCTCTTAGGTCTACTGCAGCGGATAGTCGGGCCAAGAACCCTCAGGAGAGTTATTATCACAGGGGTTCACCCACTTGGGACAATGGCCTAATACTTCACAGGCAAAAGCATTATAGCAAACCTCCCCCGATTCTGCGCTGTAAAAAGTCGCGGTAGCACTGTCCGGGATTTTATAAGCGATGCAGGTTCCCCAACTGGTTCTATATATTCCATCTACGTTTTGTTCTGGCGGTTGTGCCCAAATTAAAGAATAGCCGTTTTCCGGCAAAACCGAGTACTTGGCTCCGTTTTGGCCAGGGTTGGAAAATCTCCACACCACCTTGCCTGGCCCCCAAATTGGGCGTATACACAGACTGATACCTAAAGGTTGCTGCTGGCCCATAGGCCCTGCCACTCTCACTTTGATCCCTAGGAGACGGGCTTTCTCGCTCTCTTCATCGGCAATCATCTTCTGTAATTCTTCCAGAGGGACCTGCTTAGAGGCAAGCAGATAGCTGTATTTCTCCCATAACTTCGTCAGTTCAGGATCGGTTGTTACCTCTGGGGGCAACGGCCTTTGCGCTTGTGCTGGATAGGCCTGCGCGCACAACACTATAACAAGAGTGAATATAGCGGATAAGTATCTTTTAACGCTACACATCTTGACCTCCTGTGATTTTTGTCTCACTGGCATTCTGCCAGCGGCGTTCATATATTACCCCATCTTGTGCCTCCTGTCTACTGTTAATTCTTACAGGTAAACACCTGTCAATTCCTACAGGTATACCCTGATACTCCTCGTCTTGAGGCGGGATCATAGAGAGTAGGGCAAGTGAAGTAACCTGGCCACAGGCCCAGGGGAGCGACTTTAGTTGGCACTTCTGGTGCTTTGTCTATTTGTCTTCTCGTGGTATCATTTCTTCCAGACAACTGGGAGGGATGAACCATGCGAACCGGTTTTGGTGCATAAATCGGGTTTGCGAAGATGCCATCCCTAAAAATGGATGAGCGGCCCTATCAATTGCTGGCGGACACGCAGCCAGGCCTTCCCGTGGAGCCGGGACGGCCGGCCCGGGAAGACTACACCTATGAGCGGAAAAGGGTCTGTAATCTCTTTGTCGTTCTGGCCCCAGATCAGGGATGGCGAGATGGGGGCGTCACGAAACGACGGACGAAGGAGGATTGGGGCCGTTTGCTGGTGCGGTTGACTGATGAGGTCTTCCCGGAGGCTCGGCGGTTCATCTGGTCTGCGATAATTTGAACACGCACACCCTGGGTGCGTTGTATCCGGTTCTGCCGCCGGAGGAGGCCCGGAAGCGGGCGGAGCGGTTTGTGTTTCACCCGACGCCCAAGCATGCTAGTTGGCTGAATATGGCGGAGATAGAGATTTCGGCAGTGGAGCGGCAGTGCCCGGATTTGGCGGATTGGGGACACCGAAACCCTCCGGCGGGAAGGCAACGGCCTGGGTTCAGGCCCGGAACCGGGAGCGAGTAACCGTTCATTGGCGGTTTACCTCACGGGATGCCCGTCAAAAGATGGCCCGGTCATATCCAAAAATCAAAGATAGATGAAGCAGTAGTTATCACAGCACTGCCTTAACCTTACGAGGAAAGATGCGTTGGGTTAAGCTGAAGGCGTTGATAATAATTTTGGGATTAGCCCTAGTCGGAATAGTGATGTGGCTAAAGGGGCAAAATTATCTTGGGCAAGAAGTCCCTTTTCCCGAGGGCCTTCCTCAGTTGAGATAGTTTTTTCGCCGGATGACCCTCATTTGGCTAACCCCCAGGCTCAAACTCTCGGGTTTCTTAACGCTAGTGGTACAGAACGGGTGGAATTCTCGTTAACCCTCTATCAAGGCTCTCGCTCCGTGTTCGGCAGAATGAGAACATCTCAGGGGTTGTACCCGCGCTGGTCTCACAGTGGGGAATTATTATTCTCAATTCCAGGGGTCCCCCCTACTGTGAGAGTGATTGATCATAGAGGGAGGATGTTTGGCTCCCGTTGCGATACTCTGGAGCAGGGAAGGCTTACTTTTGATCAGGAAGGAAATATCCTTGCACCTTTTTACCAGGGGTCAGCAGCATATCAAAAATACCGAGGCTATGCTAAGCCAAACTCTGTGCTAGTGGCTCGACATGATTTGAAAAATTGCCGGATCGACGGGGTTTTCTGGCTTCCAATTGCAGCAGACCCCAGATTTGTTGAGTCAATCGGTGAATCTCCTTCTGGTTGGCTTGTTGCCAATTTTTACGACTTCGAAGAGCATGAATACAAAATTCTCCTTTACCATCCTGGAGAAAAAGTTCGGAGAATATTCCCGGGGAGACATCCTTCTTTTTCGGATAATGGAGAATGGTTGGCCTATTACCGCCCGGATGAGTATCTTGTGATACACAAGGTTAGCACTGGTGAAGAACGTCCGCTGGTCAAAGTTGAGAGTCAGTGGGATGGTATGCTCTGGGGGAGTGAATTCTCTATGCCTGGTTGGTCACCCGACAGCGAGTGGTTAGTCTACAACGACTCGTTTGGCAGAATATACAAAATACAACGGGAAAGCGGTCAGCGGATTTATTTGGGCAAAGGATGGTCACCAGATTGGCGATAGGAAATTATGGACTTGGTTGGAGAGCATTGGTTTGATCCCGCTATCCCCATACAATTGCGACATTGAGCAATGATCAAAGCATGGCGGGGTAAAAGCCTTCAGTCCGATGCCGATGCTCCTGGAGCTTCTGCATGAATCAAACTCCGCTCAACATATGAGGAGTAAAAGCTTTCAGTCCGATGCCGATGCTCCTGGAGCTGCAGCACTTCCCGGCGGGCGCCGAAGGCCAGGCTTACTGGTATCATCTGGATGGGCGGGGCAGCGTGGCGGGGCTGACGAAGCACCTGGGGCAGAGCACCCACAACTACCGCTACGACGCCTACGGCCAGGTGCTGCCGGCCCAGGGGAACTGGACCGACCCGCACAATCCTTACACCTTCCTGGGCAAAGAGTGGGATGAGCATCTGGGGCTGTATGAGTTTGGCGTGCGCCTGTATGATCCGTGGGCGGGGGTGTGGCTGACGCGGGAGCTGCTGCCTGGGGGGCGTGCTTTAGGTGACGGTCACCTTTGAGGTGACCGTCACCTATTTGTTGTTTATTCCTCCTCCATCCGGATGAACCGCCCGTGCCAGGTGTGGTACCAGACCTGGCCGGTCGCGCCGTGGACGCTGAGCATCCCGACGATCTGCCCATCCCTCTGGGTGTGGATGGTGTAGTAGCCGTAGAAGGGGTCAGCGTCCTCCACGATTTCCCCCGGACGGTAGGCGTCCAGCCAGCGCTGGGCAATCCGCAGGGCCTCTTCCTCGGAGATGGTATTGGTCACCACCGGGCCGCCCATCATCCGGGCATGCATCCCGTACTTGCTGTTCCACATCATATTCGGCCCCATCTCCGGCCCCACAGCACCCGTCCACTTATCCACCAGCAGTTCCATCGCACCGATGCCGGTATCCCGCTCCCGGACGATGGCGTAGAAGTTGTATTCAAATTCCATCAGTTCGGCGATCTCCAGGTTGGAGAGCCCGAAATCGGCAAGATACTGCTCCACAGCCCGGCGCGCGTCGTCCAGCGTCAGGGTCGGCGTGAGAGGGGTTCCGGTGCTCCAGCGGGGGCCTGTCCATCCGCAACCCGGCATACCCGGGTAGCCCTGCACTCCCCCCGGTTGCGGTGTCGCCGCTGCGGACCCGGCCGGAGCCCCCCAGCGATACATCATCCCCCCACATCCGGGCATACCGGGGTAGCTCCAGGATGGCCCCGGTTGGGGGGTGATGGCCGGAGCGTTCGCCCAGACCTGACGGCTGAGGAAGGCTCCTCCCACGATCAGCCCCACCGTCACCAGGACCAGGGCAATCCCTATGCCTATGCCAATCCACAAACCTGCCTTCATGGTAAACCTCCAAATTGAAATTTCTGCTCCCAGGATACCAGAGAGGCAGGCCGGGGAGTAGCGCTATTTGGCGGGGGAAGCAGGGAGAAGTTCGGCCTGGGCTAAGAGGCTGCCCTACCGAGGGAAAGGGGCAGGATGGCCGTGACCCGGGTGCCCTGGCCCGGCGCGGTCTCCACCATCAGCCGCCCGCCCAGACGGGTCGCCCGTTCCTGCATCCCCACCAGGCCGAATCGGCCCTGGGCGGTCAACAGGTCGGGGCGAGGGGGAAGGACAAAGCCCACCCCGTCGTCGGCGACGGCGAGGATGAGGTGTTCCGCATCCTGTTGAACCTGGACGGTGACAGTGCGGGCGCGGGCGTGCCGGAGGGCGTTGTTCAGGGCCTCCTGAGCGATGCGGTAAGCCGCCAGTTCCACGTCCGAATGGCAGCGGCGGATTTCCCCCTCGGTCACCAGTTGGACTTTGGCCGATGTAGTCTCAGCAGCCTGCCGGACCAGCATCTCCAGCGCGGGCAGAAGGCCCAGGTCTTCTATGTAGGGGGGACGCAGCGCGGCGATGAGCCGCCGGAGTTCCTCCACAACCCGGTGGATTGCCCTGTGGAGCTCTTCCAGTTGCGCCCGGAGGGACTCCATCTCCCCCCGGGCGATGAGACGGTGCGCCATCTCCACCTGCTGGGCCAGAGCGATCAGGTCCTGGACCGGACCGTCGTGGAGTTCGCGGGCGAGCCGGGCCCGCTCCGCCTCCTGACCGCTGGTCACCGCGCCCAGGTAGTCCCGGATCCCGGCCTCGTAGCCGCGCAGGCGGCCCACCATCTCCGCCAGCGCCCGGTGCAGGTCCTGCACCTCCTGCACACCCCCTACCGGCCGGGCGATGGCGGAATCGTCTCCCCAGGAGACCTGTTCGGCCGCCCGGGCCAGGGCGCGAAGGGGCCGGACGATGGTGGTCCAGCCGAAGGTGAAGACCAGGAGGGAGAGGAGTCCCGCTCCTCCGGCCACCACGGGAGCCAGCGCGGGCAGGCGCAGGATGGGCCCCAGAAGCCCTTCCACCGGCTCCTCCACTACAACCACCCAGCGCGCCCCCCGTACAGGGGAAAAGGCGCTCAGCACCAGTCCTTCCTCCCTCCGGGAGAGAACGGCCCCCTCCGCCCCGGAAAGGGCCGCCGTCCAGTCGGCGATGCCGGAGAAGTCCGCGCCGGTCAGGGCGGGGTCGGAGTGGAAAAGCACATGCGCCCGCTCGTCCATCACGAACAGCCGCGCCGGCCAGTCCCCGCCGCTGAGGAAGAGGGGAAGCCAGGCTGCCAGCCCGCTCCCGTCGGACCCGATCGTCCCATGAGCCAGGCCGTCCTCCACGATGCGCGCCGCCAGCCGGGCCAGGGCCAGGTCTCGCTGGGCGACGAAATCCCGCATGGCCCGCTGGTGGGCGTAGACCCCGGTGAAGGCAACGGCCAGAAGGGCAAAGGTGAGGGGGAGGACCGCCCAGAGGAAGAGTTGGGCCTGGAGGGTGCGAAACCACCGACGCACCGGATGCTCCTCACTCAATCACAATCCAGCCCCGGCGAATGGCCTCGGTGACCGCCTCGGTGCGGCTGCTGACGCCCAGTTTGCCGTAGATGCTGGCCAGGTATCCCTGGACGGTGCGGTGGCTGATGCCCAGTTCGTAGCCGATGGCCCGGTTGGTCAGGCCGCGCGCGGCCAGCCGCAGCACGTCCAATTCGCGCGGCGTGAGCGGTTCCACCTGGTCGGCGGCCGTGGCCGGTTTGCCGGTGACCGTCTGCTGCACCACTTTGGTGGCTATCTCCGGGCTGAGGGCCGACTTGCCCCGATAGACGGTCCGTACCGCCTGGACCAATTCGTCGCCGCTGGCGGTCTTGAGGACGTAGCCATCTGCCCCGGCCCGGAGCAGGGCGAAGACGTAGGGGTCATCGTCGTAGGCAGTAAGGATGAGCACCCGGACCTCCGGAAACCGCTCTTTGATCCGGCGGGTCGCCTCCACACCGGACATCTCCGGCATCCGGATGTCCAGGACAACTACATCGGGCCGGTGTTCCCACACCTGTTCCAGCGCCTCCCGGCCATCTCCGGCCTCGGCCACCACTTCTATGTCGTCGGCCTCCTCCAGGAAGCGGCGGATTCCCTGCCGGACCACGGCGTGGTCATCGGCCAGGAGAACACGAATCTTTGGGGCCATTTTTTCTCCCAGCGAGTTGTCCCGTATACTGGCTGTTTCCAGTATACTCCACAAACTCGCAAAGAACAAGGCACCCGCCAGAAAAGCCCCTTATGAGCGCAGCCGGTTACGGATTTCCTCAAACTCGGCCAGGGTGATCTCGCCCGCTGCCAGCCGTCGGCGGGCGATCTCCAGCGGGTCGGGCCCGGCGTTCCCGGCGGGCGCACGACCCAGCCGCCGGGCCAGCCAGGCGATGCCGAGTCCCAGAAGGGCCAGGAAGCCCAGGAAGAGCAGCAGGTTCAGGATGAGGCCGACGACGCCCAGGGCGCTTCCCCAGGGCCCCCAGCCCCACCAGCCGGTCCACCAACCACCGCACATTGGGCACATCGTTCACCTCCTCATTCAGCCAATTTTGCCCGAATAGTTTCATATTCTTCGGGAGTGATCTCCCCGCGGGCCAGCCGTTCGTCCAGAATCTGGCGGGCCGTTTTCCCCGACGTCCCACCCGGCAGACGGGACTGCCGAACCAGCCAGACCATGCCTCCGACCACCAGGGCCAGGAAGAGGCCCCAGAAGAGAAGCATGCCCAGAAAACCGAATCCCATCATTTTTATCGCCTCCTCAGACTGAAATCGTCTCCATTGTAGCATCAGGAGGGACAACCGGTAAGCGGTATCCGGCGCGATTCCGCCCCCGCCGTTTGGCGGGGCGGGCGGCGGTTCCCTCGTCTACCGCCGCACATCGGCGGTGATCCGGACCTCCACCCACGGCTGGGCCGGGTCGTTGGTGGCGAACCATACCAGCCGGGTGACCGGCCCCTTTACCGGATGGAAATCCGCGTCAAAGGTCACCGTCAGGTCGGCCCGATGGCCGGGCGGGATGACGCTGCTGGAAAGTTCCGCCGTTGTGCAGCCGCACGAGGTGACCAGGTTGGTAATGACCAAGTCGGCCGTGCCCGTATTCTGGACGGCGAAGACGTGGGAGACGGTCCACCGGGCGTATATCCGACCGAACGCATGCTCCCGTTCCGGCATATCCAGACGGGGCACCGGCTGACCAGCCGGCGCGGGGCGTGGGGCCGGTGGGTTTTCCGGGATCAGGGCCGGGTCGTGGCCTCCCCGCAGCGAAGGGCCCTGGGCTAAAGGGAGCAGCGTTGCCGGATCGCCGCTGCGGGAGGGAGGCGGCGGGCTGGCGAAGGCGCCGGTCTGCCACAGGTTCAACAGACCCAGCCCCAGGACTCCGATAACTCCGATAGCGATCCATATCCACGGGCGGTTTCCAGACCGCCGGTATCCTGAACCTCGCCTTTTCTTGCTCATTTTCCTCCTCACACGAACCAGATGAGAATGACCGCGCCGATGGCAATCATCGCCAGGCCGGTCGCCAGCCGCACCCACCGGCGGCTGGATTGCTCTATCAGACGAATGCGGTGCATCACCCGACGGTTCCCCACCCCGGCCAGGATCAGCATCAGCGGCGCCACGAACATCAGGTTATACAGTCCCAAGTAGCCCACTCCCTGCCAGTAGGTCGTCTTGGCCGCCAGCAGACCGACGATGGCCACGTAGATGCCGCCGGAGCAGGGGAAGGTGCAGAGCCCCACCAGGAAGCCACCCACAGCCGCTGCCGGGAACGTCGCCCGCCGGAGCCAGTCCTGAATCGTTCCGTGAGCGATGGTGGGAATCCGCAGGTGGATGGGCAATTGCGGGAAAAAGTAATCCTTCACGTTGACCAGTCCCAGCAAAATGACCAGCCAGGAGCCGATACGGGCCATCAGGTGATGCTCACCGGCAAAAACCACCGCCTGCATCAGTCCCAGGCCGATGAGAAAATAGGCCAGGTAGATAGCGGCGATGTAAATCAGGCCCATAGCCCAGATGGTGGAAGCGGCGCGGCGGATGGAAAACAGGAAGGCGATAAAGAAGAGCAGGACGGCAAAAGCACAGGGGTTCAGACCGTCCAGAAAGCCGGAGGCCAGCACCAGCGGCAGGAGAGAGCGGCGGTCGTTCAGCGCAGGGGGTGTCGTCAGATGCGCCCCGTGGGCTTTTAGGTAAGCCAGGTATTGGCTGACGGGCGTGTCTATCGGGTAGGTCTGCGGCTCCCCGCGGAATGCCCAGACCGTGTATTCCGTCGCACCGCTCATCCGGTCCTGGTAAACGACGATGCGCTCAAAGGCATCGGAAGGCGCGGCCAGTAGGTCAGCGATAACGTGCTCCGGAACGTGGCCCTCCAGAATTATCCGGTCGCCGATGAAGATGGTCAGGTGGGATTGCAGGTTGGGCGGCACGCCGAGCGCATCGCTTCGCGCCAGGAGTTCGGTTCGGTTGGCCGGCTCGTTGATGTAGTCCTTGTAGACCGGGTCCGGATAGCCGGCTCCCCGCAGGAGCGGGACCACCGTCTCCTGGACGTACTGGAGGCAGTCGGCGCAGGCCCGGTTGTAGTAGACGACGACCGGTCCCGCCGAGGAGACGGTGGAAGGATCGGGCGATAAGGCTGGAACCCCTTCGCCAGGAGCCACAACCGTCACGCGCAGGGTAATCGCCACCTCCGGCCGGTCGGGGTCGCTGGAGCGGACGTAGACCTGGCGGAGAAAAGCGCCCGTCTCTCCGCCGTGCGTCCTGGGGTCAAAGGTCACGGTCAGGCGAGCGCGCCCGCCGGGCGGAAGGTAGCGGCTGCTCACCTCGGCTGTGGTGCAGCCGCAGGACGTGCTGACACCGGCGATCTCCAGCGGCCCCTGGCCGACGTTGCGGATTTCAAAGGTCCGGGAGACGGGCTCTGTGTTGGGGATTGTGCCCAGGTCGGCCTCGGTGGCGCTCAGTTCTATCCGCCCTGGGGTGTTGCCAGACGCGCACCCCGCGAGCAGAAGAAGCGTAACGGCCAGCCCCAGGAGAACGCGAATCCGCAGGAGTCGTCCGGGCATCGCTCTCATCCCCTGCTCGGAGAGGAATGGGTTGCTACGGGCTGAGAGCCTGGCCGGAGGCTTATCCACCCTACGGCGGCCAAATACAGCCCGTAGGCCAGAATCTCCAGGAGGGACGGGTCGCCATTGTAGCCAAACAGGGCCTTCAGGAATTCACCCAACAGGCTGTGTTCATCCAGGAACGGGTTGAGGTCCCATACGGGTTGGACCAGGGTGGGGAGCAGGGCAGCCTCCTGGAATTCGTGCACCCCTCGGGCGACCAACCCCGCCGCGAAGAGGAGCAGAAAAATACCGGTGACCCGGAAGAAAGCCCTGATGTTGAGCCGCCTGCCTGCCGCAAAGATGGCCCATCCCAACCCGACGGCGATAGCCAGTCCCAGAACGCCGCCGATAAGGGTCTGTGTGGGAGTGGAGGTGAAGAGAGCCGCATTCAGGAAGAGGGCCGTCTCCACCCCCTCCCGGACAACTGCGATGAAGGTCAGGCCGAAGAGGCCCCACGCGCTTCCCTGGGCGGCCGTCCGGCGGACGTCTCGCTCCAGGGTGGCCTGGATTTCCCGTCCCCGACGTCCCATCCAGAAAATCATCCAGGTCAGCACCGAGGCGGCCACCAGCATCGTCGCGCCCTCAAAGATTTCCTCGCTGCGGCCCTCCAGCGCAACGCCCAGGCCACGGAGGGCCAGCCCTCCGGCCACGCTGAGGGCGACGGCCGCCGCTACACCGGCCCACGCAGGGCGGACCAGGTCATGCCGCTGCAGACGGTGGAGGACGCCGAGCACGATGCCAACGATCAGCGCTGCCTCCAGCCCTTCCCTCAATGTGATGAGCAGAGATGCGAGCATTTTCCCTCCCGATAGTGTAATGGACCGTTCAAAGCATACACCAGCGGGAGCGCGCCAGGTAGCGCCGTTTATCCCGTATCTCCCCCCGCCAAATAGCGGGGAAAAGAGACCTCCCGCAAGCACGAAGCTTGCGGGAGGTCTCCTCGCTGGGCCCTGTGGCCGATGGTCCCGGCCGGGCCTCTTTACCTCTCCGCCTCCATTTCCAGCCCTTCCCGGTCCAGCAGGATAATCCGGTGTCCCTCTATTTTCAGCAGGCCGGCGTCGGCGAAAGCGCGCAGGGTGCGGGCCACCACCTCCCGCACCGTGCCGATCTGGGCCGCGATCTCTTCCTGGGTCCAGCGCCGGACGACGGTCGCCGCGCCGGCCTCTGCCCCCTTTCCCCCCTCCGCGTGCTCCAGCAGAAAGCGCGCCAGGCGCCCCCGCACCGTCCGCAAGGAGAGGTCCTCCACCAGATGGCTCAGCCGGTCCAGCCGGCGGGCGAAGTCCTCCAGCAGCACCCGCGCCAGTTCCGGGCACTCGTCCACCAGACGGAGGAAGTCCGGCGCCGGGACCGCATACAGGACCGCCGGGGTCAGCGCCTGGACGGTGGCGTGGTTGACCCTTCGGGGGAGGAAGGGAGGGACGGTGTTCAGCGCGCCGCCCGGCCCCAGCCGGGCCAGCACCTGCTCCCGGCCGTCGGAGGCCGTCCGGACCACGCGCGCCTCCCCCTCGGCGACGAAGTAGACGTACCGACAGGGCTCCCCTTCCAGAATGACCGTCTCGCCGGACGCGTATTCGCGGCGGACGGCCACTTCCGCCAGCCGCCGGAGCACCCGCTCGGGGAGGCCGGAGAAGAGGGGGACCCGCCGCAGCGCCTGAACCGTCCGTTCGTCCATAGCCGCAGACCCGCCGTTGAGATTACAACAGGTCTCTCAATCTGTCAAATGTGCTGATTGGAAATCAGCTTTTCTGGGCGCTTCGCGCCGGTTGTCGGCCTTCGCCGACAGAGGTCTCTGCGTCCGCGCAGGCGGACGCAGGGCCACAGGCCCAGGTGAGGGCGACTTCCAGTCGGCGCAGGCCCAGGCGGGGCGAGACAGCTCCCCTCGGGCTGTGACCCTTCGGGACCAAGGGCTTGGGGTGTGGCCTCTCGGCGTGGCCCTTCAGTCGGCATAGCGGTATGTGACTTTTGTCATAGACAGAAGGCCCACTTCCTGCTAAACTGGGAGTGGAACAACCGGAAAAAGGCTACGGAAAGCGTAGAGTGAACATTGCTCTATGTTCCCCGTGGCCTTCGTGTGGCAAAAGATTTTATGAACGAACGAATACTTCCCCAAATCAACCTGGCCCTCTGCAGCCGGTGCGGGGCCTGCCTCTTCGCCTGTCCGGCCCACGCGGTGGAGATGGGGCCCGAGGGCCCCTTCATCGCCCGCCCGGAGGACTGTACCTACTGCGCGGAGTGCGAGACGTACTGCCCCACCGGCGCGATCTCGGCCCCGTATGAGATTGTGTGGGGGGACACAATGAGGTGACAGTCACCTGCGAGGTGACTGTCACCTCACGAAGGAGGTGATCAATGCGACCCACAGAGATTCTGATGCACGAACACCAGATTATCCTGACCGTTCTGGATGCCGCCGCGCGGGAGGTCCGGCGGATGCAGGAGACGGGAGAGGTGCGGGTGGAGCGGCTGGAGCAGATGGTGGACTTTTTCCGCAATTTCGCCGACCGTTGCCACCACGCCAAGGAGGAGAAGTTGCTCTTTGTGCGGATGGAGGAGCGAGGGATGCCCCGGGAGGCTGGCCCCATCGGCGTGATGCTCTACGAGCACGACCTGGGGCGGGGGCACGTGCGCGCCGTGGCGGAGGCGCTCCCCCGCGCGGCGGGCGACCCCGCCGCCCGGCAGGCCGTCCGGGACCACCTGGCCCAGTACATCCAGTTGCTGCGGGACCACATCTACAAAGAGGACCACATCCTCTACCCGATGGCCGACGGGCTACTCCTGCCGGAGGACCAGCGGGCGCTGGAGGAGGCCTTTGAGCGGGTGGAGCGAGAGGAGATCGGCGAGGGGGTCCACGAGAAGTATCACGAACTGGCGCATCGGCTGGCGGAGGAGTGAGGATTACCAGATGATTTGCAGCCCCGGAACCTGCGCCAAATTATGGTCCCGGGTGATGAGCGGCACGTCCAGAGAAAGAGCGGTCGCTGCGATGATGCGGTCCGGCATATCCGGGGCCAGGATGCGAGGCACCTGACTTATAGTTTCAACGACGGACCACGTCAAATCAGCAACGATGAAGCCGCTACTTCCCAGGCGCAATTCTTCGGTCAGCAGCGCCTGGAACGCAGCGGGAATTCGTCCTTTCTCGCACAGATAGAGAATTTCTACCAGGCAGATTGTGGGAATGTAGATGATGCTCTCGCCTCTAACACAACGGTCAAAGAACTGGCCTGCCATTGGGCCGAGACGAGGACTGTCTTCCAGAAACCAAATGAGGCTATGGGTGTCAGTGACGGCAGCGGGCTTCATATCTCTCTCGGGAAGCCGCCCCACATCTCCCGGCGGAGTTGGGCGATTTCCTCTTCGGTGATGCCCAGACCTCGCCATACCCCACGCGCCAGGCGAGCGGGTTGAGGTTGGGCGGCCTGAAGTTCCCGTTCCAGACGCGATAGTAGCCAGGCTATCAGGCGCAATTTCTCTGTAGGGGGAAGCCGGTCGGCAAGAACAAGGACTTTTTCAGCCGTCAGGAATTCAGCCATCGGATGTCCCCTCTCTGCGCTCTCCGTGTTCTCTACGGTTATTATACCGCAAAAGTGCCACAAAACCAATGGGGTGGAGCGAGACTATGGTAGAAATCCGACTTTACGGCAGACTGCGCCGCTTTGGCCCCGACCCGCGCGGCGACCGGGAGACGGTGGTCCACCTGGAAGCCGGGCCGGAGGAGACCGTCGGCCGTGCGCTGGCGCGGCTGGGCATCCCCCAGGAAGAGATCGCCCACATCTTCCTCAACGGCCGGCTCCTGACCACCTGCAACTCTATGGCCCCCTGGCTCCGCTACCAGCGGGTGCGGGAGGACGTCCCCACCTGTGAGCCCAACCTGGACCACCCCCTCCGCGACGGCGACCGGCTGGGCATCTTCGGGCGGGATATGGCCATGCTGGTGGTGTAGCACGGCATACGGAATACGGAATACGCAATACGCAATACGCAACCCGATGTACGACGACTTCAGCGCCGACTACGACCGCTTCGTGAACTGGCCCGCCCGGCTGGCGGCAGAACTGCCGTTTGTTATAGGACAAGTTGAAAACTTGTCCTACATTCTGGACGCCGCCTGCGGGACCGGAATGCACGCGGTAGCGCTGGCGCAGCGGGGCTGGCGGGTGGCCGGCGCCGACCCCAGCCCCGGGATGATCGCCCGCGCCCGGGCCAACGCGCGGGCCGCCGGAGTGGACGTCCGCTTTGAGGTGGCAGGTTTCGGCGAACTCCGCGCCCGCCTCGGGGGCAGCTTTGACGGGCTCCTTTGCCTGGGCAACTCCCTGCCCCACGTCCTGACGCCGGAAGGTCTGCGCGCGGCCCTGGCCGACTTCGCCGCCTGCCTGCGCCCCGGCGGCCTCCTGCTCGTTCAGAACCTCAACTACGACCGGATTCTGGCCCGGCGGGAGCGGTGGATGGAGCCCCAGGCCCATCGGGAAGGAGAGCAGGAATGGCTCTTCCTGCGTTTCTACGACTTTGACCCCGACGGCCTGCTTACCTTCCACATCCTGCGGCTCCACCGCGCGGGCGGCCTGTGGGAGCAGCGGGTCCTCTCCACCCGCCTGCGGCCCCTGCGGCAGGCCGAACTGACCGCCGCGCTGGAGGAGACCGGGTTCGGGGCCATCACCCTCTACGGCGACATGCAGGGCTCGCCCTTTGACCCCGACCACAGCCCCAATCTGGTGGTCGTCGCGGCGAAAGTGACGTCACCTGAATGATGGCGAAAATGACCGAGAAGCAGAAGGCCTGTATCCTGATCCTGGGTGCCGGTTTCGCGGGACTCTACACCGCGCTCCACCTGGACCGCCTGTTGCCGAAGGACGCGCCGGTGGAGGTCACGCTGGTGGACCAGAACCACTTCCATCTCTTCACGCCGCTGTTGCACGAGGCCGCCAGCGGGGTCATCCACCCCGGCCTGATGATGACCCCCATTCGGCGGCTCCTGCGGCGCAGCCGGGTCCGCTTCCTGCGCGCCCGCGTGGACGGCATTGACCTGGAAAACCGCCGGGTGCAACTCTGCTGCATCGTGCTCTCCTACGACATCCTGGTGGTCGCCCTGGGCTCGGTGACCAACTTCTACGGACTGAAACCCTTCCAGGGACGGGCCCTGGAAATCAAGACCGCCGCCGATGCCGAGCGGCTGCGCTGTTACGTCATCAACCGCTTTGAGGCGGCGACCCGCGAGCAGAACCCCGAACGGCGCCGCCGGCTGTTGACCTTCGTCGTGGTCGGCGGTGGCTGCACCGGCGTGGAGACGGTTACCGAACTGCGGGAGTTCCTGCTCCACCTGCGGGAGGAGCAGTACCCCCACATCCCTGCAGAAGAGGTCCGGACCGTTCTGGTGGAGTTGCAGGACCGGGTCCTGCCCCAGATGGACCGAACCCTCTCCCGGACGGCGCTGCGGCGTATGCAGCGGATGGGCATAGAGGTTCTCCTCAATACACGGGTGCGGGACTGGACAGAGGAGGGACTGGTTTTTGCCGACGGCCGTCCCCCGCTCCCCACGGAGGCGGTGGTCTGGGCCGCCGGGGTGCGGGCCCACCCAGTGGTGGCCGCGCTCCCCCTGGAGAAGGACAACCTGGGCCGGGTGGTGGTGGACCCCTACCTGCGGGTCCCCGGCATGCCCAATGTCTACGTCCTGGGCGACGCCGCCCATGCCCGTCACCCGCAGACGGGAGAGGTCTACCCGCCCACCGCGCAGGTGGCCTACCGGCAGGCGCCGGTGGCCGCCGCCAACATCGTCGCCGAACTGCTCGGGGGGTCGCCGCGCCCCTTTGACTTCACCTACATCGGCGACCTGGTCTCCCTGGGCCGCCTCTCCGGGGTAGCGGACCCCTTCGGCCGCCACCTGCGCGGCTTCCCGGCCTGGGCGATGTGGAAGTTCTACTACCTCCTGCGGCTGGTGGGCTGGCAGAACCGGCTGCGGGTGGCGCTGAACTGGCTGCTGGCCCTTCTCTTCCCGACCCACAGCGCCATCTCCTACGAATGCGCGCCGGAGTGCGCGGGCGAGTTGTGTCTGTAACCATAAGGTGACGGTCACCTGAAGGTGCAGCGAAGCGTGAGGCGTGAGGCGTGAAACGTGAACGTGAACGTGAACGTGAAACGTGAAACGCGAAACGTGAAACGTGAAGTGGGAGAGGGTGTCCGGCCCCAGCTCACGCAACACGGAATACGGAATACGCAATACGGAGCACGTTATGGAATGGTTTCGCTTTTCTCACCTTCGGCGCGATCAGCCTGCTCCGGCCTTCCGGCTCCCGTCTGCCCAGGGAACCGTAGTGGCTCCGTCCGATTACCAGGGGCGCCGGAATCTGGTGCTCCTTCTCCTGCCCGACCTGGAGTGTCCGGCGTGCCGGGCCGCGCTGAGGAATTTCTCCGCCCATCGGGAAGAGTATGAAGAGCAGGCCGCGCAGGTGCTGGTCATCCTCACCGGTCCGGACGCGGAAGCTGCCCTGGGAGAGACAAAGGACTGGCCGTTCCCGGTACTCGCCGACCCCGGGGGCGCTGTCCGGCAGGCCTACACCGCACTTCTGCCTGTACCTGTCGGAGAGGAGCCGCTGGTTTTCGTCCTGGACCGCTACCGGGGCCCTCAGGTAGCCCTCGCAGGCCGCGACCTGGACGACCCTTCCCTGCACCGGGAAATCCTCAAGTGGCTGACCTTCTTTGAAATCCAGTGTCCGGAATGCGGAGCGCCCGAATGGCCGGTAGAAGCATAAACGGAACACGCAATACACAACACATCCTGACCACCGAAGTCCTGCTGTGGGCCGTCGTTGGCTGGGAGGCGCTGCTGGTGGTCTTGCTGAGCCCCCTCTCGGCCACCGGCCCGCTGGCCGGGCTGGGGCTGGCGGACCGGCTGGGGTTGGACGAGGCGGGGCGGGTGGGCCGCATCGTGATGCTCTACCACTCCCTGGCGGTCCCCTTCGTCGCCGCGCTGGTCTACCTGATGCTGGACGCGCTGCCTTTTGAGGCGTGGGTACCCCGCCGGGTCCGGCCCGCCATCACCGCGGGCTACCTGCTCACCAGCATCGGCGGGCTGAGTTTCGCCTACCTGCGGGCGGGCCCCATTGCTCACGGCGTCTTCCTGGTAGGGCTGAGCCTGACTTTCTACGCGGGCGTCGTCCTGTGGTGGGGGCTCCGGCCGGTGGCGACGGACGTCGCCCGCTCAGGAGTTCCCGCCGGAGTTCGGCCTGTGCCAACCCCTTCGGAGCAGACATCCACACGGGCCGACGCCCAGCACAACAGTACCCAAGAAGGCCGATTTCCAACCGAAGCGCCTTCTACCGGTTCCAAAGAGGCGTCAACGCAGGTTGACGCCCGG
>JACIWQ010000007.1 GCA_014360895.1 Thermoflexales bacterium | reverse complement strand
TCTCCCGCTTGCGGGAGAGGGGGAGGGGGCCAGGGGGGAGGGGGTGAGGGCCCTCCTGGTCAACGGCTTTGACCGCCTCAACCGCACCATGCTGGTCCCGGAAACCGACCCGGTGGAGGGCTACAACCTGCGGATGTTCCTAGACCGGATGAACGCGCGCAACTACGTCCTCCAGCACGGGCAGGCAATGACCATTCCCTTTGACAGCGCCAGCAACGAGGCCGTCCGGGATGGCGACGTCGCCCTGGCGGGCTATGGGCTGGTGGATTGGATTCTGGGCGAGGAATCTGGCCCCGACCAGACGCTGGACCCGACGGAGCGGGCGCTCCTGCGGGCCTATCTGGGCGAATGCGGCGCGCTCTTCCTCAGCGGGACGGAGATTGGCTGGCACCTGGACGGTCAGGGCGCCGACCCGGACTTCTACCGCAACACCCTGCGGGCCCGCTACGTCGCCGACGACGCCGGGACCTACGTGGTCAGCCCCACCGTCGGCTCCCTCTTTGAGGGCCTGGGGCCCTTCCGCTTTGACGCGCCGGGGATGTACGACCCGGACTTCCCGGACGTCATCAGCCCCACGGCGGGGTCGGTCGCCGCGCTGGAGTACGTCGGCGGGACGGGCGGGGTCGCCGCCGTCCAGTACGCCGACGGCTGCTCCCGCCTGGTCTACTTCGCCTTCCCCCTGGAGACGGTAGACCCCCCGGCCCGGGCGGCGGTGGTGGAGCAGGCAGTGGATTTTCTGACGGAAGAATCCTCCCCAGCCCGCCACCGGGTCTTCCTGCCCCTGGTCCTGCGGGACGCGGCGGCGGACCCGCCTCCCGGCCTCCTCAACGGCAGCTTTGAGACCGATGACGGGTGGACGCTGAACCGGCTGGCCGCCTACGATGCCTCCCTGGCCCGCTCCGGCGCCCGTAGCATGCGCCTGGGCATTCCCCCGGGAGAACCGGGACAGTACGTCTACTCCTCCGTCTCCCAGCGTTTCGTCGTCCCGCAGGGTCCGGCGGTCACCCTGAGCCTCTGGGTCTACCTCCGGACCGGGGGAGACCGGGATGACCTCTTCTACGTCAGCCTGTACGACGAGAGCGGGCAATATCAGCTGCTGGACTCCTGGCGGCCGGGGGACCTGCCGGAGGGCGTGTGGGTGGAGCGGAGGGTAGACATGAGCCCCTACGCGGGCCAGCGGGTCACCCTCTACATCGGGGTGAAGAACGACGGGGATACCCTCAACGCGGCGATGAATGTGGATGATGTGGGGCTTTGAACGTGCCAGGCACTTTCAGAAGTGCCTGGCACGTGAGTCACTCGTACCGCAGCGCCTCTATGGGGTTCAACCGGGAGGCCCGCCAGGCCGGATACAGCCCGGAAGCCAGCCCGACCCCCGCTGAGACGGCCGTCGCCAGGAGCACCGCCTGCGGCGTGACCACAGAGCGGAAGCCCTCCACCAGCGCGGAGATGACCTGCGCTCCGAGAAAGCCGATACCGATGCCGATCAGCCCGCCGGATACCGCCAGCGTGACTGCCTCCATCAGGAACTGGACCAGAATGTCCCGCCGCCGGGCCCCCACGGCCTTCCGCAGGCCGATCTCCCGCGTCCGCTCCGTCACCGAGACCAGCATAATGTTCATAATCCCGATGCCGCCCACCAACAGGCTGATGCCCGCAATGGCCCCCAGAAAGACTGTCAGCACGCCGGTGATGTTGCCGAAGGTCTGGATCAGGTCCGCCTGGCTGAGAACGATGAAGTCGTCCTCGTCCTCAAAGGCGATGCGGTGCCGTTCCCGCAGGACGGTGCGGATTTGCTCGGCAGCGGCGTCCATCCGGTCTTCGCTCACCGCCTCCACCAGGATGTAGGAGACCCGGTACTCCCCGTTGGGCGCGCGGGCGGAGAAAAGGCGGCTCTGGGCCGTCGTCAATGGGACAAAAACGGTATCATCCTGGTCGGTGAACGTGCCGCCCTTCTCCTCCATCACCCCGATGACCCGGAAGGGGACATTGTTGATGCGGACCGTCTCCCCAAGAGGCGCGGGGTTATCCGGAAACAGGGTCTCCGCCACCGTCTTGCCCAGGACGACAACCCGGCTCCGCCCCTCTATATCCTGGGCGGTAATGAACTCTCCTATCGCGGGGCGCCACTTGCGCACGGCGACAAACTCGGGTGTGACCCCCTGAATGGTGGTGAGGGTCTGCCGCCCTCCGGCACTCACCGTACCGTTCCGGTCTATCTGCGGCGCCACCCGCGCCACGTCGGGCAGACGGAGGGGGTCCGAGAGGGCGCGGACATCCCCCATCGTCAGCGAGCGGATAGAGGTCCCTCCGCCAAACCGGGTATTCTGCCCGACGTTGGGCAAGACGAAGAGCAGATTGCTCCCGATACCCTGGAACTGTTCCGTCACAAAGACCTGAACACCCTGCCCGGCGGCCATCAGCGCGATGACCGCCGCCACCCCAATCACAATCCCCAACATCGTCAGCGCCGAGCGTAACTTGTTCGCCCCCAGCGCCCGCAACGCCACCCGTAAACTCTCGGCCAGATTCATCCTCACCTCCATCCCTACGGAATACGGAGTACGAAGTACGTATTGCGTATTCCGTGTTCCGCTATCCCGCCGCGACCAGGGGGTTGGAGACCACCTCCTCCCCCTCCACCAACCCGTCCCGCAGGTAGATGATCCGCCCCGTGTGCCGCGCAATCGTCGGGTCGTGGGTCACCATCACCACCGTGATCCCCTGCTCCCAGTTCAACCGCTGCAAGATCGCCATCACCTCCCGCCCCGCCTTGCTATCCAGATTCCCCGTCGGCTCGTCCGCCAGAATGAGCGACGGCCCCGTCACCAACGCCCGCGCAATCGCCACCCGCTGCTGCTCCCCACCCGAAAGTTCCGTCGGCGTGTGGTGCAGCCGGTCGCCTAACCCCACTGCCTCCAGCGCCTCCCGCGCCCGCCGCAGCCGCTCCGCCCGCCCCACCCCGGCATACAGAAGCGGCAGCGCCGCATTCTCCAGCGCCGTCGTCCTCGGCAGCAGGTTGAAGGTCTGGAAGACAAAGCCGATGCGCCGGTTGCGGATGGCCGCCAACTGGTCGTCGTCCAGTTTCCCCACCTCCTGCCCGTCCAGCCAGTAGGCGCCGGAGGTGGGTTGGTCCAGGCAGCCGATGATGTTCATCAGGGTGGACTTGCCGGAGCCGGAGGGGCCCATAATGGCGACCATCTCGCCGGGGCGGACGGTGAGGGAGACGCCCCGCAGCGCGGGCACCTCCACGGCCCCCATCCGGTAGATTTTGACGATGTTCTCCAGGCGGACAACCGTCTCATTCATAGGCCCGCTCCTATGGCTGCTGCTGTTGCTGTCCCTGCTGAGTCTGCCGCCGGAACTCGGGCGGCGGCCCACCCGCTCCACCGAAGATGAACCGCATCGCGCCCGGCTCAAAGGTGCCGGAGGAGCCGGTCTGGTTATTGACGACCAGAACGTCCCCCTCAGAGAGGCCGGAGAGGACCTGCGCGTAACCCGAATACCGGACGCCCAGTTGGACGTTGACCGGCTCCACGCCGTTGGCCGTCTGGCGGAGAACGTAGGGCCGATTGGTGACCGGGTCGGTCAGGATGGCCCAGGTGGGGATGAGCAACTGGTCGGTCAGTTCCTGCACCTGGATGGTGACGCTGGCGGACATCCCGGCCCGCAGCGGCGCGTCGGTCGGGTCCAGCGCGATGACGACAGGGTAGTAGACGGCGCCGCTGGTAGAGGAGGCCGCCACGCCGATGCGCTCCACCTTGCCGGTCAGCGTTACGTCGGGCAGAGCGTCCACCGTCACCACCGCGGGCATCCCCACCGCCAGTTGGCTCACGTCCATCTCGTCCACCTGGACGGTGATGCGGAAACGGGAGAGGTCCATCAGTGTGACCGCCGGGGAGACAGCGGGCTCGCCGACCACCAGGTTCACCGCCGCGACGACGCCGTCAAAGGGGGCCTTGAGGGTGGCGGCCTCCAGGTTGCGGCGGGCGGTTTCTACGGCAACCTGAGCCTGCTCCAGCGTGGCCTCAGCGGAGGCCAGGTCCTCCTCCGTGGGGCCATTCCGCAGGCTATCCAGTTTGGCCTTCGCGCTCTCCACGTTGCGCCACGCGGCCGCCAGTTCCGTCTGGGAAGGCCCCTTGACAGCCGCCTCATAGTTGGCCAGGGCGACCTGATAATCCAGCGTGGCGTCCTGCAACTGCTGGGATTGTGGGAGCATGCTAATCTCTGGCCGCCAGGAGACCCGGTCGTAGGCGGCCTGGGCCCGCTCCAGCGTAATCTTCGCCTTCTCCAGGCTCGCTTTTGCGGACGCGATGGTCTCCTCGGAGGGGCTGTTTTTCAGTTCCTGGTACTGGGCCAGCGCGCTGTAGTAGGCGGCCTCGGCGGCCTTGATCTCCTCCTCGGTCGCCGGGGTCTTAGCCTTCGCCAGTTGGGCCTGGGCGGACTTCAGTTGGGCTTCCGCCTGCCGCAGGCTCAGTTCCAGGCTGGTCGTATCCAGACGGGCCAGCACCTGCCCGGCCTTCACCGCGTCCCCGATGTCCACCGCCACCTCGGCGACTTTGCCGGAGACGTCAAAACTGAGGTCTACCTGCCGGACCGGCTCCAGGGAGCCGCTGGCGCTCACGGTGACCTGAAGCGTCCCCTTGCGCACGGGGACGGTGCGCGTGGCGGTAGAGGTCGCGGCGGTGCTGGACTGCCGCCAGAGGAGAAACCCTCCCACTCCCGCCAGCACGACGACCACGGCGACAACAATCCATATCCAGCGACGTTTGAGCATGTCTCCTCCTGTTTTTAGGGTATAAACCACAAAGGACACAAAGTTTTTCGGGGCGCTAATTTCCACACCGATACAGCACGGTGCCCCGGTCGGCGGGCCCACCCGGAGCGGCGGTGCCCGTTGCGCTGAACTCCGGGACGACTGTGCAGGACGTCTGCAGCCAGGCCGCGATGTCCTGCCGACCGCCCATCCCGCCGTAGAGGACGTACCGCAGCCGGCCCTCGGCGACCATCTTCTGCAAATCCTCCGCCGTCACCACCCGGTCCTGCCCGCCGAAACCGCCCATGTAGAGGACCGGACGGCCCGTCGCCAACACCAGCGGCGCGCCGGTCTGGGAGGAGGGCACGGCGACCAGGTACTCCACGTCCTGCGTGTTCGCCTGCAGGTAGGCCACCAGGTCGGCGTTGGCCCTACCGGCCCTCGCCGGAGCGGACGCGCCCGCGCGGGCCCCCGGTCCGGGCCGGAACTGCTGGGCCCCCGGATACGCGGTGGGCAGGTTCTGGTCCGCCCCCGCCGCGACGGTCATCCCCGTCCAGTACGCGGGGGCGACCAGCATCGCCGCCAGAATCACCGGCACAGCCACCCGCCGGGCCCGCGCCGGGATCAGAAGAAACAGGCCTCCGGCCAGGAGCAGGAGCGCGGCAAGAGCCAGCACGCTCAGGGATTCCCCGTACTGCCGGAACGCGAAGGCCTGGTACCCGAGCGTCCCCGCGGCGGCCAGGACCAGGAGGACACCCGTCCAGGGATGCGTTCGCGTCCACTCCCTGAACTGAGCTGTCCCCGTCCCGACGACCGCGCCCAGCGCCGGGGCCAGCATAATGGTGTAGTAGGCGTGGAAAATCCCGGAGACGAAACTGAAGAAGACCAGGCAGGTGACCAGCCAGCCGCCCCAGAGGACCAGCGCCCGGTGCATCCCCTCCTCCAGCGGCAGCCGGACCCGACGGCCGACCAGCGACACGACCAGGCCGACCAGCGCGAAGGGCAACAGCCAGGACATCTGCTTGGAGAGCGGCGCCGTGAAGAAGCGGAAGATGCCCGGATAGCCCGTTTCATTGCTGAAGGGGACGTTGCCCCGACTGGCCTGCGGGGGCGTACCCATCACCGGTGTGCCCCGCTGGAAGGCCGGGGCAGGCCCGCCCTGAGGCGTGCACACCAGTTGGTCGGCGCTGGGGGAGCGCACACACGTCCCGGCGACGGTGCGGCCGTCCACGCTGAAGGAGCACGCCGCCCCCTCATTCAGGCCTGCGCAGGCGTCCACGGCCTGCTGACCGAAGCCGGGGGCGCCGCGCTGCATCCCGGCCTGAGGAGCAGGGAAGGTCCCCGGACCCGCCGGGGCCTGCGCGGCCTGGGGACTGCCCATCCCCCGGTTGAACACCCGCGAGAGGCCGTTATAGCCGAAAATCAGGCTCATCACGGAGTTGTCGCCCGAGGAGCCGATGTACGGCCGCCCGTCCGGTGGCGTCAGGTCCACCGCGACCGCCCAGGAGAAGGAGACGGCCAGGAGCAGGGCCGTCGCCAGGGCCAGATTGACCAGTTTCCGGCCCCACCCTTCCCGGGAGCCGAGGAAGTAGAGGGCATAGAACGCGGGCAGCGGCAGATAGGCCTGGAGCATCTTGATGTTGAAGCCCAGGCCGACCAGGAACGCGCCCAGGAGCAACCAGCGCCGCCGACCGGACTCCGTCGCCCGCACGAACGCCCACGCCGCCAGGAGCAGGCAGAAGACCAGCATCCCGTCTATGGTGTTGTTGCGGTTCGTGGCGACGAAGACGGGCGTCAGCGTCATCGCCAGCGCGGCGACCAGGCCGGCCAGTTCCCCCGCGTGGCGGCGGACGAGGGCATAGAGCACCGGGACGGCGAAGACCCCGGCCAGGATGTTGGGCAGGGAAGTGCTGAAGCCGCTCACACCCAGGAGGGCCGCGAAGGCGGCCTCAATCCAGAACCCCAGCGGGGGCTTATCCACCGTGACGGACCCGCCCGGCTCGGCGGCGGCGAAGAAGAAGTTGCGCCAGGATTGCAGCATGGACTTGACCGTCGCGGTGTAGTAGGCGTTGGCGTCGCCGATGGAGCCGATGTTGTAGAGGTGGAGCCCCAGCGAGAGGGCCATCAGCACCACCACAATTGCCCGCGCGACGGTCACGCCGGGCAATAGTCTCCTGGTGAGAAACGAAGAAGGCTGGTCGGCCATGTCTCTCCCTCGGATTCGCGACTGGCCGTATGATACCGTCAACTGTTGAAGAAATTGTGAAGAAATTGCAGAGGATGTATGAAGACTTCGCAGGAGAGGGGAATGAATGAGGGTCTGTGGGTAGTACCCGTTAGTCCTCGTAGACGCAGAAAATCGCCCCGGCCAGGGGGCGGTACAGGACCCCATCCGGCCCAACACATCGGGCCCGAATCAGCGCAGGCCGGTCCAGGTACGCCTCAACCAGCGGCTCTATCCGATCAAACATCCGGCGCACTTCCCAGGTCCGCTCCGGAGCGAGCGCGTGATAGAAAATGACAAATAGACGGTTGGCCGCGTGATAGCGCCCCTCCCGAGACTGATTCCGGTACAGCCAGTTGACCAGGCCCTCGGGGTGGGCCCGGGCCTCGTCCAGCGAAACAGGGTAATGGCGCGGGAAATCGGTCAGTTTCAGATCAAAGGGGACGCCGTCCAGATAGAAATCCACGGACGGATGGCGGGGGTCCGTCTCCGGAGTAACGCGTGGGTGGGAATAGCACATCTCCAAAACGACCTGGTGGGTATGGAAGTTGTACCAGCGCCGAATCACATAGGCGGCAAACGGCTGAAGGGGAAATCCCCGTGCCGCCGCAACTCTGCGGGTCTCCCGGCGCAACTCTTCCAGCGAGCGGATATGATAGATAAACCGGCTGGGACGGTCCCAATCGTCGTGCTGGATTCGCCCCCAGGGAGGCATCCGGGTCAGACGCTGGAGTTCGGAGCGGATGTCGGTGTCCATCGCGGGAGGTTGCGTCGGCAACGAGGGCAGAACGCCGCTCCCTTCACGTCCGTATCGTGGAGCGTGTTGGAGAAGTGCATCACGCAACGGGAGTCGGGGCAATGGCCCAGCCCCCAGGTGTGGCCCAGTTCGTGGACGGCCTCCTTGAGCACCCGCTGGCGGAAGAGGGAGGGGTCATCGGGGAGACCGTAGAAAGAGGGGCGGAGGCGGGGCAGCGCGACGAAAGCTTCCCGCCCCCGCAGGGTTGCCTGCCCGAAGATGAAGTTCAGCCCTGGGGCATAACAATCCGCATCCACCAGGCCCAGAACCCGCCCGGCGGGTGCGGAGACCGCGCGCAGTGCCGCCAGCATAGATTCTCCCCGGTACTGGCGGCGGTGCGGGTCGTACCCCCATTCTGGCACGGGGACCGGTTCCCCAACGGCCACCGGGCATCCCAGGGTTGCGCCCAGTTCCCCTGCCAGCCAGGCCGTCAGATTGACCTCCACCTCTCCGATGGGGACAACCAGGACTTCCCCGGGCATCTTTAGAACAAATGCTTTGGGGCGGCGCCCCAAAGACACCTCCCTCAGAACCCGAAGCCCAGGCGCTGGTGCGCTTCGCCGGACATCATGGAGGGGTCCCAGCGCTCCATCCCCATGACCACCTTCACCGGTCGTTCGGTGACGGCCTGGGCGGCCCGCCGGGCCTCCTCCAGAATCATCCCCGCCAGCGGGCAGAAGGGAGCGGTGAGAATCATCGTAATCTGGACCTCCCCCTCCACTTCCTCAATCTTCCGCACCAGCCCCAGGTCCACCACGCTGATGCCGATTTCGGGGTCGTAGACATCCCGCAGGGCCTCCCGGATGCGGGCAATTTCTTGCTCGGAAAGGGGTTGTGGGTTCTCGTTCATGACAGACTCCTCAAAACTCGTGGTATCTGAAACCGGATTTTCTCACATTATACCACAACGCCCCGCGCTGTCAAAAAAGCAGAGACACATCGCCGAAAACCCGGCCGTCACAGTTGCAACAGCGGATGATTATGGTATACTACCTCCGCCCAAACTGCTTGTGAGGTGGAACATGGTGGATATAAAGCGAATTCGGGCCGACTTCCCCGCCCTTTCCCGAACCGTTCACGGCCACCCCCTGGTCTTCCTGGACAGCGCGGCCAGTTCCCAGAAGCCGCTGCCGGTCCTGGAGGCAATGGAGCGAGTGTATCGGGAGTGTTATGCCAACGTCCACCGGGGCATCTACGCCTTCAGCGAAGAAGCCACCCTGGCCTACGAGAACGCACGAGACCGGGTGGCTTCTTTCATCAACGCGCCCGTGCGGGAGGAGGTCATCTTCACCCGCAACACCACCGAGGCCATCAACCTGGTCGCCTACGCCTGGGGACGGACAAACATCCGCCCGGGCGACCGGATTCTCCTGACCGAGATGGAGCACCACTCCAACCTGGTCCCCTGGCAACTGCTGGCGCAGGAAAAAGGGGCCCGACTGGTCTACCTCCCCATCACCGACGATGGCCTCCTGCGGATGGACCTGCTGGACTCCCTGCTGGATGAACGGGTCAAACTGGTTGCCGTGACGATGATGTCCAACGTCCTGGGGACGATTACCCCGGTGCGGGAGATTATCCAGAAGGCCCACGGGGCCGGCGCGGTGGTGCTGGTGGATGCGGCCCAGGCCGTGCCCCATATGCCGGTGGACGTCCAGGACCTGGATTGCGACTTCCTGGCCTTTTCGGGCCACAAGATGTGCGGGCCCACCGGCATTGGCGTCCTCTACGGAAAGGAGGCGCTGTTGGAGGCCATGCCGCCGTTCCTGGGCGGTGGCGATATGATTCGGAAAGTGGAGTGGGAATCGGCTACCTGGAACCGACTGCCCTGGAAGTTTGAGGCCGGGACCCCGGCGTTTGTGGAGGGCATCGGGCTGGGGGCGGCAGTGGATTATCTGACGGGCATCGGGATGGAGGCCATCTTGGCCCACGAACGGGAACTGACCGCCTACGCGATGGAGCGACTATCGGCCCTGCCCGGCCTGAACATCATCGGCCCGCCCGCGCATCAGCGGGGCGGCGTGGTCGCCTTCACCTTTCGCGGGATTCACCCCCACGACATTGCCCATATGCTGGATATGGAAGGCATCGCCGTCCGGGCCGGGCATCACTGTGCCCAACCGCTCCACCGCCGCCTGGGGCTGACCGCCACCGTCCGCGCCAGTTTCTACCTCTACAACACCGCCGACGAGGTGGACCGGCTGGTACAGGCACTGGAACGGGTAGGAGAAGTGCTGGGGCAGTAAAGGACAACTATCCCAATGTCTTCACGAACTCAGTAACCGTCACAATCCGAACACCGTATTGGGCTCTCATAATCTCCTGGAGACGGGGATCACCAATAAGGTCCTGGTCGGCCGAGACCAGATACTCTGCCTGAGCCGCGATGGCAATCTCCAGCAGAGCGTCGTCTTTGGGGTCGCGGCAGAGAGACACGGCGATGGTCGGGCTGACCACCATCGCTTCGGCAGACAGAAGTTCCAAGAAAGCCCGGGCAGTACCAGGACGGAGATATTTCTGGAGGGCAGGACGGTTCAGGACCGCTTCCAGTTCCTCCAGTAAGAGAGGAGAGAGAACAAGTTCAAAGCGGCCTTC
Source organism: Thermoflexales bacterium (assembly GCA_014360895.1). Taxonomy (GTDB): domain Bacteria; phylum Chloroflexota; class Anaerolineae; order B4-G1; family DUEL01; genus SpSt-77. The sequence continues at coordinate 41,710 of JACIWQ010000007.1, read as the reverse complement.
CCGCCATAAGCGGTAAAGAGGGGAGGAAACCGGGCTGCCCGTAATCATCCGCACCAGCAGGCTGGTGTCAATCACGACTCTGGGCACGGCGGGCCTCGCGCACGGCGTCTACTTCGGCCTGAATGGCGGCATCGCTTAACTCGCTCCCATCTGCTTCAGAGGGCGGCGCGGCTTCCCAGGCGGCCTCAAAAGCCGCGAAGCGGGCGGCCCGTTCCGCTGCCTGCTGACGAGCGGCTATCGCCTCCAGTTGGCGGAACTCTTCTATGCTCAGGAGAACCGCAATGGGCTGGCCCCGTCGCTCAATGATAAACCGCTCTCCCCGATACCGGATGCGCGCCAGCAGGTCGCCTGCCTTGCGGTGAAACTCTGCGGCCGAAATCAGCGTTGACATTTCATCGCTCCCAAGTGCGCAATTGTGTAATTGTGTAATCAATTATATAACACCCCTGGTCGGTGTCAAACATGAGCGATCTGTACTCTGAAACCATTCTGGACCATTACGCCCACCCCCGCAACTGGGGGAGGCTTCCTTCACCGGACATCGTCGCCGACAGCGATGACCCGTCCTGCGGCGACCAGGTCCACCTGGAGATTGCGCTGGACTCCGAGGGGCGGGTCGCCCGGGTCGCCTTTGAGGGGGAAGGTTGCATGATCAGCATGGCCTCGGCCTCCCTTTTCACCGAGCACTTGCTGGGGAAACGGGTGGAAGACCTGGAAGGGTTGACCGAGGAGGAAGTGCTATCCTGGCTGGACGCGCCCATCCCGCCGAACCGTCGCCGCTGCGCCCTTTCCCCACTGGTCGCCCTGCGCGCGGGGTTGGCCGCATACCGCCGTGCCACCGGAGGCTGAATGCCTACCCCCTACCGCAAACGAATCCTGGACCACTACCAACACCCCCGCCACCGGGGACATCTGACGGCTCCGGACCGGGTCGGCGAGGCCGAAAACCCCCTCTGCGGCGACCGGGTGCGGGTGGAACTGCGCCTGAACGGGACGGGGACCGTCGCAGAGGCCACCTTCACCGGCGAAGGATGCGTCATTGCCCTGGCCGCCGCGTCCATGCTGATGGAACACATCCAGGGGCAACCGCTGGAGGAACTGCGCCAGCTCGGGGACGCGGACGTGGTCCGATGGCTGGGGATGGACCTGCGGCCCGCACGGCAAGCCTGCGCGCGGGTCGCCCTGGAAGCGCTGCGGAACGCGATCAGAAACTATAGCAGGAAGCAGGAAGTAGGAAGTAGGAAGTAGGAAGTAGGAAGTAAGGGGATGGATGACGGCTCTCCGGTCTGGAGGCTGATAGTTTCGGCGCCCGCTGACGGGCCGACCCAGATGGCGGTGGATGAGGCAATCTGGCGGGGAGTGGCGGAGGGACGGGTCCCGCCGACACTGCGGCTTTACGCATGGGAGCCGCCCTGCCTCTCCCTGGGCCGCCATCAATCCGCCGACGAGGTGAACCGGGAGGCGCTGACCGCCGCCGGATACGGCCTGGTCCGCCGCCCCACCGGCGGGCGCGCCATTCTCCATATAGACGAACTGACCTACTCTGTCGCCGCGCCGCTCACCGACCCGCGCGTGCGCGGGGACGTCCTGACCAGTTGCCAGCGCATCAGCCAGGGGTTGCTGGCCGCGCTGGCCCGGCTGGGGGTACGGGCCGCCGTCCACCGGCAGAAACCCCCCGCCGCCGTCGGGCCCGTCTGCTTTGAGACGCCGGGGGAGTTTGAGATTGTGGTGGACGGGCGGAAACTGGTCGGTAGCGCCCAGATGCGAGGACGCGGGGCGCTTTTGCAGCATGGCGCGCTCCCGCTGACCGGCGACATCGCCCGCATCTGCCCGTTTCTGAACCCGCCCGCCGACCCGGCCCGGGTGCGCGCCCGGGCGACCACACTGGCAGAAGTGCTGGGACGGGAAATCCCGTGGGAGGAGGCCGCGCGGGCCGTCGCCGAAGGCTTCGCCCACGCCCTGAACCTCCAACTGGAGCCGGGGGCGCTGACCCCCTGGGAAACAGATGTCGCCCAGCAACTGCGGCAAGAGAAGTACGCTTCGGACAACTGGACATTCCGGTACCCGATATGACAAAACGACGCTGGCCCCTTCTCCTCATCGGCTTCATCCTGAGCGTCTTCTTCCTCTGGTTCGCCTTCCGGGACCTGCACCTGGGGGAGGTCTGGGACGCGCTGAAGACGGCCCGGTACATCTGGCTCATCCCCGGCGTGACGGTCTACTTTATCTCCGTCTGGTTTCGCTCCTGGCGGTGGAAGTTTCTCCTGCGCGGGAGCAAATCGGTCCCGACGGCCCGCCTCTTCCCCGTCGTCGTCATCGGCTATATGGGCAACGACATTCTGCCCTTCCGGCTGGGAGAGGTGCTGCGGGCCTATGTCCTCTGGCGGAAGGAAGGCGTCCACATCGGCACCACCCTGACCACTGCCATCCTGGAGCGGCTGTTTGATGGCCTGACGCTGGTCTGCTTCGTCCTCTTCGGCCTGCTCTTCCTGCCCCTCTCGGCATTTCTGGGACGGTTGGTCGCGATCGCCAGCGGGGTTTTCTTCGGCGCACTGGCGGTTTTCCTGGTCCTGGCCGCCCATCCGGACCGCCTGCGGCGGATGGCCCACTGGGTTCTGGAGAGATTCGTCCCTCCCCGCATCCGCTCCCCGCTCCTGAACTTTCTGGAAGGGGTCATTGCCGGACTGGAAGGATTGCGCAGCGCGCGAGATGTCCTGACCCTCTTCGGCATCACCGTCTGGGTCTGGTTGCTGGAAGCGCTCAAGTACTGGCTGGTCAGTTTCGCCTTTGACCTGCACCTGGGATACATCGGCGTGATGGTGATGGGCGGAGCCGTCAACCTGCTGACGGCGCTCCCCTCCCTGCCCGGCTACATCGGCACATTTGAAGTCGGCATCAAAATTCTCCAGGGGATGGGAGCACCCGCCGCGTTGGCAGGGAGTTACATCCTGGTCCTGCACGCTATCCTGCTGATCCCGGTCACCCTGCTGGGGCTGATATTTATGGCCGTAGAGGGGGTCCACTGGACAGAAGTCAGCGAGGCCGCCCGGGGAGACTTGTCTCCTCCGGATTGTCCTGTATAATTCAGAAGGAAAGGAGCCGTCATGATCAAAATCATCACCGATACCACCTCCGGCCTGCCGCTGGAACTGGCCCGAGCTCACGACATCCCGGTCCTCCCGCAGATTATCATCTTTGGCGAGGAGACTTACCGGGACGACACGGAGATGGATACCCGGATGTTCCTGCAGAAACTGCGCTCCTCGCCGACGCTGCCCAAGACGGCCGCGCCGCCCCCCGCCCTCTACAACCCCATCTTTGAGCGTCTGTTGGCAGAGGGGTACCGGACCATCATCTGCCTGCACCCGTCCTCCGAACTCAGCGGCACCGTCCGCAGCGCGCTGACGGCGGCCCAGGATTTCCCCGGAGCGGACATCCGGGTAGTGGATACCCGCACCGTTGCCGCGCCACTGGCGACCGTTGTCCTCCTGGCCGACCGCTGGGCGAAGGAAGGGGTGGACGCCGACACCATCATCGCCCGGGTCCAGCAAATGCTCGCCCGCCAGCGGGTCTATTTCGTGGTGGACACGCTGGAATACCTCCACCGGGGCGGCCGCATCGGCGGCGCCCAGGCCCTCCTGGGCGGCCTCCTGCAGGTCAAGCCCATCCTCACCCTGCGGGACGGGCGAGTGGAGCCATTTGAGAAGCAACGGACGCAACGGCGGGCGCTGGAACGGCTGCGAGAACTGGTACTGGAGGGATGTCCCCACAGCCCCGAATCCTACCTGGCGGTCATGCACGCGGACGCCGAAGCCACCGCCCGGGAACTGGCGGCGGATTTCTCTGCCCAACTGGGCATCCCGGAGGTGCCCATATACGAACTCCCCCCGGCCATCGTCACCCACGCCGGGCCGGGAGTGCTGGCCGTCAGTTACTTCGCCGCGTAGCCGGATGAATCCTGTGCAACCGTCGCCGGAGCCGCCCTATGGTGCACATTCACAAAGTTCAGACCGACAACCCCCAGGACGTGGAACGCTTCGTCCGCTTCCCCTTCCGCCTCTACCGGGGATGTCCGTACTGGGTGCCGCCGCTGGTCTCCAGTGCCCGCAAGCAACTGAACCGGGAGCGCCACCCCTACTACCGCCACTCCGACGCCGATTTCTTCCTGGCGACGGTCGGGAAGGAGGTGGTGGGGCGCATCGCCGTCCTGGAGCCCCGAAAACGCAACGCCTACCGGGGACAGAAAGGGGCCTTCTTCGCCCTCTTTGATTCGGTGGACGACGGGGAGGTGGCCCGCGCGCTCTTTGACGCCGCGTTTGACTGGGCCCGGGGGCGCGGGTTGGAGACCATTAGCGGGCCCGAGGGCTTCTCCGCCGGGGACTCCCTGGGGGTGCTGGTGCGGGGGTTTGAGTACCTGCCCGCCTTAGGCATCGCCTACAATTACCCCTACTACGACCGCCTCATTCAGGAGGCCGGTTTCCAGAAACAGACCGATTACTTCTCCGGCTACCTGCCGGGGAGCACCCGATTGCCGGAGCGGATTCACGAGATTGCCGAACGAGTGAAGGCCCGGCGCGGCTTCCAGGTGCTGACCTTCCGCACCAAAGCCGAGATGCGGGCCATTGCCCCCCGGGTCGTGGACGCCTACAACGCCGCCTTCGCCGAGAACCGGGAATTCGTCCCCATCACCGGGGAGGACGCCCAGCGCATCATTGACCGGCTCATCAACCTGACCCGCCCCGACGTCTCCAAAGTCGTCGTCAAGGGGGACGAGATTGTCGGCTTCATCCTGGGCTTCCCCAACATCAACCGGGCCCTGCAGCGGTGCGGCGGGCGTCTCTACCCCTTCGGCTGGGCCATGCTGCTGTGGGAGTTCAACCACACCGACCGGATAGACTTCAACGGCGGGGGCATCCTGCCCAAGTACCAGGGCCTGGGCGTGGATGCCATCATGTTCACCGAACTGGAGAAGACCGTCCACGAGCGGGGATTTCGCCACGCCGAAATCGTCCAGGTCAACGAGCAGAACGGCAAAATGATGCGGGAAATGGAAGGGCTGGGAGTGAACTTCTACAAGGCCCACCGCATCTACGAACGGCCGCTGTAACCGACGCCTACAGAATGGTGCTGACTTTCCGCGTGGGGTCGCGCTCGTAGTGCACCACGAATCCGGGCCGCACTACGAACCAAAAGCACAGCGGAGTAGCGCTTGTTCGCTCCGCAACAACGGCACTCCTCTTCGCTTCGTGCCAGACTACAAGCCCTTCCCGATGGGCGATACGCGATACGCGATATGCGATAAGCGATACGCGATAACGCGAGGACTCTATGGAACTCTTCCAGTGGCTTGCCCTGGCCCTGGTCGTGATGCTGGGGCCGATGATTCTGATTCACGAATTGGGCCATTTCCTGACCGCCCGGCGGGCCGGCGCGCGCGTCCTGGAATTCGGCCTGGGTTTCCCGCCCCGTCTGCTCACCCTGTTTCGGGAGGAAGGCACCATAGAGGTGGACGGGCAACGGATGCTCCTGCCCGGTTCGGTCCGCCTGCCCCCCGGCCTGGCGCCGGGCCAGGATGTGGAGGTCCGACTGGAGCCTGGCCCGGAAAGCCTCCCGCGCGTCGCGGAGATTCGGCGGGCCGCCGTCTCCGAACAGGAGCCTGCCCCCCCGGCGCCCTGGCGGCGCGGCCGCCTGACCGCGCTGGAGCTGGGCACCATCTACTCCCTCAACCTGCTCCCGCTGGGGGGATTCGTTCGGATGCTGGGCGAGGAGGACCCCTCTCACCCGCAGAGCCTGGCAGCGCGGCCGAAGCGGTGGCGGCTGGTCGTGCTCCTCTCCGGCGCTCTGTTCAACATCCTGGTCGCCTTTCTCCTGATGATTGCCGCCTACGCGACGGGCGTCCCCACCCGCGCCTTCGTCCAGATTCAGGAAGTGGTCCCGGATAGCCCCGCCGAGAAGGCCGGCCTCCTCCCAGGCGACATCGTGACCGCTGTCAACGGGGACCGACTGGAGGAGGGGAGCACAGAACTGCGGGAGTGGATTCGCTCCTCGCCGGGAGAGCCACTGGAACTGACGGTTCTGAGGGAAAAGGAATTTCTCACCCTTACGGCCACCCCCGTCCTGACCGATGGGCGCGGCTTTCTGGGCATCGGCCTCCAGGACTGGCCCGACCCGGCGTCGGCAGAACGGTATTCCCTCCCCCGTGCCACCATCGCCGCCGGAAAGAGCATGGCCGTCGTAGTCCTCAGCATTCTCAACCTGCCGCGCATGGTCTCCAGCGGCCAGGTCTCCGCGGCCGAAGCCGTCCGACCGGTGGGGATTCCGGGCATTTTGGGGTTTCTGGGCTACGCCCTCAAACAGAGCATGGAGGCCGGCATTCCCTTTATGGCCCTACAGGTCACCGCCCTGATCAGCCTGGCAGTGGGGATGACCAATCTGCTTCCGCTGCCCGCACTGGACGGCGGGCGGGCCCTGTTTGTCCTCATAGAGGCCATCCGGGGCCGCCGCATCTCCCCGGAGACCGAGGCGAAAGTCCACATGGCCGGGATGGTGATTCTGATTGGCATCTCGCTGGTCATCATCACGATGGACATCGTGAACCCCATCATCCCCTGGTCATGGCTGAGCCGGTAGGAGGATACCGCGCCGATGGAAGCAGATAAAATCCGCGCCCATCCGCGTTCATCCGCGTCTCCCTTCCCGCCCCATCTGGCCCTGGTGGTGGGCGTCCTGGCCGCCTCCACCGCCTCGCCCATTATCCGGCTGGCCCAGGCGGAGGTGAACTCGCTGGCGATTGCCGCCTGGCGGCTCACCCTGGCCTCCCTCATCCTGGCACCGGTCACACTGATGACCCGCCGGGAGGAACTGCGCGGCCTGTCCCGGCGGGACTGGCTCCTGATGCTGGCCTCGGGCGCTATGCTGGCAGTCCACTTCGCCACCTGGATTTCCTCCCTGGCCTACACCTCCGTGGCCGCCTCGGTTGTCCTGGTGAGCACCAGCCCGCTCTTCGTGGGCCTGGGGTCGTTTCTGATTCTGCGGGAGCGGCTGAGCCGACCGCTGGTGGTCGGCCTGGTCGTTGCCATCGTCGGCTCCATCGTCATCGGCCTGGACGACTGGGGGCAGGGCACCCACCGGCTGACCGGCGACCTGCTGGCGCTGGCCGGCGCGGTCTCCGTGGCCGTCTACTTTCTCATCGGGCGGCGGCTGCGGGCCCGCCTCTCCCTCCTGGCCTACGTTTTCCCGGTCTACGCCACCGCCGCCGTCGTCCTGATGACGGTCGCCGCACTGGCGCGCGTCCCGCTGGGGGGCTACCCGCCCGTCCACTGGCTCTGGCTGCTCCTCCTGGCCTTGGGGCCGCAGATTACGGGCCACTCGTCCCTGAACTGGGCCCTCCGCCACCTCCCGGCCACCTATGTGACGCTGGCCGTCCTGGGCGAACCGATTGGCTCCAGCATCCTGGCCTGGATCATCCTGGGCGAAATGCCCGGCGTCGTCACCCTGGCAGGCGGTGCATTGGTCCTAACCGGCATTGCCGTCGCTACCCGCCCGGAATGACCCCGGAACGCGATATGCGATATGCGATAACCAATGGCTGAACCCGGCGAACCGCTGACCGAACGGGAACTGGAGATCCTCCGCTACGTCGCGACTGGCGCCTCCAACAAGGAGATTGCCCACCGGCTGCACATCAGCACCAACACCGTCAAAGTCCACCTGCGCAACATCTTCACCAAACTGGAAGTGGTCTCCCGCACCGAGGCGACGATGGTCGCCGTACGCCGGGGGTGGGTCGCGGTGTCGGAGGTACGCACCGTCAGCGAGGAAGAGGAGCTGGCACCGGAGGCACCGCCCGCGCCGACGGCCGCAGGGGCCGTCCCGGCGCCCGAGCCGCCGCTGCCCTGGTACCGCCGGGTGGTCCTGATTGCGGCCGCGCTGGTGGCGGTGGCGGCGTTGGCCCTTGCTTGGCCTCGTCCGGTCCCCTCCGCCCCGCCTGCCGCCGGACTGCTTCCTTCCCGAAGCGAGGTGGTGGCCGCCGGTGCGGGCCGGAGCCCCGAATCCCGCTGGGTGGAGCGGGCCCAGATGCCCACCCGCCGGGCATGGCTGGCCGCGACCGCCTGGGAGCGGCGCCTGCTGGCCATCGGCGGCGAGACTCCGGAGGGCCCATCAGACGCGGTGGAAATCTACGACCCCACCACCGACACCTGGACGCGCGGCGCGCCCAAACCGACCCCCGCCGCCTACATCGGCGCGGCCGTCCTGGGAGGCCGGGTCTTCGTCCCCGGCGGCTGCACCGGAGAGGGCACCGCGCTCTCCGTCCTGGAGGTCTACGACCCCGCCGCCGACACCTGGACGACCGCCGCCCCGCTCCCCCGCCCCCTCTGCGGCTACGCGCTGGCCGTCCACGGAGACCGCATGTACCTCTTCGGCGGCACCGACGGCCGACAGTACCTGGATACCGTCTACGCCTACGACCCCCAGGCCGACCACTGGGAGGAGCGAGCCTCGGTGCCCGTCGCACAGGCGCTGGCGGCAGCGGCCCCGCTGGGGGATGAGGTCTACGTGGTCGGCGGATACCGCGCCGGCCAGGAGCAAACAACCTGCGCCGTCTACAACCCGGCGCGGGACACCTGGTCGGCCTGCCCCTCCCTTACCCTGCCCCGGGGCGGGTTGGGACTGGTCCCCTTTGGCGGGCAACTTTACGCCGTCGGCGGCGGGGGCTGGGGAGGGTACCTGGGCTTCAACGAACGGTACGACCCGGCCCAGGCCCTCTGGATGCCGGTGGAGACCCCCCTCCTGGGGAACTGGCAGGGGATGGGTGTGGCACTGGTGGACCTGACCATCTACGCCGTCGGCGGCTACAGCGATGACTATCTCAGCCTGAACCTGGCCTTTGAGCCGCTCCCGTTCCGCATTTTCATCCCGGCCACGGAGCGATAGGACCCTTGCACACCTGCACACTTGCATCCTTTTTCAAGGAGGTGCCTATGCTTCGCGAAGTCGCCATTGTGGGGGCCGGATGGAGCGGATTCCGTTCCATCTCGCCCGATCTCTCCTACAAGGAGATGATGTACGAAGCCGCCGTGCGGGCCTACGAGGACGCCGGCATTGATCCCCGCCGGGACGTGGACAGTTTCGTCACCGTGGCGGAGGACTTCATAGAGGGGACCAGTATTTTTGACGAATACACCCCCGACCAATTGGGCGGCGCGCTGCGGCCCAACCACACCATCACCGGCGACGGCATCCACGGCCTGGCCGCAGCGGTGATGCAGATTCTCACCGGCCATTTTGACGTCGTCGTCGTGGAGGCCCACAGCAAAGCTTCCAATGTCCTCACCCTCCCCCACATCCTGGCCTACGCGATGGACCCCGTCTACAACCGCCCGCTGGCGTTTCACCCCTACGCCATCGCCGGGATGGAGATGCGGCGATACCTGGCGGAGACGGCGACTCCGCTGGAAGCCTGCGCCCGCGTGGTGGTGAAAAACCGGGCCAACGCGCTCTTCAACCCCCTGGCCGTCTACGGCGCCGACCTGAGCGTGGAGGCGGTGCTGGGGTCGGACATGGTGGCGGAGCCCCTCACCCGCCTGCAGTGTGCCGACCACGCCGACGGGGCCGTTGTCCTGGTCCTGGCCGACGGCGCCACTGCCCGCGCCCTCACCGACCGGCCCATCTGGATTCGGGGCATTGGCTGGGCCAACGACACCCATACCCTGGAGAGCCGGCCATGGGGAGAGGCGTCGTACGCGTACCTGGCGGCCCAGATGGCCTACCGCACCGCCGGGATCAAGAGCCCCCGGTCCGAGATAGACTTCGCCGAGATAGACGACACCTTCGCCTACAAGGAACTGCAGCACCTGGAGGCGCTGGGGTTCTGTCGGCCCGGCGAGGCCGGCCTCTGGACCCTGGAGGGCGGGACCGAAATCGGGGGCGAATTCCCCGTCAACCCCTCCGGCGGCAGCCTGGGGATGGGGCACCTGCTGGATGGCTCCGGGCTGGCCCGGGTGCTGGAGGTGGTATTCCAGTTGCGCGGCGAGGCCGGACGGCATCAGGTGGAGGGCGCTGAGGTCGGTATGGCCTTCGCCTGGCGGGGAGTTCCCACCACCAGCGGCGCGGCGGTGATACTGAGCAATTGAGGTCTTCTCTGCCCTAAACCTGCTGCTTGGGATTCAGGAGGTGAAAATGGCCGCCACGGTTATCGCCGGGACCTGGGCGTTGGAACAACTGATCAAACTGCAACATTCTCAGCCCTTTCTGGTACAACGGGCTCTGCAACGCCTGCTGGATGAAGACCCAGACCTGCGGTGGTCTGTGGTGGTCAGCGCGTATCTGGATGAGGAAATCAGCCTGGCCCGCGCGGCGTCCCTATTGGGAATGCACCCCCTGGAACTCCGCGAGCGCTTCATCCAGAAAGGGATTCCTCTTCGCCTGGGCCCCGTAGACGAAGCAGATGCCCAGGCGGAAGTGGATGCACTGCGATCATGGAAGCAGGAGAACCGGTCGGATGCGCCTGGTGCTGGATAGCACGGTTATGGTCAACTTCGCCGTTGTCCGGTGCACCGACTGGTTGCAGGCGATCTGGCCAGAGAGACTGGTCACGACCGAGGATGCCTGGGCAGAACTTCAGGCCGGTATTCGGCTGGGCCGGCTTCCCGATGCGGATTGGTCGTGGTTGACCGTTCTGCAGTTGACAGAAGCAGAGCGCAACCTCCAAAACCAGTTAGTGCCTCCGCTGGATAGGGGCGAGGCCGCCTGTCTGGCCCTGGCATATAGTCGGGGTTATGCTTTGCTGACCGATGACCGGGTCGCCCGACGCGAAGCCCGGCGCCTGGGAGTACCGGTCTCCGGGACCATCGGCGTCCTGAAATATCTGGTGGACGAAGGACATGTCCCGCTGGACCAGGCAGACACTGCGCTCCAGCAGATGATCGCCTTCGGTTACTATGCTCCCATCCGGTCCTTGCGAGAATTACGATAACCCAGGAGGGAACCTATGGCCCGAAACCGAGTCGCCATTGTCGGCGCGGGGATGACCAAATTCGTCCGCCGCGCTCAGGAAACATCCAAAGAACTGGCCTGGGAGGCCGCCAGCAAAGCGCTGGAATCCTGCGAATTGACCCTGGACGATATAGACGCCGTTGTCATCGGCACTGCGCCGGAGGCCTTTGACGGCGTTCATATGAAGAGCGAGTACCTCTCCGACGGCTGCGGCGGCTGGGGCAAGCCGGTCATTCGCGGCTACGTCGGCGGCGGAACCGGTGTTCTCTCCGTCATCCAGGGTTGGTACCACGTCGCCAGTGGCCTCTTTGACACCGTCTTGGTTGTAGCAGAAGAGAAGATGTCCGCGTGCCAACCCCATCCCCAAGGAGCGTTTATCACTATTTTTGACAACATCACCGAGCGCGCCCTGGGGCCGAACCTCCTCTGGATTTTCGCCCTGGAGATGAACGCCTATATGACCCGCTACGGCCTCTCCAAGCGGGATATCGCGCTGGTCTCGGTGAAAAACAAGCGCAACGCTGCCGACCACCCGGCCGCGCTCCTGGGCGACCCGAATATCACTGTGGAGGACGTCCTGAACTCCGAGGTGTTGGCCTGGCCCGTCCAGCGGCTGGACGTCTCCCCGGTGACCGACGGGGCAGTGGCAGTGGTGATGGCCGCTGAGCACGTCGCCCGCCGGGTCACCAACAAGCCCGTCTGGGTGGAGGGAGTCGGCTGGAATCTGGATACGGCCTACTGGACCAACCGCGACCTCTCCTACCCCACCTACGTGGAGGAGGCGGCGCGGATGGCCTACAAGATGGCCGGCATCACCGAACCGCGCAAGCAAATCCACATCGCCGAGCCCTACGACCCCTTTGATTACAAGGAACTCCACCATCTGGAGGGGCTGTTGCTCTTTGACAAGGGCAAGGCGCCGGAGGCGACCGCGCTGGGCATCACCCAGCGGGATGGCGACCTGCCCGTCTGTCCCAGCGGGGGGCTCCTGGGCGTGGGCAACCCCATCGCCGCCGCCGCCCTGATGAAGGTGGCGGAACTCTTCTGGCAACTGCGGGGCGAGGCCGGCGCCCGTCAGGTCCCCGGCCAGCCCAAGCGGGGCGTCGCCCAGGCCTGGGGTGACCTGATGCAGGTGGGCACAGTGGTTGTGCTGGGTATCTGATCCTCTCAGAAGGCCCGACGACATCGGGAGGAGCCATGAAGGAGTTCGTCTACGACACGGTCTACCTTAGCGAAGAGGATTTTGAGGCCGGGCGCGTGCTCTACGAGACCTGGAAGCCCGTCGCCCGCTACGCCTGGGACGCCGGAATCGCCATCGGCCGCTACCTGGCGGAACTGAAGAACGGGCGGCTGGTCGGCGTCCACTGCCCCAGTTGCGGGCGGATTCTGGTCCCGCCGCGCATGTTCTGCCAGGATTGCTTCGTCCCCACCGACGGCTTTGTCCCTCTGCAGGACACCGGCACCGTCATCACCTTCTCCATCTGCCACATCCGTTGGGACATGGTACGGCTGGAGCATCCGCTCATCCCTGCCGTCATCGCCATAGATGGCGCGTCGCCGGGGATGGGCATCCTCCACCTGCTGGGGGAGGTGGCCCCCCAGGCCGTCCGAATCGGCATGCGGGTCCGGGCCGTCTGGAAGCCCCCAGAGGAGCGGGAGGGAGCCATCACCGACATCCGCTACTTCAAGCCCCTGGAGTAAGGAGGTCCCATGTCCCTCTTGGAACGGGTCGTCCACATTGACCAGACGAAGGCCTGGTACGGCGAGATTCCCATCCAGAGCCGCTACACGGTGGGCATCGCCGGGGAGCGGTTTTTCCGCGAGATCAAGGATAACGGCCGTCTCTGGGGCACCCGCTGTCCCCACTGCGACCTGATTTACGTCCCGCCCCGCCTCTACTGCGAGCGCTGCTTCGCCCACCTGGAAGAGTGGGTGGAAGTACCGACCACCGGTCGGGTGCACACCTTTACCGTCGTGCACCTGGACCTGGACGGCAACCCCCTGCCGGAGCCCCGCATCGTCGCCTTTATCCAGATAGACGGCACCGACGGCGGACTGGTCCACGATCTGGGGGAGGTGGACCCGGAGGATGTCTGCATCGGGATGTGCGTGGAGGCGGTCTTCAAGGACCCGGCGGAGCGAAGGGGCAGCATCACCGACATCCGCTACTTCCGACCGGTCAGGTAAGCCCCTGCACATTGGAGAAGGGATTTTGCGGCGGCGAACCCGCCGCAAAATCCCCCTTTTATTGTGCCGGTTATTGACTATACGAAGCGCGACTGTACAAAAGGAGGCACGCCATGAAAGCACCCGTTCTTGCCGCCAGTGTCTGGACAACCATTCTCTGGCTGGTCATCATTATCCTACTTATCCTGCTTGCCCTCTACCTGGTCTGGCTCTTCACCCGCAAACGGGAGAAAAGAGAAGTCGGCCGCGCCGAAGCTGCATCCACGCCCTCCCCCACACCGTCTGTGGAGATTGCCCAGCCCGCCCCGGCCCCCGCCGAGGTCGTCCCCTCGCCGCCCGCCGCTCCCGCCGAAGCGGTCGCGGAAGCTGCCGCGCCGCCCGCCGACGACCTGACCCGTCTGGAGGGCATCGGGCCGAAAGTGGCGAAGGTCCTGGCCTCCATCGGCATCACCACCTTCCAGGCCCTGGCCACCGCCGACTATAGCCAGGTCAAACAGGCGCTGGTCAGCGCAGGGTGGCCGTATATGGACCCGGCAGGTTGGATAGAGCAGGCGAAACTGGCCGCCGAGGGCCGCTGGGAGGAACTGGCCCTCCTGCAGGAGCGGCTGAAGGGCGGACGCCGCCGGTAACCGATTTTGTCATCGGCAAGCGGACGCGGACGAACGCGGGTCAGCGCGAATTCTCCTTGTCGGCTTCGTAACGCCGACCGCCCAGCCATTGGGAATCGTGGAGGGTTTTATGACCACCGCCAACTCTTCGCTCCAGGCCCTGAAAGAGGGCAACCTGCGCTACCGGACCGGTCAGGCCCGCCATCCCCGCCAGGACGCCGCGCGCCGCCAGGAGACGCTCCCTCAGCAGCGTCCCTTCGCCGCTATCCTGAGCTGCTCCGATTCGCGCGTCCCGCCGGAAATCCTCTTTGATCAGGGCATCGGCGACCTTTTCGTCATCCGGACTGCCGGGCACGTGGTGGACGACGCCGTTCTGGGCAGTGTAGAATACGCCGTGGACCACCTGAGCGTCCCCCTGGTGGTGGTTCTGGGCCACACCCGCTGCGGCGCGGTGACCGCCGCCGTCCAGAGCGCGCAGGTTCAGGAGAAACCCCACGGCTCTGTCGGCTCCCTTGTAGAGGCTATCCTGCCCGCCGTCCAGCAGACCGCTGGTCTCTCCGGCGACCCGGTCGCCAACGCCATAGATGCCCACATCCGGCGCACGGTGGAAGCTCTGGCCGCCGTCCCGGCCCTGGCAGAGCGCGTCCGCGCCGGAGCCCTCCACATCCTCGGCGCGTGCTACGACCTGGAGAGCGGGGAAGTGGTCTGGTTGGAAGGCGCCGACTGAAGTTGCCCTCGCCCGGGCCTCTGGCCAGGTTGCTTCGTTCGCCGTCCCTTGAACAGTCGTCGGCGAAGGCTGACGTCCGGCGAATGTCACGGCGAGCAGCAGCGAAGCCGCCAGCGCCCAGGCAGGCTGATTTCCAATCAGCGCCGACTGAAGGCAGCCTCTCTGGGCCTTTGGCCTCCCTGTCGGCCTGCGCCGACAGGTTTCGCGTCAGCGAAGGCTGACGTCCGGCGAATGTCACGGCGAGCAGCAGCGAAGCCGCCAGCGCCCAGGGAGGCTGATTTCCAATCAGCGCACGGAGGTATCTATGTCCACCCTTCTCCTTCAACACGCCGACATCTTGGTCACGATGGACGACACCGGGCAGGAAATCCCCGACGGTGGCCTCTTTGTCCGCGACGGCGTCATCCAGCAGGTGGGGCCGACGGCGGAACTCCCCACCACCGCCGACCACATCATCAACGCCCGGGGGATGGTTGTCCTGCCCGGCCTGGTCAACACCCACCATCACCTCTACCAGACCCTCACCCGTGCCGTCCCGGCCGCGCAGGATGCCACCCTCTTTGAGTGGCTCAAGACCCTCTACCCTATCTGGGCCCGGCTGACCCCTGAGGCCGTCTACATCAGCGCGCTGGTCGGGTTGGCGGAACTGATGCTCTCCGGCTGCACTACCGCCTCCGACCACCTCTACATCTACCCCAACGGCTGCCGGATTGACGACGAGATCCGGGCCGCGCAGGAAATCGGCATCCGCTTCCACGCCAGCCGGGGCGCGATGAGCCTGGGCGAGAGCAAGGGTGGCCTTCCCCCGGATAGCGTCGTGGAGGACGAGGACTTCATCCTCAAGGATATGCAGCGGGCCGTGGAGACCTACCACGACCCCAACCGCCACGCCATGCTCCGCATCGTCCTGGCCCCCTGCTCCCCCTTCTCGGTGACCCCCGACCTGATGCGGGAAGCGGCGGCGCTGGCCCGCGCCTACGGCGTCCACCTCCACACCCACCTGGCCGAGACACTGGACGAAGAGCAGTTCTGCCTGGAGCGGTTCGGCCGCCGACCGGTGAGCTACGCCGAGGACCTGAGCTGGGTGGGCGACGACGTCTGGTATGCCCACGGGGTCCACGTGAACGGCGAGGAGATCGGCCTCCTAGCCCGGACCGGGACCGGAGTCTGCCACTGCCCCAGTTCCAACATGCGGCTGGCCTCCGGCATCGCGCCCGTACGGGCGTACCTGGACGCGGGGGTCAAGGTCGGCCTGGGGGTGGACGGCTCCGCCAGCAACGACTCTTCCCACCTGCTGGCGGAGGCCCGGATGGCGATGCTCCTGCAGCGGGTCACCGGCAATCCGCGCGGGCTCACCGCGCGCGAGGCCCTCTGGCTGGCGACGCGCGGCGGCGCGGCCGTCCTGGGCCGGGACGACATCGGCCAACTGGCTTCCGGCTTCGCCGCCGACTTCATCGGGTTCCACCTGGACCGGCTGGACTACGCCGGAGCGCTCCACGACCCCGTGGCCGCGCTGGTCTTCTGCACCCCCCAGCGGGTGGACCTCTCCGTCATCCACGGCCGCGTCGTGGTGGAGGAGGGTCAGTTGTTGACGGTGGACCTGGGCCCCATCGTGGAGCGCCATAACGCCATCGCCCGCCGGATGATGCGGGGGGAATGAAGATTACCGCAGAGAACACAGAGAATGCAGAAATTCCGAGAACATTGTGAATTCCTCTTTTCAGATGCACAACGATCATCCACTTGGAAGGAGGTTCACAATGAAACGCACAACTACCTTCAGGAGAGTCCTGCTCATCGTCCTGGTGTTTCTGCTGAGCGTCGGTGGGACAAGTACCACCTTTGCTGGAGCCGGCATTTGGACCAACATTGGCCCGGAGGGCGGAAGCATTTACGTCCTGGCGATAGAACCACAGAACCCCAATGTCATCTATGCCGGAACAGCGGGTGGGGGTATTTTCAAAACCACAAATGGCGGTTCGTCATGGAGCGCGGTCAACACCGGTCTGACGAACACCTGGGTTCCAGCTCTGGCGATTGACCCGAAAAACCCGTCCACCATTTACGCCGGGACAGGGGGCGGCGGCGTGTTCAAAAGCACAAACGGTGGTGTGAATTGGAGTCCTATCAACTACGGTATAGGCACCACCTTTGTCTATGTTCGCGCTTTGGTGATAAACCCCCAAAATTCCAGTACCATCTACGCAGGGACAAATGGTAATGGGGTGTTCAAGAGTACGAACGGCGGCGCAAGCTGGAGCGCAGTCAACAACGGCCTGAACGATCCCTTCGTTCAGTCCCTGGCAATTGACCCCAAAAATCCGTCCACCATCTATGCTGGCGCTGCCAGCAGTGTATTCAAAAGCACGGACGGCGGTTCCTCCTGGAGTGCGGTTGGCTCAGGGTTAACCACGATGGGCATTCGGGCCCTGGTGGTAGACCCGCAGAATTCGGGCACGCTCTACGCTGGGACAGGTGGTAACGGGGTATTCAAGAGCACAGATGGTGGCGAGAACTGGAGAGAGGTCAACAACGGTCTGACGGACCTCGTGGTTCTGGCCCTGGCGATTGACCCGCAGAATCCGAGCACAGTATATGCTGGGACACGTAACGGCGGCGTGTTCCTGAGCACAGATGGCGGTGCAAACTGGACCTTCGTCAACAATAGCCCGACCAATATCAACACATTGGCAATAGACCCGCAACACCCGAACACTCTCTACGCGGGGACGAACGGCAGGGGCGCGTTCAAGAGCACGGATAGCGGCACGAACTGGAGCCCGGCTAACAGCGGCTTGATTGCTTCCATTCCTCATGCCCTGGTAATTCCCCCCCATAACTCCGGTACCCTCTACGTTGGGACAGGTGGCGGTGGCATCTTCAAAAGCACAGACGGCGGTGCGAACTGGAGTGCAGCTAACACCGGCCTAACCGATTTCCAGGTTTCGGCTCTGGCAATAGACCCACATAACCCCGATACCCTCTATGCCGGGACATATGGCGGTGTATTCAAAAGCACAAATGGCGGTTCGTCCTGGAGTGCGATCAACAATGGGTTGACCTATACCCCCACCTGGGCACTGGCAATAGACCCCCAAAACCCATCCATCCTCTATGCCGGGACATACGGTGGCGGGGTCTTCAAAAGCACGGATAGCGGCACAAACTGGAGCGCGGCCAGCAATGGCCTGTCGTACAGTAGCTACATTAACGCCCTGATTATAGACCCGGATAACCCCGACACCCTCTATGCCGGGACAAACGGCAGCGGCGTCTTCAAAAGTACGGACGGCGGGGAGAATTGGAGTCAGATCAACTCTGGCCTGACCGATTTTTATATTCAGACCCTGGTAATGAATCCGCAAACTCCGTCCATCCTCTACGCGGGGACATACGACGGTGTTTTCAAGAGCACGAACAGCGGCACAAACTGGAGCCAGATTGGGTTAGACAATCAGTGGGTCTGTGCTCTGGCAATAGACTCCCAGAACCCAAACACCATTTATGCTGGGACAGGGGGTAGCGGTGTTTTTAAAAGCACGGATGGTGGCACAAACTGGAGCCCGTTGAACACCGGTCTGACCAATCTCTGGGTACTGGCTCTGGCCCTTGCTCCCGGGGAACATTCCGTCCTTTACGCTGGAACACTGGGCAGCGGTGTATTCAAGACCTTGGAATATTCGGTCTACCTGCCCCTCGTCCTGCGCGGTCATTAGCACAAGACAAATCCTGCGCCACAGGTTCCCGATCGGCGATTTGCAACCCGCGATAAGCAATCCGCGATAAGCGATAAGCGATACGCGATAAGCGATATGCGATATGCGCGTCCTCCTCCTCTCCAAAGCTTGCATCGTCGGCATCTACCAGCGGAAACTGGAGGAAATCGCGCGCCTGGGGGTGGAATTGCGGGCCGTCGTCCCGCCGTACTGGAAGGACGAGCGCGGCCTCCTCCCCCTGGAGCGGGCCCACACCGAGGGCTACGAACTGGTCGTGGAGACGATGGCCCTCAACGGCCACTTCCACCTCCATTTCTACCCGCGCCTGGCCCGCCAGATTCAGGCCTTTCATCCGGAGGTCGTCCACCTGGACGAGGAGCCCTACAACCTGGCGACCTTCCACGGGATGGTCCTGGCCCGACGGGCCGGTTGCCGGACCCTCTGGTTCAGTTGGCAGAACCTGCTCCGGCGCTATCCGCCCCCCTTCTCCCTCTTTGAGCGCTACTGCCTGCGCCACGCGGATGCCGCCATCGCGGGCAGCCAGACTGCCGCGCGGGTCTGGCGGGCCAAGGGGTACACCGGCCCGCTGGCCGTCATCCCCCAGTTCGGTGTGGACCCGGACCACTTCGCCCCCCCACCCCACCGGGAGACGGACCGCCCCTTCACCGTCGGCTTCGCCGGACGGTTGGTGGAGGAGAAGGGGGCAGACCTCCTGCTGGAGGCCGTCGCGGGGATGCCCGGGGTGCGGGTGGAGATTCTGGGGAGCGGGCCCATGCGCCCCATCCTGGAAAAACAAGCCGCCGCGCCCGCGCTTTCCGGACGGGTGGCCTTTCTGGGCACCCTCCCTTCGCCTCGGATGCCCGAATTCTACCACCGGCTGGACGTCCTGGTCCTCCCCTCCCGCTCCCGTCCCAACTGGATAGAGCAATTCGGTCGGGTCCTGGTGGAGGCCATGGCCTGCGGGGTGCCCGTGGTCGGCTCCACCTGCGGCGAAATCCCCCACGTCGTCGGCGACGCGGGGCTCACCTTCCCGGAAGGGGACGTGGAGGCCCTGCGGGCGTGCCTGGAGCGCCTCCGCACCGACGCGGCGTTGCGGGCGGAACTGGCCCGGCGGGGGCGGGAGCGGGTCCTGGCCCACTACACCCATGCCCACATCGCCGCCCAGACGGTGGAGGTATATCGGTCCCTGTAGGTGGGGGAGGATAAACGGAGGTTTGGGGGCACGGTTGCGCCCTCAAACCTCCGTCTTTTCCACGCTCTGAGACTCCTCATTGCCCCTGTGCCCAGGCATGTTATAATATGGGTAACCAGCAAGGAGGTGGACCGTGATCCTGACCCGAGAGGAAGTGGAGCACATTGCCGACCTGGCCCGGCTGGCTCTGACCGAAGAGGAAAAAGAGCGTTTCCGCCAGCAACTCTCGGCGGTGCTGGAATACGCCGCGCGCCTGCAGGAACTGGATACCGAAGCCATTCCCCCCACCGCGACCGTCCTGCCCCTGCGCAACGTCATGCGGCCCGACGACCCGCGCCCCCCGGCCCCCCGGGAGGACATCCTGGCCAACGCCCCGGAGGCCGAGGAGAACTGCTTTAAAGTGCCCGCCATCTGGGATTGACGGAATACAGGGCACGGAATTACGGGATTATGGAGACGCGCGACCCCCGCCTGAAGCACCTGCGGCCGGCCGAACGGCGGGCCGTGGCCCGTTTCTGCCGGGAACTGGAACGGGCTCTGCCCGGCCGCGTCCAGCGCCTGATCCTCTACGGCTCCAAGGCCCGAGGCGATACCCACCCCGAATCGGACGTGGACCTGCTGGTGGTGGTGGACTCCCGCACGCCCGAGGTAACGGACACCCTCCTGGAACTCACCGCCCGCCCTTGGAGAGAGGGGGTGCATCTGGAAGTTCTGGAAATGACCCCGGCAGACCTGGCGGCCCAATGCGCGCTGGGCACCCCCTTCATCCGCAACGTTGCCGAAGAGGGCATCCCACTGAAAGGAGAGCCGATTATGGTGGGGGAGGGAAAACCGGAACAAGTGGTGCAACAGTTTCTGCAATCGGCACGAGAGCGCATCCAGCAGGCCAGATTGATGGTTCAATCCCAATTTTGGGGCGCGGCGATGTCCCTGGTCTACTATGCCTTCCTGGACGCGGCGGACGCAGCGCTGGCCGCGCGGGGAATCCGCGCCAAATCCCACACCGGAACGGTCTCCCTCTTCGGCCTCCACTTCGTCCGCACGGGTGAGGTAGACGAGAAGTACAGCCACTGGTTCCGGCGTGCCCTCAAACACCGCCTGGAAGCCGACTACGAACGCCGCCGGGATTTCGCCCCCGAACAGGTAGAAGAAGCCATCGCCCAGGCGGAAGAGTTTGTCCAGGTTATAGAGACTCTGCTGGCAAAGGAGGACTGAGTGCACCTCTACGACCTGACCATCCACCAGGCCCGCGCGCTCCTGGATGCGGGGGAGATTTCCGCCGTAGAGTTGACCCAGGCGGTGATAGACCGCATCCTGGCCGTGGATAACGACGTCCGGGCCTACATCACGCTGACGCCGGAGGTCGCGCTGGAGCAGGCCCGCGCGGCCGACGCGATGGGCCGGCAACCGCAAAAGTTGCCCCTCCAGGGCATCCCCATTGCCGTCAAAGACATCATCTGCACGGCGGGCATCCCCACCACCTGCGGCTCCCGCATCCTGGAGGATTTCGTCCCGCCCTACGACGCCACCGTCGTCGCCCGGCTGAAGGCCGCCGGGGCCGTCATCCTGGGCAAGACCAACACCGACGAGTTCGCCATGGGCTCCTCTACCGAGAACTCCGCCTTCTTCCCCACCCACAACCCCTGGGACCTGGAGCGGGTCCCGGGCGGGTCCAGCGGAGGGAGCGCGGCCGCTGTCGCCGCTGGGGAGTGTCTGGGCGCGCTGGGCACCGATACCGGCGGCTCCGTCCGCCAACCCGCCGCCTTCTGCGGCATCGTCGGCCTGAAGCCCACCTACGGGCGGGTGAGCCGCTACGGGCTGATCGCCTTCGCCTCTTCGCTGGACCAGGTGGGCGTTCTGGCCCGCGACGTCACCGACGCGGCGATTCTCCTGAGCGTCATCGCCGGACACGACCCCCAGGACTCCACCTCGCTGGACGTCCCCGTCCCCGACTACACCGCCGCGTTGACCGGCGACATCCGGGGGATGCGGGTCGGCGTCCCCCGGGAGTACTTCATCGCCGGTATCCAACCGGAGGTGGAGGCCGCCGTGCGCGCCGCCCTGGGGCAACTGGCCGACCTGGGCGCCGAAATCGTGGAGGTCAGCCTGCCTCACACCGACTACGCCCTCCCCGTCTACTACCTCATCGCTCCGGCGGAGGCCAGCGCGAATCTGGCCCGCTACGACGGCGTCCGCTACGGCCTGCGCATCGTCGGCGATTCTTTAGAGGACACCTACAAACAAACACGCGGCCGGGGCTTCGGCCCGGAGGTCAAACGGCGCATCATGCTGGGCACCTACGCCCTCAGCGCCGGATACTACGACGCCTACTACCTGAAAGCGCAGAAAGTGCGCACCCTCATCAAAGGGGATTTTGACCGCGCCTTTGAGCAGGTGGATGTGGTCGTCGCCCCCACCAGTCCCACCACCGCCTTCCGCATCGGCGAGAAGACGGAGGACCCACTCCAGATGTACCTTTCCGACATCTTCACCCTCTCCGTCAACCTGGCGGGCATCTGCGGGATCAGCATCCCCTGCGGGTTTGATGCGCAGGGCCTACCCATCGGACTGCAAATTATGGGCCCGGCCCTGGGGGAGACGACCGTCCTGCGGGTGGCCTACGCCTACGAGCAGGCCACCGACTGGCACACCCGCCGCCCACCCATCTGAGGCGGACGCAGATATACGCAGATTTCATCAGAGAAAACCGGCGCTCATCTGCGTCCGGATGAGGAAAGTATGAACGACGCCAAAATCCGGGTGGAACATCTGAACTTCTACTACGGCGATAAAATCGCCCTCTCCGATATCTCTATGGTCATCCCGGACCGGCAGATTACGGCGCTCATCGGGCCTTCGGGGTGTGGCAAGTCCACCTTCCTGCGCTGCCTGAACCGGATGAACGACACCATCCCGCGCACGCGGGTGGAGGGGCGGGTCCTGCTGGACGGGGTGGACATCTACGCGCCGGGCACGGACGTGGTGGACCTGCGCCGACGGGTAGGGATGGTCTTTCAGCGGCCCAACCCGTTCCCCCAGTCCATCTACGATAACGTCGCCTTCGGCCCCCGGGTCCTGGGCATCCACCGCCACCGCAACCTGGATGAGATTGTGGAGCGAAGCCTGCGGGATGTGGGCCTCTGGGACGAGGTCAAAGACAACCTTCGGCAGAACGCGCTGAACCTCTCCCTGGGCCAGCAGCAGCGGCTCTGCCTGGCGCGCGTCGTCGCCGTCCAGCCGGAGGTCATCCTGATGGACGAGCCCTGCTCGGCGCTGGACCCGATTGCCACGCTGGAAATAGAAGAACTGATGCGCCGTCTGCGGGAGAACTACTGCATCGTCATCGTGACGCACAACATGCAGCAGGCGGCGCGGGTCTCGGATTGGACCGGCTTCTTCTGGCTGGGGGAACTGGTGGAATTCGGCCCCACCGAGGTCATCTTCACCCGTCCGGCCCAAAAACTGACCGAGGACTACATCACCGGGCGGGCGGGATAGGAAGCAGGAAGCAGGAAGCAGGAAGCAGGAAGCAGGAAGCAGGAAGCAGGAAGTAGGAAGTAGGAAGTAGGAAGTAGGGGAGGAAGGAGGAGGTATGCCCCGAGAGACTTTTGACCGGGAACTGCAGCGCCTGCAGGACGAATTGCTGGTCCTGGGGAATATGGTGGAGCGGGCGATTGCCGAATCGGTGGACGCGCTGAAGCGGCGGGATTTTGAGGCCTCCCGGCGCATCATCGCCCAGGACCGGGACATCAACGCCCGGCGGTTTGCCATTGAATCCGACGCGCTGGTGTTGATCGCTACCCAGCAACCGATGGCCAGCGACCTGCGCGCACTGGCGGCGATTCTGGACCTCTCCTCCGAACTGGAGCGGATGGGGGACTACGCCAAGGGGATCGCCCGCATCAATCTGATGATCGGCGACCAGCCGCTGATAAAGCCCCTCATAGACATCCCCCGGATGGCGGAAAAGGCGTGCAGCATGCTCCATCGGGCCCTGGATGCTTTCGCCCGTCGGGACGTGGCGCTGGCCCGGGCCATCCCGGCCGAGGACGACGAAGTAGACGCCCTCTACAACCAGGTCTACCGGGAATTGGTCACCTACATCCTGGCGGACCCGAAGAACATAGACCAGGCCAACCATCTCCTCTGGGCGGCCCATAACCTGGAGCGCGCCGCCGACCGGGTGACCAACATCTGCGAGCGGGTGATCTTCACCGTCACCGGGGAACTGGGGGAAATGAACCGGGAAGGGAACGGTATAGAGGACCTGCCGGGGTAAAGGCGGACATCCGCTGCGGCGACTGCGCTGCCGCAACCGACAACGGGACTTTGCGGCGGCGGCCTCCGGCCGCCGCCGCAAATCTTATTCCTCCAACTCAACGGCCATCGCGACGGCCTCGCCGCCGCCCAGGCACAGGGACGCCAGGCCGCGACGGAGCCCCCGATGCCGGAGAGCGTAGATGAGGGTGACCAGAATGCGCGCGCCGGAGCAACCAATGGGATGTCCCAGAGCGATGGCGCCGCCATTCACGTTCACCCGCTCCCAGGGCAAACCCAGTTCCTTGCCGTCGGCCACCACCTGGGCCGCAAATGCCTCGTTGATTTCGTAGAGGTCGTAGTCGTTCACCGAAGTGCCCGTCTTCGCCCAGAGTCTGCGGACCGCGAAGATGGGCGCCGTGAAGATTTTCAATGGCTCCACCGCCGCCTGAGCATAGGCGACGATCCGGGCCAGCGGCCGCAGGCCCAATTCCTCCGCCTTCGCCCGGCTCATCACCACCAGCGCCGCCGCGCCGTCGGTGATGCCGGGAGAGTTACCCGCCGTCACCATCCCGTCCGGCTGGAAGGCCGGCTTCAGGCGGGCCAGCGCCTCCAGCGAGGTATCCCGCCGGGGACACTCGTCGGTGTCAAAGAGAATCGGCCCCCCCTTCGGCTGCGGCACCTGGACGGGGACAATCTCCTCCTTAAACCGCCCCTCGTCTATCGCCGCGATGGCCTTCATATGGCTCCTGTAGGCATACTCGTCCAGTTCCTGGCGGGTCAGGCCGTACTCCCGGGCAATCCACTCGGCGGCGTTGCCCATATGCCAGTCCTGGAACGGACACCACAGGCCATCGTGGACGGTCGCATCCACCAGTTTGCCGTCGCCCAGTCGGTAGCCGAAGCGGGCCTGCTTCAGCATGTACGGGCCGTTGTTCATGCTCTCCATGCCGCCGGCCACGAAGACGTCACCGTCGCCCGCCGCGACCATCGCCGCCGCCAGCATCACCGCCTTGAGGCCGGAGCCGCAGACCTTGTTGACCGTCGTCGCGCCGACGGTGGGGGGGAGGCCGGCCTTGATGGCCGCCTGCCGGGCCGGGGCCTGCCCCACCCCGGCCTGGACTACGTTCCCCATCAGCACCTCTTCCACCAGAGCGGGGTCTATGCCCGCCCGTTCTACGGCCGCGCGGATCGCCACCGCGCCCAATTCGGGAGCAGATAGAGGGGCCAGCGTCCCCTGAAACCGGCCGATGGGCGTCCGGGCCGCAGAAACGATCACAGGTTCACGTGCGTGTTGGGTCATAGCTTCCTCCAGGTCGTGGATGAACTTGGTAAACTTGCGGGGGAACCCCGCCGGACACTTTCCGCGTGTCCCCCAATGGTTTCCGTGCCCCCCACCTTGCGGACCAGTTCCGTAGCCGCCGTCGCCAGCCCGATGATGAGCCAGAAAAGCGTCGCCGAGTGGTGAAAGTCCAGGTTGAAGAAATAGTGGTCAAAGAGTCCCCCCACCAGCGCGCCGATGACCGCCGCGTGAAGCCCCCACCAGAGAGGCTCTAAGGTCTCCAGTGCCGCCTCTCCCTGAACATCGCCAGCCCGTCGCCGGAAACCGGCGCGGGTCCGCCAGAAGCGGGCCAGGAAGACCCCCATCACGGTCAGGAAGGCCGCCAGTCCAACCAAACCGGTCTGTTCGGCAATCATCAGGTAGAGATTGGAGACCCCGATATACGTATCCACGTCGGGGGAACCCGCGAAGCCTACGCCCAGTACCGGGTAGCGCATAATCAGGGTGATGGCATCTTTGTACTCCCCAAAGCGCATTTGCGTCGCCAGGTCCTCTCCCCGGAGGCCGGCGATGAAATGCGCCACCAGAGTCTGGGTCTGGGGAAGGAGCAGGAGAAGAACACTCACGGCCAGCAACAGCCACCACAGTTTCCGGTACCGAAGCGTCGCCACCACGATGAGGGCCACTCCGGCACCGGCCATGGAGCCCCGGGAGATGGTCAGCCCCAGGCAGAGGGCCAGAGTCCCCAGGATGGGCACCAGGTAGCGCCGCCGGATCAGCGGACGGCGGGCAAACATTTGGGGGACAGCCAGCGCCAACGAGAGGTTCATCAGACTCCCCAGGATGTTGGGGTCCACCGAGGTGGCGGTGGCCCGCTGGGGAAGGGTGGGGTCATCCTGAATATACCGCAGGACGCCGGGCCCCGAGGGGTAGCCCAGGACGCGCAGCGCCGAAAGGGCGCGGATGGCCCAGTCGTCCGGGATAGCGTAGAGAAGAATGCCCAGGACCGCCTCGGCAAACGCACAGAGGATGAGGGCCCGGACCAGCCGCTCCAGCCGTCCCGTATCCTGCACGGTATTGACCACCAGGAAGAAGAGCAGAATGCTCAGGAGAATCTCGGCAAAGTGACGGACGACGTAGGATGTCAGCGGAGCGTGGCCCAGGCCGAGGACAAAGGCCGTCAGCACCAGCAGCAGAAACAGCAACACCGTCCCCCCCAGCCCGGTCGCTGTGAAAGAGCGCTCACTGTCGGCCATCCAGCGGAGCAGCCAGACGACGAAGAGCATCCCCAACGCCGCGTCCAGGAAAGTGGGGCGGAAGCCAATGTCAAAGGGGAAAGAGGCAAAGGGGAGCAGACAGATAACGCCGATGACGGCCCAGTAGGCGATTTCTATGTTCTGCAGCATCCACAGGGCCAGCACCAGGGCAACCAGGCCCACCGCGGCCAGGAGGGGCCCGAACTCGGCCAGGAGGTATCCCCCACCGAGGGCCGCCACCACGGTCAGCAAAAGGATGCCCAGTCCTTTCAGGGCGCTTCTTACCTGTCGGGTTTGCAGCATATTCGCTCTAAAACAGCATCGGTTGGCGGGCGGGGGGCAGACTCTCCCCGCCTGCTACCCGGTGGGCCCAGCGGATGGGTTCGGGCAACCGGAACGTCGGCGCGCAGGCCAGCACCAGTTCCACAGCGGTCTCCAGGTCCACCCGATGGCCCACGGAGACGTAGACCGGCTGGACGTCCGTTTGGGTGCGGAGGACGGCGCCGATGACCTCGTCGCCGTCCCAGAGCGGCACCCAACTGCCCCGCTGCGGCGGGGGCTCCTCGTGCTCTCCCCACAGGCGGGATTTGGCACAGCCGATGCTGGGCCAGTCCAGGAGGATGCCCAGATGGGTGGCCAGGCCCATCCGGCGAGGATGAGCCAGCCCCTGCGCGTCAAAGATGAGGACATCGGGCTGGCCCTTCAACCGCTCCAGCGCCGCCAGCACCGCCGGCCCCTCCCGAAAGGCCAGAAGGCCAGGGATGTAGGGAAATGAGACCGGCACCTGAGCCGTAGAGGCTTCCACAGGGGAAAGGTCGGGGAAGGAGAGCAGGACAACCGCCGCCCGGGCGACCTCATCCTGAATGCTGACGTCCACTCCGGCCACCCATCGGGGAGGCGATGCCAGGGGGATCACCCGCACCTGAGCCCGCAACTGCTCCTGAAGGG
Organism: Thermoflexales bacterium; assembly: GCA_014360895.1. GTDB lineage: Bacteria > Chloroflexota > Anaerolineae > B4-G1 > DUEL01 > SpSt-77. The sequence goes on along the minus strand of JACIWQ010000007.1, from coordinate 14,542 downwards.
CCCGGGCCTCGGCGGGGGAGATGTCCCAGGGATGGGTGAAATGGGGCAAGAGGGCCATCGTTACCGGGATGCGATGTGTTGGGCCAGATGGTGAAACTGAACCGCGACCAGGCTCTCCGGCTGCATAATCACCATTGGAGTCCCCTGTTCTGCAGACTGGAAGGCCAGTTCTGGCGCTGGTGGAATGACCACGACAATCTCCCGCTGGAGGAACTCCTCTACCGTGTCCTTACTCGGGGTGGTGGAGGTAGGAGCCCGGTTGATCAGAACAACCCCCTGGCGATGCCGACCGACCTCCAGAGCATCCAGCGCGGCCAGCAACGCCTGAGTCAACAGGAGGCTGACCCGATGGGGCTCCACGACAACCATCACATAATCCAGCACCCGCAGCAGGGCCTGGTTGACCGCGTCCAGTCCGGTTCCCATGTCCACCAAAACATAATCCACGGTACCCACCAGGGCGCGGACGATCGCCTCGGCGTGGGCAGGCGTAAAAGACTGGACGGTCCCCCGGGGCTCGGGCAGTCCTCCCAGGACCAGCACCCCGGACACGTGGCGGTCGGCGTAGGTCAGAATCGTATCCGCCGTCAGCCCCTGAGGGTCTCGCCCGGCCAGGACCTGGAGGCCCTGCTGGGGGCGCAAGCCCATCTGCAAGGCGAGAGAAGAAGAACCGGTGTGGGCGTCCAGCAATACGACCCGCTTCCCGGAGGCCGGCCCCCGGATCAGGGCAACGGAGAGATTCATCGCCAGTGTGCTGGTCCCCACGCCGCCTTTGCATCCCAGAAAGCCGATGCTCTTGCCGCGCGGGGCGCGCACGGGTGGCCCCAGACGGGCAGAGCGGGCCAGCAGGGTCTCTATCCGGGTGACCAGTTCCGCCGGGTGGACCGGTTTGACCAGGTATTCATCGGCGCCGGCCTCAAAACCGGCCACCTTATCGGTCACCTGCCCGCGAGCGGTCAGCATAATGATGGGGACGGCAGCCGTGCGCTCATCGGCCCGCAGACGCCGGGCCACCTCATAGCCGTCCATACCGGGCATCATCACATCCAGAAGAATCAGGTCCGGGGATTCGCTGACCGCCTTGCTCAGGGCCTGGGGCCCATTCTGCGCGGCGACAATCTGATACCCCCGACTCTGGAGCATCAGCCCGATCAGTTTCAGGCTCTCCAGGTCATCTTCTACAATCAGGATTTTCCCGGGCATAGAGGCCATGCTCCCGAATGTACGCCTCCACCGCCGGAGGGACCAGGTACCGGACCGGCAGTCCCTCCCGCACCCGTCGCCGCAGGTCGGTGGCGGAGAGGTCCAGGCGGGGCGCGTCCAGCCAGACCACCCGTTCCCGGATTCCGGGGACCTGCCGCTCCAGGTCCTCCATGTCGGCCGCCCATCCCGGCCGTTCCATCACCGCCAGAATCGCCTGGCGGATAATCCCCGCCGGGTCGCGCCAGGTCGGGAATTCGTCCAGGCTGTCGCTCCCCATCAAAAAGTAAAACTCGGCCCCTCCAAACATCTCGTTCAGCATCGCCAGCATGTCCACCGTGTAGTGCGGGCCGGGCCGGTCCAGGTCCACGCGGGAGAGGACGAAGGCCGGGTTATCCGCAATGGCGGCCTTCACCATTGCCGCCCGGTGGACGGCCGGACTGAGGGGATAGCCGGGTTTGTGAGGTGGATCACCAGCGGGGACGAAGAGCACCCGGGCCAATCCCAACTGGACGCGCGCCGTCTCCGCCAGGGCCAGATGGCCGTAATGCGGAGGGTCAAACGTGCCGCCCAGAACACCGAGACGGAGGGGATCACCACCCGTCAATGTACTTGGCCCACTCCTGATTTTCCCGCAGATAGGTGCTGAAGAGGTACCGGGCGGTCGGACGAGGTTCAAAGGGAGGCCGCAGGAGCGTCATCCGGGCCTCTTCCAGCGTGCGGCTCCCCTTGCGCCGGTTGCACTGAGGACAGGCCGCCACCAGGTTCTCCCAGCAATGCTCGCCTCCCCGATGGCGCGGGATGACATGGTCTATCGTCAGATTGGCAGATTCCCGACCGCAGTACTGGCAACGGTACTCATCCCGCCGCAGAATCTCCCGCTTGGTCAGGCGGACGCGCGGCGCGGGCCGACGCACGACGAAAACCAGGCGAATGACCGACGGCCGTTCATAGACGGCGGAGACCGTGCGGATGAAGCCGCGACCGTTCTCCACCACTACGGCCTTCCCGGAAAGAATCAGTCCCATAGCTCGTTTCGTCGTGCAGACATGCAGGGGTTCGTAGTTGCCGTTCAGCACCAGTACCGGCCGGTTCATCCCTGTCCTCCGTTGCCACAAGTATAGCACAAATGGCAAATCCGTCAATCCCGGTATGTGGCAAGAGAGTTGCAGTTGGGTGACGTTTCGTTATAGAGAGAACCTCTCCCGCCGGACGGTGACCGTCTCCAGAAAATCCCGGTCTATCTCCACGCCGATGCCCGGCCCCGGAGGGACGTCTATGGTGCCGTCGGGGTTGAGACGGAAGGGGGGGACGACGACATCCCGCTCGTAATAGCGGTCGCTGGCGGAGACGTCGCCGGGGAGGGTATAGTTGGGCAGGGTGGCAATGGCGACGTTGTGCGCCCGCCCCACGCCCGTCTCCAGCAGGCCGCCGCACCAGACCGGCACCCCGCGCTCTTGGCAAAGGTCGTGGATGCGGCGGGCCTGGGATAGCCCTCCCACCCGCCCCGGCTTGATGTTAATGATGCGACAACTCTCCAGTTCCAGCGCCGCCCGCGCGTGGGCCGGGGTGGGGACCGATTCGTCCAGGCAAATGGGCGTCCGGAGCTGCCGCTGGAGCAAGCTGTGCTCGTAGAGGTCATCGTGGGCCAGCGGTTGCTCTATCATCAGCAGGCCCCACTCGTCCAGCGCGGCCAGGTGGTCGGCATCGGCGAGGGTGTAGGCGGAATTGGCGTCCACCATCAGCGGCACTGTCGGCCAGCGACGCCGCAGTTCCCGCACCACATCCACATCCCAGCCAGGCTTGATCTTCACTTTCACCCGCCGGTAGCCCTGGGCCAGGTACCCCTCCACCTGCTCCAGGAGTTCGGGGAGGGAGTCCTGGATGCCCACGCTGACGCCGCTCACAATGCGGTCCCGCACGCCTCCCAGGAGCCGGGCCAGGGGGACCCCCTTCTGTCGGGCCTCCACGTCCCACAGCGCCTCCTCCAGCCCAGTCTTGGCCATCGGGTGGCCGCGCACCCGTCCCATCCGGGCGAAGGCGTCGGCCGCGCTCGCGACCTCCTGCCCCAGCATCATCGGGATCAGGAAATCCCGCAGGACGTGCCAGGCCGTCTCCACCGTCTCCGCCGAGAACCAGGGGCCATCCTCTACGGGGGACTCCCCCCACCCCTCCACCCCGTCGGCCCAGACGGTGACCAGAACGGTATGGCGCTCCTGCGTGCGGCGAAAACTGGTCTCAAAGTGCCGCCTCAGGGGCAGGCGAATGTAGCGAATCTCCACCTGCTCAATGCGCACGGTTCCCCCTTTTCGGAAAACCACGAAGACACCAAGACACGAAGTCTTTTGATTTTTCTGAAAACCACGAAGACACCAAGACACGAAGAATTGTTAATTTTTTAATTGTTAATTTTTTAAATTGTTAATTTAACCTTTGTGCCTTCGTGTCTTGGTGGTGATTTCCCCAAACCACGAAGACACCAAGACACGAAGAATTGTTAATTTTTTAATTGTTAATTAAACCTTTGTGCCTTCGTGTCTTCGTGGTAAAAAACTTCACACGCGGATGCGCTGCCAGGCGCCGTTGCGGAAACGGAGACCCAGCATCAATGCGCGGACGCTCATATCCAGAATCATCGCGGCCCAGATGCCGGGGAGGGCCAGGCCGGCGGCGATGCCCAACAGCCAGGAAAGGGGTAGGCGGACCAGCCAGATTGGCAGGGCCTGAGCCAGCAGGACGTATCCGGTATCTCCAGCCCCGCGCAGCGCGCCGGAGAGGACGAAGTACCAGGCCAGCGAGGGCTGGATGAAGGCGCATCCCCGAACCGCTATGGCCCCCTGGGCAATCACGCCCGGGTCGGATGTGAAGAAGCGGACCAGCGGCTCCGCCAGGAAAAAGGCGGCTACTCCGCCGCTGCACATCACCGCCAGCGCCAGCCACGACGCGGTCATGGTGCAGGCCGCCGCCCGCTGAGGGGACTGGCGCCCCAGTTCCTGCCCCACCAGCGTCGTCGCCGCGACGGAGAACGCGAACCCCGGGGTAAAGGCCACCGAGAGCAGTTGGATGCCCAGTTGGTGTCCGGCGTAGGCGGCGGTGCCCAGACCGGTCACCACGGAGGCCATCACCACCTGGGCCAGCCGCATCAGCCCCTGCTCGGCCCCGCTGGGGAGCCCGATGCGCAGCAGCCGCCCGGCACGCCCGGGGTCCAACCGCAACGCGGCCCAGGAAACCCGCAGTCCATCGGCCGCCCGCCCGCGCATCAGGGCCCGCGCGGTCAGCACCCCGCCGACGGCCGACCCCGCCGCCGCGCCGATGCCGGCCCCCAGGACGCCCAGGGCGGGTAGCGGGCCGACGCCGTAGACCAGGCCCCACGAGAGAACCGCGTTGACCCCGTTGACCACCCCCATAATGACCATCGGAGTCCGGGTATCCCCGGCGCCCCGGATGGTCGCGTTGCCCACATAGAGCAGAGCGGTCAGCGGCATCGTCGTCCCTACCGCCAGCAAATAGAGCCGGCCCGGGGCGACCACATCCGGCGCGCCGCCCAGCGCCCTCAGCATCCCGCCGCCCCAGAAGAGGCAAGGGACGGCCATCAGGGCCCCCATCGCCAGCGCCAGGAGCAGGGACTGTCCGGCGAACGCTTCCGCTTCTCGTCGCTCCCCGGCGCCGATAGAACGGGCGACCAACACCGTCCCGCCCACCCCGGCCGCGCTGAACAGCGCCGTCAGCAGGTTCACCAGTTGCGAACCGAGGCCGACGGCCGCCAGCGCCGCCGCGCCCAGGTGGCCCACAATGTACGTATTCACCAGCCCCACCGCCGTCCCCAGCATCTGCTCCACGACGACGGGCCATGCCAGGCTGAGGACCTGGACGGTAATCCCTCGCGGCGGGGCCTGTTTCCGGAACACCCGTTTGGCCAGTAGAACTGTCCCCATAGACGCCTCACCCGTCGCCCCAGTATACCGCAGATTGGCCGGTTGACAAACCCTCCTGCGCGCGGTACAATGACGGCGCTGTTAGGATGTACCACACTCGTCTACCGCCTGGTCCAAAAGCAGAAATGACCCACCCTTTCCCCTCCGACTCGGCTCTCTACGGCGGCATTGAGGCCGGCGGCACCAAATTCGTCTGCGCGGTCGGCACAGGACCCGACGACCTGCGCGCCGAGGTCCGCTTCCCGACCACCACCCCGCAGGAGACAATCCGCCGGGCGCTGGATTTCTTCCGGGACCAGCAGGACCGGCTGGGAGGAGCTATTTGTGCCGTCGGCATCGCCTCTTTCGGCCCAGTGGACCCCAACCCGGCCTCGCCGACCTTCGGCTATATCACCTCCACCCCCAAGATCGGCTGGCGGAATGTGGACCTGGCGGGCGAGATTCGCCAGGGGCTGAACCTGCCCGTCGGCTTTGATACCGACGTCAACGGCGCGGCCCTGGCAGAGGGGCTTTGGGGCGCCGCCCAGGGGCTGGATACGTTCATCTATCTGACCGTCGGGACCGGCATCGGCGGCGGGGGAATGGTGGGCGGTCGCCTGATTCACGGCCTGCTCCACCCCGAGATGGGGCACATCCGCATCCCCCACGACCGACAGGCCGACCCCTTTGAGGGCTGCTGCCCGTACCACGGCGATTGTCTGGAAGGACTGGCCTGCGGCCCGGCCATCGCGGCGCGCTGGGGCACGCGGCCGGAGGACCTGCCGCCCGACCATCCGGCATGGGCGCTGGAAGCCCACTATCTGGCCCTGGCGTTGGCCAATTTCGTCTGCACCCTATCGCCTCAGCGCATCATCCTGGGCGGCGGGGTGATGAGACAGCACCACCTGTTTCCCCGCATCCGGGCCGAGGTGCCGGAACTGCTGAACGGCTACATCCAGGCCCGCCCGATTCTGGATAAGGAAGAGATGCAGAAGTACATCGTCCCGCCTGCATTGGGAGCCCGGGCCGGCGTCCTGGGCGCCATCGCCCTGGCCCGCCAGGCCGCCGACCGCCCCAATCCCTAATTCTGCGCTTCGCAGTCCTATGCCCCGATTCCAGTTAGTCTCCGAATTCCAGCCCACGGGAGACCAGCCGGAAGCCATCGCCGCGCTGGTGGAGGGGCTCCGTCGCGGCTATAAGCACCAGACGTTGCTGGGCGCAACAGGTACAGGGAAAACCTACGTCATGGCCAAAGTCATAGAGGCCGTCCAGAAGCCCACCCTGGTCATCTCCCACAATAAGACCCTCGCCGCCCAACTCTATGCCGAGTTCCGCCAGTTCTTCCCCCACAACGCGGTGGAGTACTTCGTCTCCTACTACGACTACTACCAGCCCGAGGCCTACCTCCCCCAGTACGACCTGTACATTGAGAAGGACGCGGACATCAACGAGGAGATAGACCGGCTGCGGCTGGCCGCGACCTCCGCCCTCTTCTCCCGCCGGGACGTCATCATCGTCGCCTCCGTCTCCTGCATCTACGCCATCGGCGACCCGGAGGAGTGGGGCCGGGTGACGCTGCGACTGGCCCGGGGCGAACGCCACCGTCGGGAGACCGTCCTCCGACATCTGGTCAGCATCTACTACGAGCGCAATGACCTGGAACTGGGCCGGGGCCGCTTCCGCGTGCGGGGGGACACGCTGGAGGTCATGCCCGCTTACGGCGAGACCGCCTACCGCATCAGTTTCTGGGGGGACGAGGTGGAGCGCATCACCGAGATCAGCCCCCTCACCGGCGAAGTACTGGCGGAACTGGACGAACTCGCCATCTTCCCCGCCAAACACTTCATCACTCCCGAGGAGAAACGGGAGAAGGCACTGGCGGATATTGAGGCCGAACTGGAGGAGCGGCTCCGGGAACTGCGCGCCCAGGGGAAACTCCTGGAGGCCCAGCGGCTGGAACAGCGCACCCGCTACGACATAGAGATGATTCGCGAAGTGGGCTACTGCGCGGGGATTGAGAACTACTCCCGCCACCTGCAGCAGCGCCCGCCCGGATCCCCGCCCTGGACGCTAATGGACTACTTCCCCGCCGACTATCTGCTCATCATAGACGAATCCCACATGACCATCCCCCAGATTCGGGGGATGTACCACGGCGACCGGAGCCGGAAGGAGACGCTGGTGGAGTACGGCTTCCGGCTCCCCTCCGCGCTGGATAACCGTCCCCTGACCTTTGAGGAGTTTGAAGCGCGGGTCAACCAGGTCATCTACACCTCCGCCACCCCCGGCCCCTACGAACTGGAAAAGAGCCAGCAGGTGGTCCAGCAGGTCATCCGGCCCACCGGCATCGTGGACCCCGAAATCATCGTCCGGCCCGCCAAAGGGCAGGTGGACGACCTCATCGCGCGCATCCGGGAGCGGGTCGCGCGGGGGGAGCGGGTCCTGGTCACCACCCTCACCAAACGCATGGCGGAGGACCTCTCGGACTACCTGCGGGAACTGGGCATTAAGGTCCACTACCTCCACAGCGAGGTGCAGACTATAGAGCGGGTGGAGATTCTGCGGGACCTGCGGATGGGCGTCTACGACGTGGTGGTGGGCATCAACCTGCTCCGGGAGGGGCTGGACCTGCCGGAGGTGAGCCTGGTGGCGATTCTGGACGCGGATAAAGAGGGCTTCCTGCGCTCGGATACCGCGCTCATCCAGACCATCGGGCGGGCGGCCCGCCACGTCCACGGCACCGCCGTCCTCTACGCCGACCGGATCACCGACTCCATGAAGCGGGCCATAGAGGAGACGGAGCGCCGTCGGGCCATCCAGATGAAGTACAACCAGGAGCACGGCATCACCCCGGCCACCATCGTCAAAGAAATCCGCGATCTGACCGACCGGGTGCGGGCGCAGACGGCCCGTCAGCCGGAAGTGCCGGTGACGATGATGCCCAAAGACGACCTGGCGCGGCTCATCCGGGAATTGGAGAAGGAGATGCGGAAAGCGGCGGAGGAACTGGAGTTTGAGAAGGCGGCCATGCTGCGGGACCGCATTTTTGAGTTGCGGCAGTTGCTGGCGGAGAAGGAGGAACGGCTCCCCCCTTGGGAGCGGGACCGAAGATTGGCCCTCCCAGAAAGATAACAGCCAACCTGTATAGATACCCCACTCATTAAACTTCATCGGAAATAGGACGCGGATTAACGCGGACGAGCGCAGATTTTCCTTAACTGGAGAAGATATGTGCTGCGCTACCTGGCGCTATTTCCGATAAAGTCTATTAATCTTTCTCAAGGAGGCATAGACCTATGGCACGGATTATAGGCTCGCTAAGAGAAAAACCAACTCATGGCGAAAACCGCTTTTACAATTTACTGCGGAATTTACCTGACGAATTTTTGGGATGGGCAGAGCTCCCAACCGGAGATAGTTCCCAGGACTTTGTGCTGCTTCACCCACAATTGGGGTTGTTCTTTCTGGAAGTGAAAGACTATAGTGAAATTACCAGATCCGATGTTCATCAGATTGAAGTCAAAAGGAGGGATGGCACAAAGTTCTCCGCACCCAACCCTGTCCGGGAAATTGAGCAAAAGGCGCAAAGGAAAGCAGATGAGCTAAAAAAGAGGCAAGAACTCCGGGATCAGCAGGGCAACTTGATGGTGCCCTGGTCATACGCTGTAGTTTTTACCCACTTATCAGAGCGGCATCTCCAACTGCACTCCGCATTGGTACGTTACCACGACCGACCTTGCGTGATTGCAAGCAACCATTTGGAGAATTCCGCCAAACTACTGGAGCAATTAAAAAAAATAGCATATCAGCGACCTGGATTCCAGGGATTAAACGATCGTCAGATGAAAGCGATACAGGCGGTCCTGCACCAAGAAACAGTGATAATTGATGATGGTGAGGAATTAAGTGTGGCTGACCCCGAACAACAAGAGGCAGCGCTTCGTGGAATTTATGAAGAGATGATACAGGAAGTTTCCGAAGAGGGAAAACACGCAGCGGAAACATATCGGTTGCGCCTCGTCCGTGGGGTCGCAGGGAGTGGAAAAACGTTCGTACTGGGACTTCGGGCATACTATTTGCATCAGATACATCCTGAGTGGAACATCCTTGTACTTACCCGGAACTATTTGTTAGCTAATCACTTGAGAAAAAGACTGAGTCCCTTACAACCCAAGGTCCAAGTATGGCACTGGCATGCTTTTGCCCGATACATGCTGCAGGAAAGGTTGGCTAACCCGATATTCGTAGATGAGAAGGAACACAAGGGATCCCTGGAGGGTATCGTAAGAAAGGCACTGGAACAACTGGACTTGCCAGAACTGTCCAATCTCCGACCAGATTACCTGGCTGAAGAGATAGAGTGGATCAAAGACACGCTACCTCTTAGTCCGGAGACGCTGCAAATTGAGTGCGAGACTTACCTGAACGCCGAACGTACGGGGCGCAGGGTAGGATTAACGATAAATCAGCGTAAGGCTGTATTCAAACTGTTCCAACGGTACCAGGCCATTTTGAACGGTATGAGGCAGTGTTATGATTATCACGATCACGCGATACTTCTACAAAGAGCCATTCTCTGTGGAGAACTTCCGGGGGAGATTTTTGACGCCGTACTTGTAGATGAAGCTCAGGACTTCGCACCGGCCTGGTTTAGAGTAATCCAACATATCTCAAGGAATAACTTCTTTATGACCGCTGATCCAGCTCAGCGAGTTTTTGGGAGTTTTACATGGCGAGATATAGGCTTTAACGTCGTAGGACGTTCACAAATTCTGAAACGGCCATATCGGAACACATACGAGATATTTGTCACAGCCTACGAATTTGCGTGTCAGAATGAAGCGTTACTGAAACAACTTGAGCGAGAAGGAGAGATTCTATTGAAACCAGAAATTATTCCGGAGAAAATGCGACACGGTCCCTGGCCGGTTCTCCGGCAATTCAACTCTCTCGACGAGGAATTGCGACAAGCTGAGCGTGAAATAAAAGGTCTGCTCCGGCATTACAACCCGCACGATATAGCTATCTTATTGCCTACCAAAGCGGGCGTAGATAAAGCTTGCAACTTCTTTCTTAGCAGAGGCTTTGAGATGCATACCCCGGACCCATCGGACGAAGATGTGGCACGCTTTGTGCAAGACAGATTGAATGTAACAACACTTGAAAGAGTCAGGGGATTAGAGTTTAAGGTCGTCTTTATATGCCAGTTGCAAGCATTGCCCCCGGTTTCCAAGAGCGAAGATTCAGAAGAAGAACGGGAGGAGAAAACCATCAAGCGGAGCCGTTGGCTGTACGTGGGTATGACTCGCGCTCGCGAGCGGCTCTACCTCTCCTACCAAAGCCCCCATACGCCAGAAATAAAACTATTAGAAAAAGTGATACAAGAGCAAAAAGCAAGGGCTTCAATAAAAGAGTAACCTCATATTGAGGCGAATCTATTTTGACATCTCCGCAAAACGCTTGCAGCCGCCACGAAGCGAAGTGGTTTCCAATCGGCACGCCACGCCGCACCATTAAACAAATTGTCGGAATGCCCTAAGATATCTACCTCCGAACGGCTTTGGTGCATAAATCGGGTTTGCGAAGATGCCATCCCTAAAAACGGTCGTTTTTTGCCCAAAAGTGGGGCAAAAACACCGCAAATACCCACAAAATGCTGGTGATGTGGGGCGAGGAAGTATTTATGCACCAACGCCCCTCCGAACTATTGGCAAATACACGCTGGCCCGATGGGGCCGCAGGCCGATGGTCAGGAAGACCTCCTGAGGCTCCACCCCCGAATAGACCTCCACCGGCATCCGGCGGGGTAGCCACCCCGGCGGCGGGGAGGGCCAGCTCTCCGGCGTCGCCTCCAGGGTGTATATCCCCACCGGCAGGGTCGCGGTGAACTCCCACGACGTCCCCATCGTGGGGGAGACAACATCCACCCCCGCCGGGCTCAGCAAACGCATCGTTGCCGTGATGGTCGGCTCATCCGGGCCTCGTGCCCCGTCCCCGTCCTCATCCCCGAAGACTCCATCCACTGTCAGGTGGACGGTGCGCGTCAGGGTGACCGCCGCGCAGAGTTCCGGCGACCAGTCCCCCCGATTCCCCGCCCGGTCCCACGCCCGCGCCCGGAAACACCAGGTGCCCGTCCGGGGGACCACGTAAGCACTGCTGGTTGTGGGGGTCATCGTCAGCCAGTTCGTCCAGGCTCCCGCTCCCTCCCGGACCTGCACGTCGTAGAGCCAGATGCCCGCCGCGTCGTCCGCCCCATCCCAGGAGACGGTGACCGTGGGGGGCAGGGAGACCGTCACAGAGCGGACGGTCGCGGTGGGCGGGATGGTATCCGTCTCTATCACCAGGTACGGCTCCCCGCCGATGATGTAGTCAGAGGTCCCCACCCCGCCGCCATTGTTGGCTGTCGCGCCGGGAAGGAAGAGGGAGTACGCTTTGTTCGTCGCCGTGATGGTGCGAGTGACGCCCCGCTGGTCCACCAGTGTGGCGGCAGGCAAGGTCTCCGGGTAAGAGAAGAGCGTCGCCGTGGGGACGGTGTTCCAGAGGACGCTGATTTTCCCCCGGGGTGTCCCCCAGAAGGTCACCCGCCGCACTCCGTCGGAGTAGTTGACGCTGGTGACCATCGTCGGCGAGACCAGGTAGGTTGTGGCAACCTGAAAGGCGACGTAGGCCGGGCGCAGGCTCCGGTCGTCCCGGACCAGGCCGAAGAGTTCGCCCATGCCGTAGTCAATCCCCTCATCGGCGCAATCGCCGTCCCGGTTCTTGTCGCAGTAGTCGTCGTGGGCGCGGAAGAAGATGTAGCGCTCAATCCCGGCCGCCCGCGCGTTGGCGTAGGACTGGAGGACGTAGGCCGCCGCCTCGTCCATCCGGGCGGACCAGGTGTAGGGGACGGTGGGGCTGATGACGGACGAATCGTCCCAGACCGGCGAGCCGGTCTCCGTGAGCCAGATGGGGCGGTCGGGGACGAACTCCCGCATGCCGTTGCGGATAGATTGAGTGACGTCATAGATGCTGGAAGAGCGATGGTAAAGGTGAATCGCCATCGCGTCAAAGAAGTAGTTGTAGGTGGGCGCATCCGGGTCGCTCTTTAACCGGTTCAGTACCCAGCGATAGAAATCGGGTTTCTCATAGTACGCGATGCCGCCGAAGAGGACCCGGCAATCCGGGCAGGCGGCCTTCACCGCCCGGTAGGCCACTTTGAGGAGTTGGGCATAGTCGGTGGAAGTCCCGCTCCAGAACCAGTGAAGGTCCGGCTCATTCCAGACTTCCCAATATTTGACCGAATCCCGATAGCGATAGGCGACGGTGTAGACGAAACGGCCCCAGGTATTGACGGGGTCGCCGTCGGCGGTCGTCCAGTCGTTCCACTCTTCGTAGAGGCCCCGGGGCGGGGTGGTGATGCAGAGGGGACGGTCGTTGTTCATCGGGGTGGCCATCTGGCGAAAAGCCGATGCGGGCCACCGGTCAGGCCGCAGGTCCAGTCGGAGCGATTCAGGGAGGGGGGTGCAGTTCCCGGTAGCTGCCCAGTTCGGTGTCCAGAGGAGGATGCCCAGGATGTTCATCCCGGCAGCGCGCAGGTCGCTCACCAGTTGGTCCTGAGCTACAAAGTTCCATTGTCCCTCCCTGGGCTCCAGTTGGAGCCAGGAGAAATCAAAGCGGTCCCAGCGGGAGCCGGCGGCCAGCATCAGGGGGAGGAAAGGGCGGCCGGGAACCTGGCCGTAGGGATCGGGGTAGAAAGAGTAGCAGGTTCCGGCGAAGCCGTCGGTGGCGGTCACCGGCGGGAGCGGGGTGACCGGCCCGGTATCGCCGGCGACTCCCTTCGGCAATGCCGCGACTGTCAGAACAAGGGCCAGGGTGAGCATCCACCGGGCGCGCATTCCTCTTCTCCTTATGGCAGGGACATCCAGGCCGCCTGCGGCAGGTCGTGTTCTGATTCCAGTATACCCTCTGCCCGAGGGAATATCAATGGGAGACCGCGAACCGTAACGGGGATGTAACGCGTCCGGAGGAGTTGGAAAGAGCGCGGGGCGGGCGTCCGCCCGTCCCCAGGGGAAACCAGGGCCGGTTTTCTTCTACCCGGACTCCCGGTAGGCCACGCGCGCCAGCAGGACGCTCAGGCCGTAGAGGACCGTCAGAGGAGCCATCACCAGCGCCATATTGATGGGGTCGCCCGTCGGCGTCACCAGCGCCGCCAAGAGGGCGATCAGGAAAACCGCGACCCGCCAGTTGCGCAACAGGTCGCGCGGGCCCACCAGGCGCACTTTCGCCAGGAAGAAGATGAACAGCGGCATCTCAAAACTGACGCCGACCCAGAACATCAGGTTGGTCACAAAGGAGATGTAGTTGGCCGGGCGGGGACGGGTGGGGATAGGAGCGAAACCCAGAAGGGCGGGGACCGCGGCGGGGAGCATCACAAAGTACGCAAAGGCGGCGCCCGCAACAAAGAGGATTGTTGCGGCCGGAGCAAGGATGTAGATGTACCGCTTTTCGTGGGGATAGAGGCCGGGGGTGACAAATCGCCAGACCTGATAGACGATCACCGGCATAGCCAGAAGGACCCCGCCCAGGAGGGCAACCTGCATAAAGACACCGAGGTTCTCGGTAACCTCAATCGCTTCCAGGTTCTCCAGTCCTCCTACCGGTCGGGCCAGCCACTCCAGCAGATGGTTGGTGAACAGGGCACTAATGATAAAGCCGACAGCCAGGGCCAGAAGCGCCCGGATCAGCCGTCGGCGGAGTTCCTCCACATGCTCCAGCAACGATTTTCTCTCGTCGCCCCGCTTTTTCATCCGGCAAAGTCATCGGTAGGTTCCAGGACATCCGGGAGGGGAAGCCCTTCGGTCACGATCTGCTTCTGGAGAGAAGCGATTTCCCGCTGGGCCTCCTGAAAGGTCTGGACCGACTGCGCCGCCTCCTGGAGCGCCGGCTGAAGGGCACTGGCGGTCTCCTGGCTCAGCGCCTGGACCTCCTTCAAGACATCCCGCTGAACGGCGAGCCACTCCTGCCGGATGCGGGCAGCAAAGCGACTGAACTGCTGAACCCATTCCACGGCCCGTTTGGGTCCCACCAGCAGGATGGCCAGCAGGATTAAGAAGACGAACTCCCCCGAGCCGATATTCAGAAAATCCATGCCCCTTCCTATCCAGGGCCGGGAGCGGGAGAGACGCCCTGAGCCCGGAGAAGAAAGGCCGATGGCCTCAGGCCTTCGGTTCCTCTTTCGGCTCTTCCGACGCTTCCTGCTTGCCCGAGAGCGCCTCCCGGAAGTTGCGGATGCCCTTCCCCAACTCGGCGCCCAGTTGCCCCAGCCGCCCCACTCCGAAGATGAGGAGCACGATGACCAGGATGATGATCCATTCCCAGCCACGAATCCAGCCCATGCGTCACCTCATTTATCTCTGTATAAGGGATTCTGCGGCGGGCGGCAAAGCCGC